>SHVN01000060.1 GCA_009694215.1 Xanthobacteraceae bacterium
CAAAACCGAAAAAATGCCCGTAAAACCTGTCATCTCAAGACCCTGCGGTCAATTTCGTTATCGGCGCATGGTGTAGAAGGAAATTTCAGCCAAGCGCGGTTTCGCTCATTTTGGCGCAACGCAGCAGGCATGGCCGACCCCGCGCAGGCATGGGTGGTCAAATCTGGTGCGGTCTGCAATAGGGGGCGGCCAGCCGGGTTTCACATTAATGCAATCCCCCTCATCGTCCGTTGAGAGCAAGTCGTCGTGGGTCGTCGCCTCGGTAGCGCTGTTCATCATGGCGATGTCGTTCGGCGCCGCCTGGATCACCGCGGTGGCGCTCAAGGATATCGCCGGCGAGGTCGGCGGCACGCGCTCGATTCCAGCGCTCGCCAGCGCGCTGGCCTGGCTCGGCGGTGGCATCGGCGGCATCCTGATGGGCCGCATCGCCGACAAGGTCGGCACGCGCTGGACCGTGATCTTCGGCGCGCTGATGATCGGGCTTGGTCTCGCGATTTCGACCTTGGGTCCGCCCTGGCCGCTGTGGATCGGACACGGACTGTTCATCGGCCTGATCGGGCTCGGCGGCATCAATGCACCGATGTACATCTATGTCAGCCGCTGGTTTGACCGCAGGCGCGGATCGGCACTGGCGCTGATTTCCAGCGGCAGTTATCTCGCCGGCGCGCTGTGGCCGCCGGTGTTCGAACGCGCCATCGCCGATTTCGGCTGGCGGCAGGCGATGCTGTGGTATGCGGTCGCCGAGATCGCCGTCATCGTTCCGCTCGCATTGATTTATTTCCGCACGGCGCCGGAAGTCATTGCGCCGGTCACGCTATCAGAAAGCACGGCGCCCAAAGCGCACGTGCTCGGCCTGCCGCCCAATGTGGTGTTCGCGATGATGTGCGCCGCAGCGGTTTTGTGCTGCATCCCGATGTCCATGCCGCAGGGCCATCTGGTCGCCTTCTGCAGCGATCTCGGCATCAGCCGGTCGATCGGCGCGCTGATGCTATCGGTGCTGCTCGGCACCGCATTCCTCAGCCGGCAAATCTGGGGCGCGATCTCCGACCGCATCGGCGGGCTTGCCACCGTGCTGATCGGATCGGCCTGGCAGGCTTGCGCCATGGCGGCCTTCCTGTTCACGCAGGACGAGGTCGGCCTGTTCACCGTGGCCGCCGCCTTCGGTCTCGGCTTTTCCGGCATTATTCCAGCCTATGTGCTGGCGCTGTACGAATTGTTTCCGGCTTCGGAAGCCTCGTGGCGAATTCCGACGCTGCTGTTGTTCAGCGGCTTGGGCATGGCCTTAGGCGGCTGGGCCGCCGGATTGCTGTACGACCATTTCGGCTATTACGCGCCGGCTTTCGCCACCGGGGTCGGCGCCAACATCCTCAATATGCTCGTGGTCGGATGGCTGGTCGTGCGCCAGCGCATGCGCGCGGCACCAGCTTGAACATTTCCTCGCCATACATCGTGCGCGCGTCGGCAAGCAGCGGCGCGACGGCGTCGACAAACGCCGCATGTTCCTTGGCATTAAGCTCGACAATTTCGCAGCCGGCGTCTTCGATTGCTTTACGTGACTGCTCATTTTCCTCGACCGCGAGCTTACGCTGGAATGCCACCGCCTCGGTCACGGCTTTTTGCATCGCGCGCTTGAGATCGTCCGGCCAGACGTCGAACGTGGTGCGGTGAAAAAAGATCGGCCGCGAAATATAGAAATGCGATGTGAGCGTGTGGAACTTGTGAAATTTGTGCACGCCATAGGTGACGGTATTGGCGAGCGGATTTTCCTGCGCGTCCAAGGTTCCGGCCTTGATCATGCTGATCGCTTCGGTCAGGTCCATACGCATGGCCTTGGCGCCGAGCAGTTCGAAGGTGCGCTTCTGTATCTCGCTCGGCAGCACGCGGATTTTCATGTCCTTCATGTCGGCGGGCAGATGGATCGGCCGCAGCTTGTTCGAGATGTGACGGAAGCCGTTCTCGAACCAGCCGAGGATGCAGTAATTGATGCGTTCCTCTATTTTGCGCGCCAGAAATACGCCGAGCTTGCCGTCCATGGCCGCGCGCGCCTGCGCGTTGCTGGCAAACAAAAACGGCAGATCGACGAAGCCCAGTTCCGGCACGCGGTCGGTCAAATAGCTCGACGACTGGTAGCCGAGCGTCATCTCGCCGTTCTCGACCAATGTGAGGATGTCTTCGGCCTTGTGGCCGTGGTCCATGATGTTCCAGATGTATTCAATGGCGACGCGGCTGCCGAATTCAGCCGCTAATTTGTCGCCGATGAATTTCAGCGATTTGCTGAAACCGGTGGTGGGCGGGCCGTAGCCGCCCATGCGGATTTTGATCGGATTTGCCATAGGCTCTCTATATCGGCGCTTTGCGATCTGGCCAAGCGCAGCCACTGTGATAGTCTGCGCGCAAATTGGAGGACGCCCCATGAACAAACATGCCAAAGTTTCCGACGCGATTCCGGCCGGAATTTCACAGGGTGAATGGCAGGCGCGGGTCGATCTGGCTGCGGTCTATCGGCTAACCGCGCATTACGGCTGGGACGACGTGATCTACAACCATTCCTCCATGCGGGTGCCGGGCGAGCCACGCATGTTCCTGATGAAGAAGCACGACCTGCTCTACACCGAAGTGACCGCTTCCAATCTCGCGAAAGTCTCGATGGACGAAGACCTGGACGAAAAGTCCGGCGTCAACCGGCCGGGCTTCACGCTGCATGGCGGCGTGCTGGGCGCGCGGGCGGACGTGAATTGCGCGGTGCATGTCCATACCAATAACGGCATGGCGATCGGCGCCCTTAAAGGGGGCTTGCGCATGGTGTCGCAGCAGGCGATCCGTTTCTATCAGCGCATCGGCTATCACGCCTATGAGGGCATCACCGAGGATTTCGCCGAGCGCGAACGGATCAACAAGGACCTCGGCAAGAACCGCGCGATGATCATGAACCATCATGGGCTGCTCACGGTCGGCAAAACCGCGCGCGAGTCCTTCGTGCTGATGAAGGCGCTGCTCGACGCCGTCGACATCCAGATGAAACTGGAGGCGACCAAAGGCGAGCTGGTCGAGATTCCGCCCGCGGTCTGCGCCAAGACGGCCGAGCAATACGAGCATCACGACGCCGGCCGCGGCAGCCACGACTGGGCGGCCTATCTGCGCATGCTCGACAATATCGATACGAGTTACCGGAACTGAGCGCGCGCTAGCCCCACTTCCAGAAGTCGCGGCCTTCCTCGCGCATGAAGCGCGCCAGCACCATCTTGTGCACCTCGGACGCGCCATCGACCAGCCGCGCCGAGCGGGCATAGCGGTAGACCCATTCCAGGATCGTATCCTTGGAATAGCCGCGCGCGCCATTGACCTGGATCGCGACGTCGGCCGCGTTGTGCAGCGTGTCGGCGACCTGGACCTTCGCCATCGAGACTTCCTTGCGCGCGCGCTCGCCCTGGTCGAGCTTCCAGGCCGCGTGCATGGTAAGCAACCGGCCGATCTCGATTTGGTGCGCGACTTCACCCAATTTGATCTGCACGCTTTCGCGGTCGGCGAGCTTGATGCCGAAGCCTTCGCGCCGCCCGACATAGTCCTGTGCGATCTCCATGCAGCGCTTGGCAAAGCCGAGCCAGCGCATGCAATGCGTCAGCCGCGCCGGTCCAAGCCGGATTTGCGTGACGCGCAAGCCGTCGCCTTCCTTCATCAGGACATTCTCAGCGGGAATTTCCAGCCCGTCGAATTCCAGCTCGCAGTGGCCCCCGTGCTCCTCCGGTCCCATGATCGGAATCCGGCGCAGGATTTTCCAGCCGGGCTGATCCTTGTGATAAAGAAACGCCGTCAGCCCATTGCGGGCATCGTTCGAGGTGCGCGCGATCAGGATGAAGTGGGCTGCGCCGTCGGCGCCGGTGATAAACCATTTGCGGCCGCGCACGATGTAGCGGTCGCCTTTCTTCTCGGCGCGCGTTAGCATCATGCCGGGATCGGAGCCCGAGCCGGGCGCGGGCTCGGTCATCACGAAAGCCGAGCGCACTTTGCCGTCGACGATGGGGCGCAGCCATTTTTCCTTCTGCGCCGGCGTGCCGGTTTTGGCGAGCAGGTTCATGTTGCCGTCATCCGGCGCCATGCAATGGATCGCCAGCGGGCCGAAGATCGAACGCGCCGCCTCTTCGTAGATCGCGGCCCAGGCGACAATCGGCAGCCCCATGCCGCCGAATTCTTTCGGCGACTGCGGCGCCCACAGGCCGGCCTTTTTCGCTTTCGCGCGCACGAGCTCAAGCCGGTCTTCCGGAATGTTTTCGTGGTCGGCGAAGTTGGCCGGATCGGCTTCCAGCGGCAGCACGTGCTCCTCGACGAAAGCGCGCACGCGCAGGCGCAGCGATTCGATTTCGGGAGAGAGTGTGAAGTCCATGGGTCGTCCCCTTATCCCCTGATCGCCACCACCTGCCCGCCATCGACCACGATGGTGGCGCCGGTGATGTAGTGGCCGGCGTCCGACGCAAGCAGCAGCAGCGCGCCATCGAGATCGCCTTCCTTGCCGAAACGGCCCATCGGAATCTCGCGCTTGATCGCGGCGCCCGCTTCGCTGGCGAGATATTCCTCGTTCATCTCGGTGACGAACCAGCCGGGCGCAATCGCATTGACCCGCACGCCCTTGAACGCGAGCTCCACGGCCATCGCCTTGGTGAGCTGCACCACGCCGGCCTTGGCGGTGGCATAGGCCGCGACGCCCTTGGCGACGCTCAGCCCCAGCACCGAAGCGATGTTGATAATCGCGCCCGGCGTCTTAGCCGCCAGCATGCGGCGTGCCGCCTCCTGGGCGCAGAAAAATACCGCGTCGAGATTGGTGGCGAGCACCTTGCGCCATTCCTCGGCCGCCATGTCGGTGGCGCGGCCGGATTGCGCGACGCCGGCGTTGTTGACCAGGATGGTGACGGTGCCGAAGGCTTTCTCGGCGGCGTCGAAGACGCGCGCCATGGCGGTGCGGTCGGTGACGTCGGCCTCAACGGCCATCGCGCGGCCGCCGGCGGCTTCAATCGATTTCTGCAAATCGGCCAGCCGGCCGGCCCGCCGCGCCACCAATGCGACCGCCGCGCCGTTGTCCGCCAAGGCCTTGGCGAATTGCCGGCCCAGGCCGCTCGACGCGCCGGTCACCAGCGCCACGCGGCCCTTCAGGCTGAACATCTCGGCGGCTTTCATTCAGCACCCTCTTTTTTATCGTTCGGCGACACTATTCCACGCCGCAGTGGGATGGACACTAAAAAAGATGCTGGCTAGGTTGCCCGCCTTGTACCAGGCGGGGATTGCTTGAAACATATTTGGCGCGCGTTCACCAATAGCTGGAAGGGCATCGTTGCCGCAACGCAATCGGAATTGGCCTTTCGCCAGGAACTGGTGCTGCTGGCGGCCGCGATCCCGCTTTCGCTGATTTTGACGCCGGATTTTTCCAAGCGATTGGCCCTGGTCGGCTCGCTTATTTTTGTCATGGTGGTCGAGTTGCTCAATACGGCCATCGAGAAGCTCTGCGACCGCATCACCGGCGAACCGGATCCGGCCATCGGCCGGATCAAGGATATGGGTTCGGCCGCGGTCGGCTTTTCGCTTCTGTTCGCAGGCATCATTTGGCTGTGGATTGTTATCGAGTGGATTTGGCTCTGAATTCAGCGCTAGCGCCCAAAACGCTTGGCGCCAATGATGGCACAAAGGCGGGTGTTTTGCTTATAGTGTGGCCATGTCCGGGCACGACGGCCACCACCACGATCACGACCATTCGGAACTCACGGAAACCGAATTGCGCGTGCGCGCGCTGGAAACCGTGCTCACCGAAAAGGGCTATGTCGACCCGGCCGCGCTCGACCTGCTGATCGAGACCTATGAAAAGAAAGTGGGTCCGCGCAATGGCGCCCGCGTCGTGGCCAAGGCCTGGGCCGATCCGGCCTACCGCGCGCGGCTCTTGAAGGACGCCACGCCGGCGATCGGCGAACTCGGTTATGCCGGGCGCCAGGGCGAGCACATCGTCGCGCTGGAGAATACGCCAAAGCAGCACAACATGGTCGTGTGCACTCTGTGCTCTTGTTATCCGTGGCCGGTGCTTGGCCTGCCGCCAGTCTGGTACAAATCGGCGCCCTATCGATCGCGCGCGGTCGCCGACCCGCGCGGCGTGCTCGCCGATTTCGGCGTGACGCTGCCGAAGGACACCGACATCCGCGTGTGGGATTCCACAGCCGAGATTCGTTACCTCGTGGTGCCGGTGCGTCCGGCTGGCACCGACGGCTGGAGCGAGGACAAACTCGCAGACCTGGTCACGCGCGATTCCATGATCGGCACCGGGCTGGCGAAGCAACCGAAGGACATCGCCAAGTGAACGGCGCGCAAGACCTCGGCGGCACGCATGGCCACGGCCCAGTCGAGCCGGAGCGCAACGAGCCAGTATTTCATGCCGAATGGGAGAAGCGCGCATTCGCGCTCACGCTCGCGATGGGCATGCCGGGCGGCTGGAACATCGATATGGGGCGCTTCACGCGCGAGAACCGCCCGCCGGGCGAATATCTGGCGATGAGCTACTATCAGATCTGGTTCGCCGCGCTTGAGCAGATGTCTAAAGAGCGCGGCCTGGTGGCGGACGAAGAGATCGACGCCGGCCATTCATTGCACCCCCCGAAGCCGGTCAAGCAGACGCTGTCTCCCGGCGACGTCGCGAAGGCGCTCTATCGCGGTGGGCCGACCGAACGCGAGACCAACACCGCGGCAAAATTCAAAACCGGCGACAAAGTACGCGCAAAAAATATCAATCCTCTCACCCACACGCGGCTGCCGCGCTATGTGCGCGGCCATGCCGGCGTGATCGAACGCGTCATCGGCTGCCACGTTTTTCCCGACAGCAACGCCTTAGGCGCCGGCGAAAATCCGCAATGGCTCTACACCGTGCGCTTCGAGGCCTGTGAATTGTGGGGCGCCGATGCCGACCCGAGCGTGAAGGTCTCGGTCGACGCCTGGGAGCCCTATCTGGAGCAAGCATGATCGACCAAGCCGCAGCAACCCGCGCAACCCAAGAAGTGCCAAGCATTCCGCGCGATGCCGATGGGCCGGTATTCCGCGAGCCGTGGGAGGCGCAGGCCTTCGCCATGACGCTGGCGCTGCACGAACGTGGCCTGTTCACCTGGAGCGAATGGGCGGCGGCACTCGCCAAGCAAATCAAGCGCGCGCAAGCCGCCGGCGATCCCGACACCGGCGAGACCTATTATTCGCACTGGCTGGCCGCGCTGGAAAAACTGGTGGCGGACAAGGGCGTCGCGACGGAAGCGATCCTCCATCGCACCCGCGATGCCTGGGACCATGCCTGCGACCGCACGCCGCATGGCAAGCCGATTGAGTTGTGCGCCGACGACTTCCGTTAGAACGCCATCAGCCGCTCGCTCACCATATAGCCGGTGAGCAGAGCCACGCCGAACACGACCAGCAAGGCGGCAGCGCCCGTTTCCAATCCACGCAGCATGAGCATGCCGCCGCCGGGCTTGGCCTTGGCCAGCCGCCCTGCCAGGCCGCGCGCGCCGACCGCGAGCGTGGCGATGAATGCGACCGTGATCGCGGTGCCGAGCCCCATGGCGAAGGTCGAGGCGACGCCGATCCAGAACATGCCTTGCGCGAGTGCAAACACCAGCACGATGATCGCGCCCGAGCAGGGCCGCAACCCGACCGCGACAATCGCCGACAGCCCGCGCTTCCACCAATGGCGGCCGGCGAGCTCGTTCGGCTCCGGCGCGTGGGCATGGCCCCAGGCATGGGCTTCACCGGCGTGATTGTGGTGATGATCGTGCGCGTGGCCGTGATCGTGATGCTCGTGGGCGTGCGGCCGCAACAAATGCAGGAAGGCGCGGCCCTTCACCCAGAGCAGCCGCAGCCCGATCAGGACGATCAGCGCGTAGCTCACAATCTCGATGACGCGGACGGTATCGCCCATCGCCTTGGCGGTGGCCCCTAGCAGCACGGCGGCGATGCCGACAATGGCAATGGCCGTGACCGCTTGCAGAATGGCGGAGGCAAAGGACAGCACAATGCCGCGCCGCCAGGTCTCGTCATTGGCGACCAGATAAGACGAGATCACCGCCTTGCCGTGGCCGGGGCCGGCGGCGTGGAAGATGCCGTAGAGAAACGAGATGCCGAGCAGCGTATAGGCGGCGCTGCCGTCGGCCTTGGCGGCGCGAATGGCGCCCGACATCATGCGGTAGAATTCGGCCTGCTTGGCGAACACCCAGCCACTGAAACCGCCGATTTCGGGCGGCGCTTGTGGGCGCGTCATGCCGAAGGGCTGTGCCAGCGCGGCGTCGAGCACAGCGAGCGCCAGCAGAATGCCGACCGCAACGAGGACGCAACGCACCGGGGATTTACGGACAATGCACCAAAATCTTGTTGGCAAATTGCGCTCCCCACGCCATCGACGTATTGGGCTGATCGGCCGGAATTTCGCTGAGCTTCTTGCCTTCCGCGAAAGTCATTTCGCGCGGCAACGCCACGTCGAGCTTGCAGCCGACGGGCGCGCCGACCAGATTCACCGGCGCCTTCTTGTCAAAGGAGAAGTCGACAAAAATCGACGGATCGTAGATGTCGGCCTTCAGCTCCTTCGCCTTCACCGGAGTCTTGAACGGCAAGGTAAAGTGCAGCGTGAGTACCTGGTCCGTGAAGTCGAGCCAATAGTCCGGCAGTGGATCGGTCATTGGCGCCTTCACGCCGTCGGCGGTCGCATAAGTGAAATAGTCGAATTCTTTGAGCGACTCGATATTGACCTTGGCGAGGGCGCTGAGTTCCTCACGGGTGAACTTGCCCTTCTCCTTGCTGTCCAGTCCTTGCGTGGCAAAGGCCGAAAACATGTCGTCGAAGGACCAGGCGTGACGAATGCCGGTGACGCTGCCGTCGGGGGAGTAGACCACTTCGCTCTTCATCGTCACCCAGACATGCGGATGCGCCAATGCAGGCGCGGCAAAGGCCAGGCTCAGCAGGGCGGCAAGAAGCATGCGGATCGAAGCGGTCATGGGCGGCACAATATCATAGAGTGCGGCGGAATGGGGGCGTGTAACAATATTGCGGTTACTCGGCGCTACGCGCCCGCCGCGCCGCCATCGGCACGCGGATCGTGGCCGCCCTCCAGTGTGCCATCGGCATGCAATATGACAGCGCCGGCGTGACCCATGGTGTCGGAATAGGCCTCGTCCAGCACCGCGACATCGTGGCCGGCCGACATCAGGCGGTCGACCAGTCCGTCATCGAAGCGGGACTCCAGCCGCAGATTGGTGTGGCTCGATCCCCAGGTGCGCCCCAATAGCCAGCGCGGCGCATCGAGCGCGCGCTCAAGCGGCTGGCCAAAGATAATGTGCCGGGTGAACACGGCACTTTGCGTCTGCGGCTGGCCGTCGCCGCCCATCGTGCCATAGGCCATGACGCGGCCGTCCTTGAGCGCGGCCAGCGCCGGATTGAGCGTGTGGAACGGGCGGCGGCCGGGCTCCAGCGCGTTCACCGATTTCGGATCGAGCGAAAAACTCGATCCGCGGTTCTGCATCAGCACGCCGGTTTTGGGCAGCACGCAGCCGGAGCCGAATTCCCAATAGAGCGACTGGATGTAGGAGACCACCAGGCCGTTGGCATCCGCCGCGCCCATCCAGACCGTGTCGCCCTCCCCGTTGGGTGCCGGCCAGCGCGCTGCTTTCTTGGAATCGATTTTTCCAGCTTCGGCGTCGAGAAATTTCGGTGCCAGAAAATGGGTGAGATTGCCGTCGATTCTGTCAGGATCGGTGACGTAGCGGTCGCGCACGCGGAAGGCTCGCTTGGTGGCTTCGACCAGGCCGTGGAGGTGTTCGAAGCTTTCGCCCTTGGTGACGCGCAGGCGATCGAACAGCGCCAGGATCATCAGCGAGGCCATGCCTTGCGTCGGCGGCGGCGTATTATACAGCGTGCCCGCGCCAATCTGGATGCTGAGCGGCTCGGCGATCCTCGCCTCGAATTTTTCCAGATCGGCGCGCGTCACCGGACTGCCGATGCGCTCCAGATCGGCGGCGATCTCGCGGCCGACATCGCCGCGATAAAAATCGTCGAGCCCGGCTTGCGCGAGCTGATCGAGCGTGGCGGCAAACGCCGTTTGCTTGAGCGCTGAGCCCGCCTCCGGCGCTTTGCCGTCAATCAGGAAGGCTTGCATGAAGCCCGGCACGGTTTCCAATTCCGCGTATTTTTCGACCGTCAGCCGCGCCTGGCTCGGCATCACGCTGTAGCCCTCGCGGGCGCGACGGATAGCGGCTTCGAACAGCACATGCAGCGGCAGCTTGGCGCGCGTGCCTTTACCGGTTTGCGCTTTGGCGGCATCGAGCGCGAGCATCCAACTCGCCACCGCACCCGGCACGGTGAGCGCGGCCAGCGGCCCGCGCGATGGGATTTCATGCTGGCCCGCGTCGCGATAAAATTGCCGTGTCGCTTTCGCCCCGGCGCGGCCGCTGCCCATGATGGCGCGCACGCGGCCGGACGGCTCGCGGATCAGCCAGAAGCCGTCGCCGCCGACATGGTTCATGTGCGGATAGACAGCGGCGATCGAGGCCGCCATCGCGATCATGGCCTCGATGGCGTTGCCGCCCTCGGCGAGAATATGACGGCCGTCCTCGACGGTTAAGGCATGCGGCGCGCAGACGACGCCGCGGCGGTGTCCGGCGGTGTGGAGGTTCATGCCGGCACGGCGTCTGTCAATCCGCGCTTCTTGAGCAGCGCATCGACCGCCGGCAGCCGGCCGCGGAACGCCGTATAGGCCTCAATCGGATCGCGCAGGTTGCCGGCGCTGTAGATGAATTCGCGCAGCCGCTGCGCGGTGGCAGGATCGAAGGCGTTGCCGGTCTCCGCGAAGGCCTCGAAGGCGTCGGCGTCCAGCACCTCCGACCACATGTAGGAGTAATAGGCTGCCGCATAGCCGCCGCCGGAGAACAGATGCTGGAAATGCGGCAGGCGGTGACGCATGACGATTTCCGCCGGCATGTGGACCGCATCGAGGCTCTTGCGCTCGAACGCGCTGACATCGAGTGCGGCTGTGTCGGATGTCGAATGAATATCGAGATCGACCAGCGCGCTGGCAGTGAATTCGACGATAGAGAAGGCCTGATTGAAGTTGCGCGCCGCCAGCAGCCGGTCGAGCAGCGGTTTCGGCATCGGCGCGCCGGTGCGCGCATGCAAAGCGTATTTCTGCAAAATCGCCGGCACTTCCAGCCAGTGCTCGTAAAGCTGCGAGGGCAGTTCGACGAAATCGCTCGACACGGAAGTGCCGGCGAGCAGCGGATAGGTCACGTTCGACAACAGCCCATGCAGGCCGTGACCGAATTCGTGAAACAGCGTGCGCGCGTCGTCGAACGACAGCAAAGCCTTCTCGCCCACCGCCGGTTTGGAAAAATTGCAGACATTGAGAATGATGGGGTGAATATCGCCGATCAATTTCTCCTGGTCGCGCAGCGAGGTCATCCAGGCGCCGCTGTGCTTGGATGCGCGCGCGAAATAATCGCCGATGAACAGGCCGACGTGACGGCCTTCCGCGTCCTTCACCTCCCAGGCGCGCGCGTCCGGGTGATAGAGCGGCACGGCGGCGGGCGTAAACGAGAGCCCGAACAGCCGGCGCGCCGTCTCGAAAGCGGCCTCCACCATCTTGTCGAGTTGAAAATACGGCTTGATCTCGGCTTCGTCCAAATCGTACTTCGCTTTGCGCAGTTTCTCGGCGTAGTAGCGCCAGTCCCAGGGCGCCAGCGCGAAATTGCCGCCCTCGTCAGCGATCAATTTTTGCAACGCATCGCGATCGATCACCGCCTTGCTGCGGGCGCGGGTCCAGACCTCGTCAAGCAGCTTACGCGCCGCCTGCGGGGTCTTGGCCATCTGATCGTCGAGCCGGTAGTCGGCGAAGGTCTTGTATCCGAGTAGCTTGGCCCGCTCGGCGCGCAAACCCACCATTTCGGCGATGACCGCCCGGTTGTCGGTCGTGCCGCCATTCTCGCCACGTTTGATCCAGGCCTGGAAGACTTTCTCGCGCAGATCGCGGCGTGCGGAAAATTGCAGGAATCCCTCGCAGGACGAGCGCGCGAGCGTAATGGCGTATTTGCCGGACTGGCCGCGTTCTTGCGCTGCAGCAGCAGCCGCGGCGCGGGCGAAATCGGGCAGGCCTGCGAGGTCGCGCTCCTCCAGCAACAAGGCATAGGACTTCTCATCCGCCAGCACGTTTTGCCCGAACTGGGTGCCGAGACTCGCCAGCCGTTCGTTGATGGCGGCGAGCCGGTCCTGCGCCGGCTTGTCGAGCGCGGCGCCGGCGCGCACGAAACGGGTGTGATAGCGGTCGAGCACGCGGGCCTGCTCAGGCGAAAGGCCGAGGGCGTCGCGGCGCTGATAGAGATCGCCGATGCGGGCATAGAGCACGCGGTCGAGATAGAGCGCATTGCTGTGGCGGGCGAGCAGCGGCGAGACATCGCGCTCGATAGCCTCGATGGCATCGCCGGTATCGGCCCCGGCCAGTACGAAGAAGACATTGGAGACCCGATCGAGCGCGCGCCCGCTGCGCTCTAGCGCCTCGATGGTGTTGGCGAAGCTAGGCTGCGCCTTGTTGGCGGCAATGGCGTCAATCTCGGCACGGTGAGCGGCCAAGGCGTGATCGAAGGCCAGGCGGAAAGTATCCGGGCCAATCGCGTCGAACGGCGGCAGGCCGAAGGCGCCGGTCCATTCGGCCAGCAACGGGTTATGGATGGCGGACTGTGGGTCGGTCATCCGACCTATCTACGGTCCTCACCTCACCCGCGCAACGCCCGCAACGCATTGAAGATGACCGCCACGTCGATCGCCTCCTGCAACAGCGCGCCCTCGACCGGCGCGATGTAGCCGAACGCCGCCGCGATCATGGCCACGAAGGACAAGCCGATGCCGGCAACGACGCTTTGCAGGGCGATGGTGCGCGAGCGCCGCGCGATCTGGATCGCAGGGACCACGCGGTCGAGCTGATCGACCAGCAGCACCACATCGGCGGCTTCGGCGCTCGCGGCGGCCCCCTTGGCGCCCATCGCCAGCCCAAGATCGGCGGCGGCCAGCGCAGGCGCATCGTTGACGCCGTCCCCGATCATCATCACCGGGCCGCTCTTGCGCTCCGACAGCACCACCAGGATTTTCTGGTCGGGCGTGAGTTCCGAGCGCACCAGATCGATCGACAGGCCAGCGCTGAAGAATTTGGCGACCTCGTGCCGGTCGCCCGGTCGCCAGCACGATGCGCTCGATGCCGAGGCCGCGCAGCGCCCGCAAGAGTTGTTCGGTACCGGCGCGCAGTTCGTCGGCGAGAATCAGTTCGCCGAGCAGGTGGCCGTCGGCGACCACGAGCGCGCCGGGCGCCCGGTCGCCGCCAAGGGTTCCAAGCGTCGCGGGGTCGGCGCCGGCGATCCTGGCCGCCACAAAACGGGAACCCCCAACCACGATCTGGCGGCCCTCGACCCGGCCGACGATGCCCTCGCCCGGCGTCTCCACCGCCTCGGACGGGATCGACAGGGCCAGACCTTTGTTGCGCGCCTCGGCAACGATGGTCTGCGCGATGATGTGCTTGGAGGCCTGGTCTAGCGAGGCGACGATACGCAGCAGCTCGTCGGGCGAGGCGCCGTCGGCGGCCCGAATCGCGACGATCCTGGCCTCACCGACGGTCAGCGTACCCGTTTTGTCGATGACCAGCGCGCGCACCCGCGCCAGGGTCTCGATCGCCTTGCCGCCCTTGATCAGAATGCCGAGCTTGGCGGCCCGCGATAGTCCCGCGACGATGGCCACCGGGACCGCCAGAATGAGCGGACAGGGCGTCGCCACCACCAGCACGGCCACCGCCCGCACCGGATCGCCGGTCAGCCACCAGGCCGCCCCGGCCAGCACCGCGGTGACGCCTAAAAAGACGATCGCGTAGCGGTCCGCCATGCGTGACATCGGCGCCCGCGAGCGCTGGGCCGCCTCCACCAGGCGGACGACGCCGGCATAGGTGCTGTCCGCCGCCAGCCGCGTGGCCACCAGATCGAAGGCATCGCCAGCATTGGTCGAACCGCTTAAGGCCGCCTGGCCGGGCTTCAACTGCACCGGCATGGCCTCGCCGGTCAGCGCCGACTGGTCGAGCACCGCCACGCCTTCGGCCACCGTTCCATCCACTGGCACCACATCGCCCTGCCGAATCAGCACCCGGTCCCCGGGCAGGATGAGGTCGAGTTCCACCTCCTCCAGCCGGCCGTCCCGGTGGCGAATCGCGGTGCGCGGCACCCGCGACAGCAGGGCGGTCATTTCGCGCCGCGCGTGACGCTCGGCGAAGGCCTCGAGATATTGCCCGCCGGCATACATCAGCGCGACGATGGCCGCGGCGAGGTGTTCTCCGACCGCCAGCGCCGCCGTCATCGACAACGCCGCGACGATGTCGAGCCCGACATCCCCGCGCCGCAGGCTGGTGACGATCTCCACCACCAGCGCCACCAGCACCGGTAAGGTGACGGCGGCCCAGATCGCGCCGGACCAGGCGCCAAGGCCGGCAAGCTTGGCGGCAAACCCCGCCAGCAGCCCCGCCGCTACGGGTCCCGCTAGCAGGGGCCGGACATAATTGAGAGCGCTGGCCGTTGTCATGGAACACGCTTTCGCCCGTCAAGCGGGCGTTCGCCATGCGCAAGATCAAATGTCATGCAGCCCGCTATGGACTTGATCCGGCGGCCGAATTCGGGTTGATTGCCATCATCTTATGGGAGGCACGCATGGACCTAAATGGCCGCCGCATCGTCTGGCTCAACGTCATCACGGTTATCAGCGCCGCCATCCTGATCGGCGCCGAGGTGTTCGGCGCGGCCTTTGCCGGCAGCTGGGCGCTCGCCACGCTGTTCGACCTCGGCAGCCTTGGCCAGCGAATCCTCGACGGCATCTTCGTGCTTTGCGGCGTCGTCGTCATGGCGCAGTTCGTCCGCTACGCGCACCGCATCGAGCCGTTCACCGCGCGCGGCTGAGCGAACGCGACGAAGCGCCGATTCAAAAAAGTTAAGGAAGTTTTGCGTGCGGCAAACTAATTCGCTTGCATCGCGCGAAAAAAATGTTATTTCAATTTTGCCCAATTTCGCACGTGCCTGTGGCCGTGTGTCGATCGGTAGGTAGCCGGACAAGAGGCCGGCCAGCCGCCTGAGGATAGCAAGCTTCGAGAGAGGCAAGCTTCTTCAAGAAATCTGATCGGCAGCCGGAGGCGAAACCGGCGCACCCTGCTCTCAGCAGGGGACGCGGCTTAAAGCAACGACGGAGCGGGCTTCTTTGGTCTCTGCTGGCCTTCCACAGCCAGCGACGGGTCACCGACGAGGCTTGTCCATCTTGCCAGCAGTGCGGCGGGGTCTCCCCTCCAAGCCAAGGCAGCTATAGCGGTTAAGAGCTCACGCCATTGGTGCGTCCCCATCGCGCACCGGCGGGCAGGCTCTCTAAATCGCGAAAACGGACGGTACTGCCGTCCCTTTGAGCTGGAGTATGCGCCAATGACTGAGCGCATCCGTGAATTCCTACGTAAGCGTCAAGGCGACGGGCCATGCCTAGTCGTCGACCTCGATGTCGTGAAAGACAACTACAATGCCTTCGCCAAGGCGTTGCCCGACACCCGTGTGTTCTACGCGGTGAAGGCCAACCCGGCGCCGGAGGTGCTGACGCTATTGGCCAAGCTCGGCTCCTGCTTCGACACCGCCTCGGTCGCCGAGATCGAGATGGCGCTGGCGGCGGGTGCTACGCCCGACCGCATCTCTTATGGCAATACGATCAAGAAGGAGCGGGACATCGCCCGCGCCTTCGCGCTCGGCATCCGCCTCTATGCGGTGGACTGCAAGCCCGAGGTGGAGAAGGTCGCCCGCACGGCGCCCGGTTCCCGCGTGTTCTGCCGTATCCTGTCGGACTGCGCAGGCGCCGAATGGCCGTTGTCGCGCAAGTTCGGCTGCGAGCCGGGAATGGCCGTGGACGTACTGGAACACGCCCTCAAGCTCGGCCTGGAGCCGCATGGGGTGTCGTTCCATGTCGGTTCCCAGCAGCGCAACCAGCATGCCTGGGACCGTGCGCTCGCGTCGGCGGCCGCCGTGTTCAAGGACTGCGGCGAGCGCGGCATTAACCTCGCCATGGTCAACCTGGGCGGCGGTTTCCCGACCAAATACCTGAAGAACGTCCCGTCGGTGAAAACCTATGGTTCGGCGATCTTCAAGGCGCTGCGCAAGCACTTCGGCAACCGCATCCCGGAAACGATCATCGAGCCGGGCCGCGGCATGGTGGGCAATGCCGGCGTGATCGAGAGCGAAGTCGTCCTGGTCTCCAAAAAGAGCGAGGAAGACGACGTGCGCTGGGTCTATCTCGACATCGGCAAATTCGGCGGTCTGGCCGAGACGATGGACGAGTCGATCCGCTACCCGATCCGCACCCCGCGGGACGGCGACGCCATGGCGCCTTGCGTGCTGGCGGGACCAACCTGCGACTCGGCGGACGTGCTGTATGAGAAGCAGCCTTACCCGCTCCCGATCAGTCTTGAGATCGGCGACAAGGTGCTGATCGAAGGCACGGGGGCCTATACGGCGACCTACTCGTCGGTGGCCTTCAACGGCTTCGAGCCGCTGAAGACGTACCACATCTGACATCGACCGGAGGCGGCTGACGCCGCCTCCCTATTTCCTCCATTTCGAACGGACGGCGCTTGAGAGCGCGCGCTTGCGCGCGTTCCGGGTAGCGAAGGAACTGCGATGACCACTATTCGTCATGAACTGAACGCCGACATCGGCGCTCGCGAGGCGCTGCTCGACCAGGTCTTTGGCCGCAACCGGCGGCGGAAAACCTCTGAGCGGCTGCGCGCCGACCGTCTGCCGGCCGATGGGCTCTCCTTCGTGGCCGTGGACGGCAATCGCGTGGTCGGCACCGCCCGACTGTGGAACATCGCCTGCGGCAGCGGCCAGCCGGCTCTTCTGCTGGGCCCGGTGGCCGTCGAGCCCTCCTGCCGCAACCGCGGCATCGGAGCGGCCTTGGTGCGCCGGGCGATCACTGACGCCCGCCGGCTTGGCCATCAGGCGGTCATCCTGGTCGGCGGTCCGCCCTATTACAGCCGTTTCGGCTTCACGGCGGAAAAGACCGCGGCTGTCCGGCTGCCCGGGCCGGTCGAGCGCCATCGTCTGCTTGCGATTGAGCTTGTGCCCGGCACGCTCAACGGCGCCCGTGGAATGATAAGCGCGACCGGCCGCATGCAGGCGATGCCGGAAAGCCGCGCCGCCTGACAAAATAGGCAGAAAATCGTGGACGCCGCGCGGGATTCGCCGGCGCCTCCCTTCCGTTCGCGCGCCGCGGCAGATATCACCCAAAGGCTGCTGGAGGCTTTGAAAAATGACCGATTGGCCCGTTCACGCCCGTATCACCGGCCCCATTGTCATGATCGGCTTTGGCTCGATCGGCAAAGGCACCCTGCCGCTAATCGAGCGCCATTTCCACTACGACAAGAAGCGTTTTGTGGTTGTCGACCCCGAGGACAAGGACCGCCGCATGCTCGACGAGCGCGGCATCCGCTTCGTCCACGAGGCCGTCACCAAGACCAATTACCGCAAATTGCTGACGCCGTTGCTCACCGCCGGCGGCGGCCAGGGCTTTTGCGTGAACGTATCGGTCGACACCTCCTCGCTCGAACTCATGGAGTTCTGCCGCGATATCGGCGCCCTCTATATCGACACTGTGATCGAGCCCTGGCCGGGGTTCTACTTCGACCCCAAACTGGGACCGGAGGCGCGCTCGAACTATGCCCTGCGTGAATTGGTCCTGGCCGCCCGCCGCAAGAAACCGGGCGGTCCCACCGCGGTGTCCTGCTGCGGCGCCAATCCGGGCATGGTGTCCTGGTTCGTCAAACAGGCGCTGCTCAATGTCGCCAAGGATGTCGGCGTCAAGTTCAAGGAACCGAAGTCGCGCGAGGAATGGGGCCAGCTCGCCAAGAAGGCCGGCGTCAAGGGCATCCATATTGCCGAGCGTGACACCCAGGTCTCCAAGCGGCCCAAGCCGCAAGACGTGTTCGTCAACACCTGGTCAGTCGAGGGCTTCATGTCCGAGGGCATGCAGCCGGCCGAGCTGGGCTGGGGCACGCACGAGAAATGGATGCCGGGAAATGGCCACAAGCACAAAACGGGCTGCCAGGCAGCGATCTATATGACGCAGCCGGGCGCCAATACGCGGGTGCGGTCATGGACGCCGACGGCGCGCGCGCAATATGGCTTCCTTGTCACCCATAACGAATCGATCTCGATCGCCGACTACTTTACCCTGCGCAATGGCCGCAAAACCGTTTACCGGCCGACCTGCCACTACGCCTATCACCCCTGCAACGATGCGGTGCTCTCGCTGCATGAGGTCTTCGGCCAGTCCGGCAAGCGCCAGACCAGTATCCACATTCTCGACGAACACGAGATCTCCGCTGGCATCGACGAGCTCGGCGTGCTGCTCTATGGCCACAAGAAGAACGCCTATTGGTACGGCTCGCAGCTTTCGATCGAAGAGACCCGTGAGATCGCGCCGTATCAGAACGCCACCGGCCTGCAGGTGACCTCCGCCGTGCTGGCCGGCATGGTGTGGGCGCTGGAGAACCCGAATGCGGGCATCGTCGAGACCGACGAGATGGATTTCCGCCGCTGCCTCGAGGTGCAGACGCCTTATCTCGGGCCGGTGATCGGGGCCTACACCGACTGGACGCCGCTCGCCGGCCGGCCCGGTCTGTTCCCGGAAGACTTCGACAAGCGCGACCCCTGGCAGTTCAAGAACGTGCTGGTGCGTTGAGCCGCGCGCGCGTGCACGGATGACCTCGCAATCGCCGCCTGGTTCATGGCAGGCGCCTTGAAATGCGACGGGCGGCCCTTGCGGCCGCCCGTTTTATTTTGGCGCGGATAAATTCCCGCTATTTCGTCTCCTCGGGCTTCTTCTCGCCCGGCTTCGGCGGAACTGCCGGCTTTTTTGCCTCAGGCGGCTTCTTGGCCTCAGGCGGTTTGGGCGGCAGAGCCGGCCTTGCGGCAGGCGGCGGTGGCGGCGCGGCCGGCTTGGCAGCGGGCGGCACCGGACGCGGCGGCGGCGCGGGGCGCGAGGCCGCCGGTGGCGGTGGCGCTTGCCGCGATTGCGCCGGTGGTGGTGGTGGCGGTGTCTGTGGCGTGATCGGACGCACCGGCTTGGCCTGCGGCGGCGGCTCGCCCGGACGTCCAGCGGGCGGGGCGGCAGCCGGCGGACGTTGACCGCGGCGCTCCTCGCGCGGCGCGGCACGCGGCGGCTCCGCCCGTGGCGCTGCTGCGGCCGGTGGTAGTGGCGGCGGCGCTACCGACGGTGCCGGCCCGGGACGCTGCACGGGCGCTAGAGCGGGATGATTTAAGGCCGAATCGGATTTTGCTTCCTAAACCGCCTGCGCTCTGATTCAACATGCTGACTGGATCGGAGGCCAGCATGGATGGGAAAGCCATTTTCTGTCGATCTTCGCGAGCGGGTGGTTGCCGCGGTTGA
>SHVN01000061.1 GCA_009694215.1 Xanthobacteraceae bacterium
CCATGGCGCTGTAGCATTTCAATCACTTAGCGGGCTCCGTCTAAACTCGAAACCGCCTTTACTGCGCTAACGTGACAATGCCTTGGTTCTGGGTCGATTCCCTGGGCGATTCGCGATGGTCTGGCTTTGGCCGTGACCGTACCAGCGGTCCGTTAACGGACCGGAAACCATGAGAATTCAGGCCGGCCTGAGGACTGCCCCGGTACCACGAAGCCGGCGTGCCCTGGCCGGTTAATGCAGCGTTAATACGCCCTGCACCGCCCGTGTCCGCTATCCTGTGCCACAGGGCGAATCGCGCAGCATGATCCCGAAGGTGGAAACCGGCTTTCGGACAAGATTATGCTCAGAATCTAGCGGACCCGAAGGGGAGACGGCGTGGTCCGATTCGAGAACGTGGGGTTGCGGTATGGGCTGGGGCCGGAGGTTCTGCGCGACCTCAACTTCCAGATCGAGCCGCAATCGTTCCAGTTCCTGACCGGGCCGTCGGGCGCGGGCAAGACCTCGCTGTTGCGCCTGCTGTTCCTGTCGCTGCGGCCGACGCGGGGGCTGATGACTGTTTTCGACCACGACACCTCGACCTTGAGCAAGGATTCGCTCGCCACCTTGCGGCGGCGCATCGGCATCGTGTTCCAGGATTTCCGGCTGCTCGACCACATGACGACCTACGAGAACGTCGCGCTGCCGTTCCGGGTGATGGGCAAAGACGAAGCGAGCTATCGCAACGAGGTGGTGGAACTGTTGCACTGGGTCGGTCTCGGCGACCGCATCGGGGCGCTGCCGCCGGTGCTTTCGGGCGGCGAGAAGCAGCGCGCGGCGATCGCGCGTGCGGTGATCGCGCGGCCGCAGTTGCTGCTCGCCGACGAGCCGACCGGCAACGTCGATCCCAATCTGGCCCAGCGCCTGCTGCGGCTGTTCATCGAGTTGAACAAGTCAGGCACCACGGTGGTGATCGCCACCCACGACATCAGCCTGATGGATCAATACAACTGCCGGCGACTCGTGCTGCACGACGGCCGGCTGCACGCCTATGATTGAGATGCCATAGCTGATTGGAACCATGACCGATCTTCGCACCGACCTCCGCATCGATCAGGAACTGATGACGCCGCGGGCGATGGCGGGATATATGCCGCGCGGCGATACGCCGATCGTGCCCAAGCGCTCGATCGCCGGCCGCGCGCTCGTGGCGGTCGTGGCGATCATGACATTCCTCGCTTCGCTCACCACCGGCGCGGTGATGCTGGTGCGAAGCTCCGCGGTCGAATGGCAGTCCGATGTGGCGCGCGAGGTCACTATCCAGATACGCCCGGCGGAGCGCCGCGACCTCGACGCCGAGGTGGCGCGCGCCGTCGAGATCGCCCGCGCGGTACCGGGCGTCGGCGAGGTCCGGGCCTATTCGAAGGAGGAGTCCGCGCGGCTGCTCGAGCCGTGGCTCGGCAGCGGACTTTCGCTCGACGACCTGCCGGTGCCGCGCATGATCGTGGTGAAGCTGCCGTCCGGCGGCGTCGATCTGGCGCCGCTGCGCAAGTCACTGGCCGAACGTGTGGCCGGCGCAAGCCTCGACGATCATCGCGCCTGGATCGATCGCATGCGCACGATGGCGAAGACCACGATCGCGGGCGGGATCGGTCTCCTGATCCTGATGCTGGCGGCGACGGTATTGTCGGTGATCTTCGCCACGCGCGGCGCGATGGCGACCAACCGCCCGATCGTCGAGGTGCTGCATTTCATCGGCGCCAAGAGTGGCTATATTGCCGGCCAGTTCCAGCGCCATTTCCTCATGCTGGGGCTTGAGGGCGGGGTGATCGGCGGCGGGTTTGCGATGCTGCTGTTCGGCGCAGCCGGCATCGCCGCGAGGATGAGCGCGGGCACCGCGGGTGGCGATCAGGTCGCGATCCTGTTCGGCAGCTTTGCGCTGGGATGGGACGGCTACCTCGCGATCCTCGCGCAGATCCTCCTGGTCGCCGTGGTCACGGCGATTGCGTCGAGGCGGACCGTGAACCGTACGCTGGAAACGGTCGAATAGCGTGGTGCCATCGGGAGGCCGGATTTTGCGCTATCATCCGGCGGGAGATCGGAACTGATGCACGCTGTCGGCTCGGGAACTGGAGCAGATGCCGGGACGTCGCCGCCGCGCCGCCGCGTGGGCCGCATCGTGCTGTTCGTCCTGGGCCTTGCTTTCGTGCTATTCGCTGCCGATTATCTTCGTTTTGTCTACTTGATCGAGGTGAACGAGAATACGCCCCCCCGCAATGCCGACGGTATCGTCGTGTTGACCGGTGGGCCTTTCCGGATCGGCGACGCGCTCGATCTGCTCGCCGCCGGGCGCGGCCGGCGTCTTCTCATCAGCGGCGTCAACCCGCTGACGCGCTCACGCGAAATCGCGAGCCTCGTTCCGGAGCATCAGCGCTGGTTCAACTGCTGCGTCGATCTTGAGCATTCATCCACCAATACCATCGGCAACGCCCTGGAGACACGGCGCTGGGTGGAAGGCCGCAAATTCAAATCGCTGATCGTCGTCACCGCGAATTTCCACATGCCGCGCGCCATGGTGGAACTGGCGCACCAGCTTCCGGACGTGACGCTGGTGCCCTATGCGGTGGTCTCGGACAAGGCGAAGGTGGAAACCTGGTGGGAAAATTCCGAAACCGCACGGCTGCTCTTTTTGGAGTATCTGAAGTATATCCTCGCCCGGGTCCGTATGGTCCTGCCGTCGGCGGCGGCTTGAGCCGGCGAATCCAGTCTCAGACACGCAGCGGTTGCCTCACGTGATCATCGTCCGATCCATCCTCTTCAATATCCTGTTCTATCTGAACCTCGTCGCGCTGCTACTGGTGGCGCTGGTCACCCTGGCGCTGCCGCGCCGCGCCGTTCTCAAAATGGCCGAACTCTGGGGCCGCGTCAGCGTGTGGCTGCTGCGCGTCATCTGCGGCACCAGGGTCGAGTTTCGCGGCCTGGAGAACCTCCCGCAAGGGCGGCTTAGTGGCCCCCTCATCATCGCGGCCAAGCATCAGTCCACCTGGGAAGCCTTCGCGCTGCTCCGCCTGTTCGAAGACTACACCTTCATCGTCAAGCGTGAGCTGATGTGGATCCCGATCTTCGGCTGGTGCATGTGGAAGGGCCGGATGATCCCGGTCGATCGCAGCGCGGGCTCGCAGACGCTGAGCGCGATGACCGCGCGCGCGCGCGAGGAAATCCGCGGCGGGCGCCAGCTCGTGATCTTTCCCGAAGGCACGCGCCGGTCGCCCGGCGCCGAGCCGCGCTACAAATTCGGCGTGGCCCATCTCTACGCCGAGGTCGGCGTGTCCTGCATCCCGGTCGCGCTGAACTCCGGCCTGTTCTGGCCGCGCCGCGCCTTCCTTCGCTATCCGGGCACCATCGTCGTCGAGTTCCTTCCGCCGATCCCGCCGGGGCTCGACAAGGACGCCTTCTTCCAGCGGCTGCAGAGCGACGTTGAGGCGGCGACCGCGCGGCTGGTGGCGGAAGGCCGGGCCGAGCTCACGCGTCTCGGCGCGCTTTGACTCAGGCCGCGGATGCCGCTTCCGGGCGGTGCGATTTAAGGAGCTCCGCTATTTTCTCAGCCGATATCGCCGGGCTGAACAGATAGCCCTGCATTTCCGTGCAGCCGAGCGCGCGGAGCCACTCCATTTGCAGTGGCGTCTCGACGCCCTCCGCGGTGGTCGTCATGTTGCGCGCCGCCGCAATGCTGACAACCGCCTGCACGATGCAACGTGAGCCGCCGGCGTCCGCGATGTCGGTGATGAACGAGCGGTCGATCTTGATCTTGTCGAACGGAAAGCGCTGCAGATAGCTCAGCGAGGAGTATCCGGTGCCAAAATCGTCCAGAGCGATCCCCACGCCGAGCCCCCGGAGCTGGTGCAGGATCGCTAGCGCCGCCTCGTCGTCGTGGATGAGGACCACCTCGGTGATCTCCGGTTCCAGTCTGCGTGCCGGCAGCCCCGACGCGGCCAGGACGTTGGCCACCATCTGCACCAGCCCACCGCTCTTGAACTGGGCCGGCGAGACGTTGACTGATCGGCGCCCGACATCCGGAGCTATCCCGTCAATATACGGCACGGGCTCTCGCTCTGGGCTGGCGCTGACCTCTACACATGAACCGCCTGATTATTGGATCGCCGGACAAGTCCGGCCTCCTCCTAATTTCCGTCACTGTAGAATTTACGGAAGCTGAACGCCATATACTGAAGAAGTCAGAAGACTTTGTCGTTCTAGAGCGAGGACCAAGTAGCACCAACCGCAAACTCACCGCCGAGGAACAGCAAGAATTTTATAACGTCTTGTGCCTCAGAATCAGTGACCTATTAAAGGGTGCCGATACATTTGCAGTTTTGTCTCCGGCTGAAGCGAAAACGTATGACGCCTCACTCTGCGAAGCCTTGAAAGACCTGAAGCCCACATTGAGAGCAACTCTTCCGCACCTGTCGGCGCTGACACGTTTGAACTCTAGTGGCGCGAGCCAATGAGCCGCTGTGGCTGCCCGCCTTCTTCAGCGTTGTCGCGGATGGGACGATTGCGCCACATCGCCATGCGGGTTATGGCGTCCGGGCGAATTCGATCTGTTCGTGCTTGCAGCACAGCCGGCTCCCTGAAGTGCGGGAGCGCTGTCGCGTCTCTCAGCCACTGATGCCGTGTTCGTCGCCAGTGATGATATGCATATAGGCATCCGCAACGCTGGTGGCGAGCATGCAGGCGGTATGATGGCACCACCAGGGCGCCTGATGATTAATCGCTGGTTAAGGAATTGGAGGCTCGCGGAATACTACGCGCCGGGCGCATGCGAGCCCTTGAGGCGCTCCGCCAGAACATGCAGGTCGTGATCGACGATGTTGAGCGCTTCGAGCGATTTCACCGTCTCGATCACGTAGTCGCGGTTGTTGCCGGATCGGCCGTGGCCTTGGCGCACGATGTGCAACTGCCGGTCCTGCGCGAGACGGCCGGCGTACTGCGGATGGCCGCGATCGACCGCGTAGCAGAGCGCGTCGACGCGCCGCTCGGGCGAGCCCACGAGCAAGGTCCCGTGCACCAGCTCCCGGTACACCGCGGTGGTCTGCTCGCGCCCGCGCAGATAGGCGAGCGTTTCTGCGCGACGCCTTGCCGTCACGCGGTAGGCGATGCCGCGGCAGGCGCCGCCGAAATCCAGGCCGAGCACGAGGCCCGGGCGTTTTGGCGTGCCGCGATGATCGAAAGAATAGACGCACAGCGAGCGGTGCATTCCGACGATGCTCGCCGGGACCCGGTCGGAGTATTCGAAACCTGGCCGCCAGATCAGCGAGCCGTAGCCGAACACCCACAAGTCCTCGTTGGCGTGATCGAAACCGGCGTCCATGGAACGCTCGCCTATCAGGCCGCGTTCACCCCCGCAACCGGCTGGACAGCGGCCGCCCGGGAGAGAAAACTGTGCAACCTTTGAAACGCCGCATTCGGCGGGCTTCACATTGGCCATGACCTTCACATCGCCCATGATCCAGGCACGCCCCCTTCGCCGCCGGCGCCGGTGGCCCGCCGCCCTCATCCTGCTGATCGTTCTCGCCGGGCTGTGGGCCGGGGGCTGGCACTACGGAGCGGGCGTTGCTGAGCGCACCATCGAAGGCTGGAAGGCTCGCGAGGCCAAGTCTGGGCGGGTCTACACCTGCGCGACGCAAACCATCGGTGGATTCCCGTTCGGCGTCGAACTGCGCTGCGCCGATGCCGGCGCGGAGCTGACGTCGACCCAGCCGCCGCTCGCGCTGAAGGCCCGCGAAATGGTGGTGTCGGCCCACGTCTGGCGGCCGACCGTGCTGACGACCGAGCTTACCGGTCCGCTGACGATCGCCGAGCCAGGCCGCGCACCGACCATTTCCGCCAGCTGGCGGAGCGCGCGGACGCAGGTGCACGGCCTGCCGGTCTCGCCGGAAAGCGTGTCGATCAACCTTGAGCAACTGGCGGTCGATCGCGCGGGCGGCGGCGAGAACCTCTTCAAATCGGAGAGCCTCGATCTCAACGGCCGCCTGGTGTCAGGCACGGTGCAGAACAATCCAGTGATCGAGGTCGTGCTCAAGCTTGTGGCGGTCTCCGCGCCGTCCTGGCATCCGGCGGCGGCGACGCCGGTCGACGCCGGCATCACTGCGGCGCTGCGGGGGCTGAAGGATTTTTCGCCGAAGCCCTGGTCAGAGCGGTTCCGCGAACTGCAGGCGGCTGGCGGCCGCATCGAGATCACCAGCGCGCGCGTGCAGCAGCGCGACACCATCGCCGTCGCCAACGGAACGCTCGGGCTTTCCCCCGCGGGGCGGCTCAATGGCGAGCTCCGGCTCACTGTTGCCAATCTGGAGGCGTTCCTGCCGACGCTCGGCCTCGAACGCATGCTGTCCCAGGAGCAGGCGTCGCCGCAGATCAACAGCGCCATCGGTGCGCTCGACCGCCTCATCCCGGGCCTTGGCAACGTGGCGCGGAAGAACGCCGGGCCCGCTATCCTCGCCGGCGTCAGCCTGATGGGCCAGCCGGCCGAGCTCGAAGGCAAGCGCGCCGTGATGCTGCCGCTCAAGTTCGACGACGGCATGGCCTCGCTGGGCCCACTGAAGCTCGGCACGACCCCGTCGCTGTTCTGAACCCTTGATTGCTACTCGTTGTCGGCGGCGTAGGGCCGCGGCAGCGGCTTGGCCGGCAAGGTCGGATGCGCCCGGCCGAAGTCGGGCGCGGGCGAATCCTGGCCGATCTCGACGATGCCGCGGCGGATCGCGCGGGTTCTCGCGAAATGATCGAACAGGGTCTGGCCGTCGCCGCTCCGCATCGCGCGGGTGAGCGCCGAGAGGTCTTCGTTGAAGCGGCCGAGCATTTCCAGCACCGCGTCCTTGTTGGCGAGGAACACGTCGCGCCACATGGTCGGGTCCGACGCCGCGATCCGCGTGAAATCGCGGAAGCCACCGGCCGAGAATTTCAGAACCTCCGAGCGCGTGACCTCGGAAAGCTCGTCGGCGGTGCCGACGATCGTGTAGGCGATCAGGTGCGGCAGATGGCTGGTGATGCCGAGCACGAGATCGTGGTGGTCGGCCGGCATGCTTTCGACATTGGCGCCGAGCTTGCGCCAGAACGTGGCAAGTCTTTCCACCGCCTCCTTGTCTGCGTCCGGCGGCGGCGTGAGGATGCACCAGCGGTTGACGAACAACTCGGCGAAGCCTGAGTCGGGACCGGAATATTCTGTGCCGGCGACCGGATGGGCGGGCACGAAATGCACATGCGACGGCAGGTGAGGGGCCATGTCGCGCATCACCGATCCCTTGACCGAGCCGACGTCGGAGACGGTCGCGCCCTTAATCAGGTGCGGGCCGATCTCCTGGGCGACCGGGCCGCAGGCGCCGACCGGGATGCAGACGATGACGAGGTCGGCGCCCTCGGCCGCCGCCGCGTTGCTCTCGACCACCTGATCGACCACGCCCAGTTCTGCCACGCGCTTGCGTGTGGCGGCCGAGCGTGCCGTGGCGACGATCGAGCGCACGGCGCCTTGCGCTCTCGCCGCGCGCGCGATCGAGCCGCCAATGAGGCCGAAGCCGATCAGCGCAAGACGGTTAAAGATCGGCTGATCGTTCACTTCGTCTTCCCCAGGAACTCGGCCAATGCCTTCATCACGAGGAGGTTCGCTTCCTCGGTGCCGACCGACATGCGCAGCGCATTCGGCAGCTTGTAGGCCGTGACCTGGCGCAGGATGAGGCCGCGCTTCATCAGGAAGGCATTGGCGCCGGCCGCGGTCCGCCCCTTGTCCTGCGGGAAATGGATCAGCACGAAGTTCGCCACGCTCGGCGTGACCTTCAGCCCGAGCTTGCCGATTTCCTCAAAGATCCATTCAAGCCACTCGGTGTTGTGCTCGCGCGAGCGCTCCTGGTGCGCAGCGTCTTCGATCGCGGCGATGCCGGCGGCGATTGCTGCGCCGTTCACGTTGAACGGCCCGCGGATGCGGTTGACGGCGTCGACCACATGCGCCGGCCCGTACATCCAGCCCAGCCGGAGCGCGGCGAGCCCGTGGATTTTCGAGAACGTGCGCGTCATCACCACGTTCTCGCTGGTGGCCACCAGTTCGAGCCCGGCCTCGTAGTCGTTGCGGCGGACGTATTCGGCGTAAGCCGCGTCAAGCACGAACAGCACATGCGGCGGCAGGCCGTTGTGCAGGCGCTTGACCTCGTCGAACGGAATGTAGGTTCCGGTCGGATTGTTCGGGTTGGCGAGGAACACCATCCTGGTCTTCGGCGTCACCCGCTTGAGAATCTCGTCGACGCTCGCCGTGAAGTCTTTTTCCGGCGCGACCACGGGCGTGGCGCCGGTGCCGAGCGTCGCGATCGGATAGACCAGGAAGCCGTGGGTGGTGTGGATCGCCTCGTCGCCGTCGGCGAGATAGGCCCGCGCCAGCAGGTTGAGCAGGTCATCGGAGCCCGCGCCGCAGACGATGCGTGCGGGATCGAGCCCGAACACGCGGCCGATCGCGTCGCGGAGATCGGAGGCGGAACCGTCCGGATAATCCTCGAGATGCCGGCCGATTGCGTTGTAGGCGGCGATCGCCTTGGGGCTCGGGCCCAGCGGCGTCTCGTTCGACGACAGTTTGAACACCTTGTCGATGCCCGGCGCGCTGCTCCGGCCGGGCACGTAGGCGTCGATGGCAAGCACGCCAGGGCGTGGCTGGGGACGGGTGGCGGTCATCGCAGTTCCTCACGGCTTTTGCGCCGGCACCTTGTAGCGGGTCGCGTGGCTGCCGACGAGGGCCGCCGAGCGCACCGTGACCCCAGCCTTGACGAGCGCGGCCTTGATTTCGGTCAGGTCGCCGCCGGCGGGCACGGAAATAAGCAGCGCCGCGCCGTTGAACGCCTTGTCCGGCACCGCAACGATCTCGGCCAGCGCCGAAGCGGCGCGGGCGGCCGCGGCGCTCCAGCCGGTGACCCGTAGGCTCCAGGTCTCCACCTCGGTCACCATGGCGTCGGCTGCGGCGCGCGAAACCACGAACACATCGAGCGGGGCCGGATGATCGGACCGGTCGATGAACGGCAGCCGCGCGATGATCTTCGGCGCGCTCTCGAATTCGAGCGCGGTCCACCACGCCCCGCTGTGGTCGGGAGCGAACGCCGGCACGAGGCCGAGGTCGCCCTTCGATTCCGAAACCGCCTCGACAACGCTCGCCGCGCCGACATGCGGCACAAACGGCACGGTGAAGCCGAAATGGAATCGCGCGCTGTCGCGCATCATCGCATCGCCCGCGGACAGGTCGGCGTGCACGGAAAACGGCGCCTGCACATGGGTGAAGGTCGCGATGATGACCCGCCAGATGCTCTCGGCGGTGTCGAGCGGCAGGATGCCGTGGTGGCGCTGCACTAGCCGGCGCATCATGTCGGCCTCGCGCGCGGGGCGGAAGGCGGAGCCGCTTTCCTGCGTCTTCTTCACCGAGATGAGCCGGTTGATGATTTCGCCGCGCTCCATCAGCAGGCCGTGCATGGCCTCGTCGATGCGGTCGATGTCCTTTCGGAGATCGCCGAGATTGGGGGCGTCTTTGGGCTTGTCTGTCATGGCTTTTCCGGCACCCATTGATAGGTGGGCTGGGGCGCTAAATCAAAGAAAACATTGACATAAGCCGCCGCCGATCACTACCTAGCCCCGAGCAGAGCGGGCCTTTTGGGCCGCCGGAACATCAGCATGGGCGACGTCGATACAGCACCCGATGCCGCGTCTCGCGCCCGCGAGGCGGATGCGCCGCGCAACTCGCTCGTTGCGCGGTTAGGCGCCGACCGTCCGCTCAAGCTCGATGCCGGCGTCGAGCTCGCGCCATTCCAGATCGCTTACAAGACCTACGGCAGGCTCAACGCCGAACGCTCCAACGCGGTGCTGATCTGCCACGCGCTGACCGGCGACCATCATGTGGCCAGCGTCAACCCGGTGACCGGCAAGCCGGGCTGGTGGGAGACCATGATCGGCCCTGGCAAGCCGATCGACATCGAGCGCTACTTCATCATCTGCCCGAACGTGCTCGGCGGCTGCATGGGCACCAGTGGGCCGGCTTCGACCAATCCCAAGACCGGCCAGCCGTGGGGACTGGAATTTCCCGTCATCACTATCCGCGACATGGTTCGCGCGCAGGCGATGCTGCTCGACGAGTTGAAGATCGACACGCTGTTCGCGGTGGCCGGCGGTTCGATGGGCGGCATGCAGGTGCTGCAGTGGGCGGCGAGCTTTCCCAAGCGCGTGTTCAGCGCGCTGCCGATCGCCTGCGCCACGCGCCATTCGGCGCAGAACATCGCCTTCCACGAGGTAGGCCGCCAGGCGGTCATGGCCGATCCGGAATGGCGCCACGGCCGTTATTTTGCCGAGGACGCGAGCCCGCGGCGCGGGCTCGCGGTCGCGCGCATGGGCGCGCATATCACTTACCTCTCGGACGCGGCGCTGCACCGCAAGTTTGGCCGCAAGTTCCAGGATCGCGAGAACCCCACGTTCTCGTTCGACGCCGATTTCGAGGTGGAGTCCTACCTGCGCCATCAGGGCAGCTCGTTCGTCGAGCGGTTCGACGCCAACTCGTATCTGTACCTCACGCGTGCGATGGACTATTTCGATCTCGGCGCCGACTGCGACGGCGTCATCGCTAATGCCTTCCGTGGCGCCGAAACTCGCTTCTGCGTGGTGTCGTTCACCTCGGACTGGCTATTCCCGACCTCGGAATCGCGCGCCATCGTGCATGCGCTCAACGCATCCGGGGCGCGCGTCTCGTTCGCCGAGATTGTTACCGACAAGGGCCACGACGCCTTCCTGCTCGAAGAGCCGGAGCTGTTCGCGATCGTGCGCGGGTTCCTCGACGGCGCCGCCAAGGCGCGTGGATTGAAGAACGGCAAGTGACCATGCTGTCCCGCCTCAAGCGCGATCTCACCATGGCGGAGGCCGCGCGCGCGCCGGGCGGCGCGCGCGTCGACCTTCTGCTGGTCGCCGACATGGTGGTGCCCGGCTCCAAGGTGCTCGACATCGGCGCCGGCGATGGCGAATTGCTGCGCATCCTAGGCGAGCAGCGCGGCGTCGACGGCCGCGGCATCGAGCTGTCGCGCGAGGGTGTCAACGAGTGCGTCGCCAAGGGGCTCGCGGTGATCCAGGGCGACGCCGACACCGATCTGGCCGACTATCCGGACGACGCCTTCGACTACGTGATCCTGTCGCAGACCTTGCAGGCGACGCGCCGCCCGCGCGTGGTGCTCGAGCACATGCTGCGGATCGGCAGGAACGCCGTCGTGTCGTTCCCTAACTTCGGGCACTGGAAAATCCGCCTTCAGCTCGCCTTTGGCGGCCATATGCCGAGGACCGACAACCTGCCTTATTCGTGGTGGGATTCGCCCAACATCCACTTCTGCACCATCAAGGACTTCGTCGTCCTTTGCGATGTGGCCGGCGCCAAGATGGATCGCGCGGTTGCGTTCAACGCCTGGGGGACGCCGCTGCGCTTCAACGCGCCGTGGTGGTTCTGGAACCTGTTCGGCGAGCAGGCGGTATTTCTGCTGAGCCGGAGGGGCTAGAGCGTCACCGGCTATCGCGGAACCATTCGCTTCTGCCACTGTTGTCGATGGAAGCGAAAGGGCAGGCGATGACACGGGAAACCGCCACACGCGCGCAGATTGCGGTACTGATCTATTTGATGACAAATGGCGTTCTGTTTGGTGCGGACATTATTCTTGTGCTCACGTGGCCTGCGCTGAACGTCAATGCCGGCTTCTGGATTTCAGCGGTTGTCGCGGCGAGCTTCATTCTGGCAGCGCCAATCGCGTGGTGGATCGTGCCACGTATGCAGGCCCGCTATAGGCGGCGGCGGGCGGCCGCGATCCTCGCGCCGGTTCCCGGCTCCGCAACGGGTCGATTCTAGGTCCAGTGCACAAGTCGGACTGAGCTGTCCGACCTGTCAAAATCGAGCAGACAGGCTTCCCCGACAGCGCAGTCTATATCCGGGAGGGTGACTTGAACCGGTGATGGTAATGGAAAAGTTTGTCCACGAGCAGAACCTTGCACATTTTCAGAAATTGCTGACTGGATTGGCGCACGAACCGCAGCGCGAACAAATCTTGACGTTGTTGGCAGAGGAAGAAGCGAAGGGCCCGCACGAGCCCGATCGGTATCTCAGCCCGTGATCGCCACGGTGTCGTCGGCTGCTATCGCCCCCGCTTGAATCACCTCCGCATAGACCCCGCAATCGGCGTGGCCATAAGCCTTCATGATCGTGCGCGGAATGGGTAGGTCGCGGATGCCGGTGTCGGGGTCCACTTCGGTCGCAGCGCAGCGCACGATGCGCTTGACCACCTTCAGCCGCGCCGAAGGCCCGATCGAGATTTCCTTGTCGAGCAGGTCGAACTCGCGCCAGGCCGGCCAGCCATCGATATGGAGATTGCCGCGGAAGCGCAGCGGATGGACCGGTGCGCCCACGGTGTTTTCCAGATCGGCGACCGAAGCGAGATTGATGATCGACACCACCTTCCTGGCGACGTCGGAGAAGCTGTGGCCCTCCGCGTGCAGCACCTTCGGCGGTCCCCGCAGTTCGTCGGCGCAGAACTCGGCGAAAAACGCCTCGATCATGGCACGGCCCTCGGCTGTTCGCAGATTGCCCTTTGCCGCCACGTGGTTCTCGTGCCGGATGGTCAGGATATGGCTTGTTTCGTCGAATGCGGTGCGCAGTTCGGCCAGCCGGGCATTGCGCATCAGCTCCAGGAAACGCTGCTTGGGGGCATAGGCGGGCTTTGCCGGATCGAAGCCGGAGGGGCCGTTCTCGATGGCGTAAAGCCTGTCGCACGGCACGGTCTGCCGGACGGACAGCGCCGTTCGCGGCAGCGGCTCGGGGGTCAGGCCCTTCACCGGGTAGCGGTAAATGGCCTGAATTTGCGCGGGTCGGCCGGTCATGGGCGTTCCAAACCGCATCTTATTAACGGTCCGGCGGCGCGCTTGAAAGCGTTGACGAAAATCAAGGAAATCCCCCTTTTCGCCTGCCAGGGGCCTTCTTACATCTTGGAGCGACGGACGCTTTGGTGAGGTCCGTCGTCAGGGCGCCACAGGTCGGGCCCGAGGGAGCCATTGATGAATATCGAGAAATACACCGAGCGCGCGCGCGGATTTATCCAGTCGGCGCAGTCCCTCGCGTTGCGCGAGGACCATCAGCAATTCACGCCCGAGCATGTGCTGAAAGTTCTGCTCGACGATCCGGAGGGCCTGGCCGCGGGCCTGATCGACCGCTCCGGCGGCCAGTCACGGCAGACGCTGACCGGCGTCGAAGAGGCGCTTGGCAAGATGCCGAAAGTCTCGGGCTCGGGCTCCGGCCAGGTCTATCTTGCCGCCGCGACCGCGCGGCTGTTCGACAATGCCGAGAAGATCGCCGAGAAGGCCGGCGATAGCTTCGTCACCGTCGAGCGGCTTTTGCTCGCAGTCGCGCTGGAGAAGGACAGCGACGCCGGGAAAATCCTCGCCAAGGCCGGCCTCACCCCGCAGAACCTGAATTCCGCCATCGAGGCCTTGCGCAAGGGCCGCACCGCCGACTCGCAGTCGGCCGAGAACGCCTATGACGCGCTCAAAAAATACTCCCGCGACCTGACCCAGGCCGCCCGTGACGGCAAGCTCGACCCAGTGATTGGCCGCGACGAGGAAATCCGCCGCACCATTCAGGTGCTCTCCCGCCGCACCAAGAACAATCCGGTGCTGATCGGCGAGCCCGGCGTCGGCAAGACCGCCATCGTCGAGGGCCTGGCGCTGCGCATCGTCAACGGCGACGTGCCCGACAGCCTGGAGGACAAGAAGCTTCTGGCGCTCGACATGGGCGCGCTGATCGCCGGCGCCAAGTATCGCGGCGAGTTCGAGGAGCGGCTGAAGGCCGTGCTGCAGGAGGTCACGTCATCCAGCGGCGGCATCATCCTGTTCATCGACGAGATGCACACCATCGTCGGCGCCGGAAAGGCCGACGGCGCGATGGACGCCTCCAACCTGCTGAAGCCCGCGCTCGCCCGCGGCGAACTGCACTGCATCGGCGCCACCACGCTCGACGAGTATCGCAAGCACGTCGAGAAGGACGCGGCGCTGGCCCGGCGCTTCCAGGCGGTGTTCGTCAACGAGCCGAGCGTCGAGGATACCGTCTCGATCCTGCGCGGCCTGAAGGACAAGTACGAGCAGCATCACGGCGTCCGCATCACCGACGGCGCGATCGTGTCGGCGGCGACCCTGTCGCACCGCTACATCGCCGACCGCTTCCTGCCGGACAAGGCGATCGACCTGGTCGACGAGGCCGCAGCGCGGCTGAAGATGCAGGTCGATTCCAAGCCCGACGAACTCGATTCGATCGACCGCGAGGTGGTGCGGCGCAAGATCGAGCAGGAGGCGCTGAAGAAGGAAACCGATCCGGGTTCCAGGGAGCGGCTGAAGCGGCTCGAAGGCGAACTCCTGTCGCTGGAAAAGCAGTCGGCCGACCTAACGGCGCGCTGGAAATCGGAAAAAGACAAGCTCTCCAATGCGCAGAAGCTTAAGACCGAGCTCGATGCGCTTCGTGTCGAACTCGCCAACGCCCAGCGGCGCGGCGAGTATCAGCGCGCGGGCGAACTCGCCTATGGCCGCATCCCCGAGCTCGAGAAGAAGCTGAAGGAGGTCGAGGGCAAGAACGCCGGCGCTGTGGTGGAGGAGGCGGTCACCGCTGATCACGTTGCGCAGATCGTCTCGCGCTGGACCGGTATCCCGGTCGACCGCATGCTCGAAGGCGAACGCGAGAAGCTTCTGAAGATGGAGCAGCAGATCGGCAAGCGCGTCATCGGCCAGGCCGAGCCGGTGAAGGCCGTCTCGACTGCGGTGCGTCGCGCCCGCGCCGGCCTGCAGGATCCGAACCGGCCGATCGGCTCGTTCATGTTCCTCGGGCCGACCGGCGTCGGCAAGACCGAGCTGACCAAGGCGCTTGCCGAATTCCTGTTCGACGACGAGACGGCGCTTCTGCGCATCGATATGTCCGAATACATGGAGAAGCATTCGGTCTCGCGTCTCATCGGCGCGCCTCCGGGCTATGTCGGCTACGACGAGGGCGGGGCGCTCACAGAAGCGGTGCGGCGGCGGCCCTATCAGGTGGTGCTGTTCGACGAGATCGAGAAGGCGCATCCGGACGTGTTCAACGTGCTGCTGCAGGTGCTCGACGACGGGCGCCTGACCGACGGGCAGGGCCGCACCGTCGATTTCCGCAACACGCTGATCGTGATGACGTCGAATCTCGGCGCCGAGTATCTGGTGAACCAGCCGGAAGGCCGGGACACCGAAGCGGTGCGCGACCAGGTGATGGCGGAGGTGCGATCGGCCTTCCGGCCGGAGTTCCTCAACCGCGTCGACGAGATCATCCTGTTCCACAGGCTCAAGCGCGAGCACATGGGGCGCATCGTCGACATCCAGATGGTGCGGCTGGCCAAGCTCCTGGAGGAGCGCAAGATCACGCTTGCGCTCGACGCCAAGGCGCGCGAGTGGCTGGCCGAGAAGGGCTACGATCCTGCCTATGGCGCGCGTCCGCTCAAGCGCGCGATCCAGAAGGCGGTGCAGGATCCGCTGGCCGAGCTGATCCTGTCCGGCAAGATCAAGGACGGCGAGAAGGTCGTGATCTCGGCCGGCAAGAACGGCATCACCTTCAACGGTGAGGTCGCGCGGGAGGCGGCTTAAGAGCGGCCTCGATCCAGCGCGTGACGCGATCACCGCGAAGTGGCCGGGTGTAATTCCAGGGCGCGCCGAAGGTGCGATCCCGGAATCCATAACCCTGTGCTTCAGGAATGGTGGAGACCGGGGTTTGGGATTCCGGCACTCGCTTCACGCGGTCGGAATGACAGTTGCGAGGTTCAGCGCCCCGGCTGGCTCTGCGCGACGCGCGGGGCCGAGCGCGTGATTATGTTGTCGACGCGGTCGCGCTCCTTGTCGAAATTCGTCATCAGCGGCCCTTCGAGCACCCTGCCGCGTGGCAGCTTGACGCGCAGCGGATCGACGAAGTGGCCGTTCACCAGGATCTCGTAGTGCACGTGCGGCCCGGTAGAGAGGCCGGTCGATCCGACATAGCCAATCACCTGGCCCTGGCGCACGCGCGCGCCGGGCTGGGTGGCGCGCGAGAACGCGGTCATGTGGCCGTAGGCCGTCTCGTAGCCGTTGGCGTGGCGGATGCGCACGTATTTGCCGTAGCCGCTCTCCCAGCCGACCTTCTCGACGGTGCCGTTGCCGGAGGCGTAGATCGCGGTGCCGAGCGGGGCGGCCCAGTCGACGCCGGTGTGCATCTTGTAATAGCCGAGCAGCGGATGATTGCGGGCGCCGAAGCCGGAGCGCATGAGCCCGCTCGCCACCGGCTTGCGCACCAGGAACTTCTTCGCGCTTTTTCCGGTCTTGTCGTAGTAGTCGACGATGCCGTCGTCGGTGGTCTGGAATCGGTAGTATTTCTTGATCTCGCCGCCGGTCGTCAGCGCGGCGAACATCACGTCGTTCTTGACGTCGCTGCCAGGGGTGTCTTCGTCGGCCGCGTAGAGCACGTCGAAGGAATCGCCCGGCTGCGCCTTATGCTGGAAGTCGACGTCGTAGGAGTAGATGCGGATCAGTGCCTCGATCACGGGCTTTGGGATGTTGTTGCGCAGCGCGGTCTCGTAGATGCTCTGGTAGAGCCGCATGCCCTTGCCGTCATCCTCGTCGTCGGCGGCGGCTTCGGACACCAGCGTGTTCATGCTGGCGACATCGACCGAGACGTACCGGCCCATGTCGGAGAGCGCCACCACCGCCTCGATCGCGCTGTCGCCCATCACGATCACGCGGATCGGCCGCTGCCGGCCGCCTTCGGCCGAGGCCACCAGGACGCGCAGCTTCTGGCCTTCCTTCAGCCCGTTGGCGCGGCCGCGCGCGCCGAGCGCCGCTGCGATTGCCGCGGTTTCCTCGGGCGTCGCCCCGATCTCCTTAAGGATCGTCGCGATGCTGTCGCCCTTCTTCACGGTGACCGCGCGCTCGCTCCAGCCGTTGCCGCCGGTGGCTTGGCCCCCGGTCTTGGGCAGCAGCGTGATGTTCTCAGGGACGATGCGGGTTTCGAAGCCCGCGTAGGGGTCCTGCGTGCCGTCGGCGGCATAAGCCATCGGAGCCGAGCTGCTCTGCGGCAGGCTTGCCACCTGATAGCGGTTCTGCGCGCCGCCGGTCGACCAGTCGGCGGTGTTGCGCACGCGCGCGATGATGTCGTCGATCGGCAGCACCGCCGCGACCTTGACCCGCGGCAGGATGCCGGCGAGATCGCGCGTCACGTAGGAGACCTCGGCGTCGGGCTCTGCGCCCGGCGCGTCGCTGACCGGCACGCCGTCGGCGCCGGCCAGCGCCAGCATCTTCTGCGGGTTGAAGGGCGGCACGCTCGCGGCGAATTCGGTGCTGGTCATTGACAGATTGGCGGATACGCGCACCACCGGGCGTGTGCGCACGACCTCGCGGTCGCCGACCCGGGTGGTGGTGGTGTAGCGGAGCACCTGGCGCTGGGCGCTGGATTCGGCGGCGGGTGACAACCGGTCGCTCTTGCGGTTGGCGAGCTTGTCGCCGATCGCGCCGATGGCGCCGCGGAGCGTGTTCTCGATCCGCTCCGGCACCGTGGCGAAATTGGTCTCGCCGTCGAGCGACGTAAAAACGGCGCCGCCCATCAGAGCTGCGCCGCAGACGCCGGTCAGGATCGTGCCGGAAAACCACTGCACCGAGACGCGGCGGCGATCGATCATCCCGCCGGTGCCGCCATCGACCGAGAGCGGCGGCTCATTGCCGAGATCGGCGGCCGGATACGCTCGGTGTCGGTGTGGGCGCGGCCTGGCGTGATCCAATCCCTGTCTCCTGCACTAGCCGGTCACGCCGGGGAGTTCATGCAACGCCCCGATCCTGGCCCGCCCAGAACTGGACGAATCGGGCGCCGGCACGATGCCGTGCCGCTCGCGCCCCGGTCAATGACAGGGAACGGGTGAACGGCCCGGATCAATGGCGACGCTTAACGGGGCTCCCCTTGGAACGCCTTACAAATCCCAATTCCGGGGCCAAGAACGTCCGAAGAATGTGGCTCAAGTGCGGCGCAGCAGTCTGGGGGCCGACCGGTAAAGCATGGCTTAAACGCTGGATTTGCGGGCAAATGATCGGTCGCCGAAATCCTGGGTTTGGTGTTGACAAGGAACGGGGGTGGCCCATATAACCTCCAGTCATTCGGCGCGCCGTCCGCTTACGGCGTGGTTGCGCGCCTCTAAAGCTCCTCACTTATGTGTGGACAGGATCTCCGAGAAGTCGTCGGAGGTTCAAATTTCGTCGCCTCTCGGTCCGCTGGGAGGTTGGAAACCGCAAGGTTTCTGGGCTGTTTGACAAGTGAATCGGAAGAAAGAGAAACGTGGACGGCGGAGTCCTTGCGGACCGCCTCCGTGAAAGGGGAAACCTTTTTGCGGTGCGGTCGTGAAAGAGACTTCGGCGGTCGACGTTTTAGGTCTTCACTAATGTCCATTTCGGCGAGCAATCGTCGGAGCGGGCAGATAGTGGGACCTCGTCAAAACGTGTGATCAGCCGAGATCGAATTCTTTCAAACTTGAGAGTTTGATCCTGGCTCAGAGCGAACGCTGGCGGCAGGCCTAACACATGCAAGTCGAGCGCCCGTAGCAATACGGGAGCGGCAGACGGGAGAGTAACACGTGGGAACGTACCCTTCAGTTCGGAACAACCCAGGGAAACTTGGGCTAATACCGAATACGTCCGTAAGGAGAAAGATTTATCGCTGAAGGATCGGCCCGCGTCTGATTAGCTAGTTGGTGAGGTAACGGCTCACCAAGGCGACGATCAGTAGCTGGTCTGAGAGGATGATCAGCCTCACTGGGACTGAGACACGGCCCAGACTCCTACGGGAGGCAGCAGTGGGGAATATTGGACAATGGGCGCAAGCCTGATCCAGCCATGCCGCGTGGATGATGAAGGCCCTAGGGTTGTAAAGTCCTTTCGGCGGGGAAGATAATGACGGTACCCGCAGAAGAAGCCCCGGCTAACTTCGTGCCAGCAGCCGCGGTAATACGAAGGGGGCTAGCGTTGCTCGGAATCACTGGGCGTAAAGCGCACGTAGGCGGACTCTTAAGTCGGTGGTGAAATCCTGGAGCTCAACTCCAGAACTGCCTTCGATACTGAGAGTCTTGAGTCCGGGAGAGGTGAGTGGAACTGCGAGTGTAGAGGTGAAATTCGTAGATATTCGCAAGAACACCAGTGGCGAAGGCGGCTCACTGGCCCGGTACTGACGCTGAGGTGCGAAAGCGTGGG
>SHVN01000062.1 GCA_009694215.1 Xanthobacteraceae bacterium
GAGTGTCGTAGGAATGCAGCTCCTTGACGGCGTCCGACACCGCGCCGGCCAGCGAGGCGCGGGTCTTGACGATCATCGCCGCCTCCTCCGCCCACTCGACCTTCCCCTCCCATCGATAGTGCGAGATCATGCCGGGCAGGATGTTGACGCAGACCGCGAGACCCCGCTCGACCAGCGTGCGCCCGGCCGCCTCCGCGTCGGCAGCCGAGGGCCAGGTCGTGTAGACGAAAACCGCGCGATCCATAAGCCACTCGTTCGGGCTCAACGGCCCCACAGTTTCCTGCTCGCGATCTCCGCGCCCTGGACCATCGCTTCCATCTTCGCCCAGACAATGCTGGCATGGACCTCATCCGACCCGGCAAAGCTCGCGAAGCCGCAATCGGTGCCGGCGATGACATTCTCGCGCCCCATGAAATCGGCAAACCGGATGAGGCGCTGCGCGACCAGTTCGGGATGCTCGACCAGCACCGACGAGTTGGTGATGACACCGGGAATAAGCACCGTCCCTTCCGGCAGTTTCGCCTCTTTCCACACCGCCCATTCGTGCTCGTGGCGCGGGTTGGAGGCCTCGAACGAGAACGCGCCGGCGCGGATTTTCATCAGGATGTCGATGATGTGCCTGACCTCGAGGTCGTGCACGCGCGGGCCCATGTTGATGCTGTAACAGGTGTGGTAGCGGATTTTCTCGGTCGGGATTCCGCGCAGCGCATGATTGAGCGCCTCGACCCGCTTCATGGCCCATGTGCGGATGTCGTCGACCGACATCTTCGGGTCCATCAGGTAGTAGCTGACCAGTCGCGGGTCATCCACCTGCACCAGGAATCCGGCATCGACGATTGCCTTGTATTCGACGTTCATCGCATCGGCGATGGCGAACAGATATTCATCGTTGGTTTTGTAGAACTTGTTTTCGTTCCAGTCCTCGATATTGGCGGGCGAGATGCACGGCACGAACACGTCGGCCGCTTCGACACCCTTGAGCGCATACTTGAGATTGTCGAGCTCGATCTTGAGCGCCGCCTGGCCCTTGTAGGTCAGCGGCGAGGTGCAAGCCATCTGCACCTGCTTGGCGCGCGGCGAGGCGCTCTCCTGCGCCTTGTAGTAGTCCGGGAAGCTCACCGCCTCGCGCGAGGACAGCCACGCATTCGGGCGCAGGCCGCTCGCTTCAAGCCCACCCAGGCGGTCGCGCACATAGGTCACAAAGCTCGGCTTGCCGAACTCGCCGTCGTCGATCACGTCGAGGCCGATGTCGGCCTGCCGATGCACGACCTCCCCGACCGCCTCTTTCACCCGGGACGCGAGCTTCTGCTCGTCGACCTTCTCGCTGCGCGACTTGGCGCGGATCATCTGCAGGATGTCGGCCGGGCGCGGCAGGCTGCCGGCATGGGTGGTGAGGATACGGTCGGTCGAACGTTTCATGCCGTTATGGAGCCTTGATGTTGGCGGCCTTGATGATCGGCCACCATTTTTCGATCTCGAGCTTCTGGTAGGCCGCGAGCGCTTCCGGCGTCTGCTGATCGCGCGCGGGGATATCAAGTCCCTGGTCGGCGATGCGCTTCTGGGTCGCGGGATCGGCCAGGGTTTCGACCACGGCGGCGGCGACCTTGGCGATGATGTCCTTGGGCGTGCCCTTGGGCATCCAGAATCCCCACCAGAGCGAAATGTGGAAGTTCGGCAGTCCCGCCTCATCGACCGTCGGAATCTCCGGCGCGGCGACGCTGCGCTTCGGCGCGGTGATGGCATAGGACCTCACATGGCCCGCGCGCACCTACGGCAATGCCACCGTCACCGGGAACATCGAAAGCTGGATCGTACCGGCGACCATGTCCTGCATCACCAGCGCCGCGCCGCGATAGGGCACAAGCTGGATTTTCGCGCCGGTGACGTTCTGCAGCAGCACGCCGCTGACGTGCGACGGACTGCCGTGGCCGGAGGTGCTATAGCTGACCTTGTCCGCGTCCGCCTTGATCCAGGCGACGAGCTCGTTCAAATTTTTCGCCGGGACCGCATTCGGCGTGACGATGATCTGCGGCGCGCTGGGCAGGAGCGACACCGGCTCGAAGTCTCTCACCACGTCGTATTGCAGATCGTACATGGCGGCGTTGACGACGTGCGTGCTCCAGTCGCCCATGACGAGGGTGTGTCCGTCCGGCGCCGAGCGGGCGCCGCGGCCGACCGCGAGCGAGCCCGCGGCGCCTGTAACATTCTCGATGATCACGGGCTGGCCGAGCGCCACCTTCATGCGGTCCGCCATGATGCGCGCGATCGTGTCCGACGGCCCACCCACCGCATAGCCCACCAGCATTGTGATGGGGCGCGATGGATAGGTCTGCGCGCTCGCGCTTCCGATGGCGCTCAAGATCGCCGCGCGGCGACCGCAATCGACAGTTTGGTCATGGCTTTGCTCTGGTTGGATCGCACCCGGGAACGCGCCTTTGGATTGTGCATGGCAAAGCGCAAATAACAATGCCGCGCGCGGCTGTCCTGCTCCGCCTCGACGTACACGGCCAAGTCGTATAGACGAACTGCGCACGCCGGAGCCTCGACTGCCCATGCTTCGAAAAACGCCGAAATACGAGCGGATCGCCTTCGTGGCGAGCCCCGCGCCGGAGGCCCGCAAGGCGCTCCAGCGGCTTACCAAGCTCTACGGCAATGTCAGCCCCTCCAGGGCCGATGTGGTGGTGGCGCTCGGCGGCGACGGGCTGATGCTGCGGACGCTGCGGCAGGCCATGAAGGCCGGCCGGCCGATCTACGGCATGCACCGCGGCACGGTCGGCTTCCTGATGAACGACTTTCGCGAGAAAGGTCTCAAGGAAAGACTCTCCGCCGCGCAGACCACGATCATCCACCCGCTGGTGATGCGCGCACGCGACATCAAGGGCAAGCTGCACGAACACTACGCCATCAACGAGGTCTCGCTGTTCCGCCACACCTATCAGGTGGCGCGGCTGTCCATCTCCATCGACGGCAAGGAGCGGCTGCCGGAGCTCATGGCCGACGGCGTTCTGGTGGCGACGCCCGCGGGCTCGACCGCCTACAATCTCTCGGCGCAGGGGCCGATTATCCCGATCAACGCTTCGCTGCTTGCCGTCACGCCGATCAGCCCGTTCCGGCCGCGCCGCTGGCACGGCGCGCTTCTGCCCGACACCGCCCGCGTCACCATCAGCGTGATCGATCCCGAGCGCCGCCCGGTCGCGGCGGTCGCCGACCACGCCGAGGTGCGCTCGGTGCGCGACGTCGATATCCGCATGGATCAATCGGTGTCGATGCAGATGCTGTTCGATCCCGGCCATAGCCTCGATGAGCGCATTCTGCGCGAGCAGTTCGGCTATTGAGCGATGGCGAAGCGGCGGCGTCCGGCGCGAAAACCTCTCGTCCTCGAAACCACCGGATATCTTTACGCCGGGGGAAAAATCGACAGCTCGGTTGAGGGCTCGCCGACGGTCGGGCAGATGTACGCGGAATATTTCATTCCGCACCCGCTGAAATCGCCCTTCCCCATCGTGATGGTCCACGGCGGCAGCCAGACCGGCACCAATTTTACCGGCACGCCGGACGGCCGCGAAGGCTGGGCGCAGTATTTCCTGCGCCGCGGCCACGCGATCTATGTGGTCGATCAGGTTGCGCGCGGCCGGTCCGCGCATTTCTCGCAGTCGCAAGGCGCCGTGCAGACCGGAAACCTTGCCCGCACCGAGCAGCGCTTCGTCGCGCCCAAGCGCTTCAATTTGTGGCCGCAGGCAAAGCGGCACACCCGATGGCCCGGCGCCGGCAAGCCCGGCGACGCGGTGTTCGACGCATTCTATGCCACGCAGTTTCCTTCGCTGGAGAGCTATCCCCGGCAGCAGAAGATCAACCGCGACGCCATCATCGCCCTGCTTGAAACGATCGGGCCGGCGATCCTGCTGGTGCATTCGCAATCCGGCGCGTTCGCCTGGCCGGTCGCCGACGCGCGGCCGATGCTGGTGAAGGCCATTGTCGCAATCGAGCCGAACGGTCCGCCGGTGTACGAGGCCGATTTCAAGGGCGCGCCGGACTGGTTCGCCGATATCGGTCCGTGCAAGACCTCCGGCCTCGGCATGGTGCCGCTCACCTATCGGCCGCTGCTCAAGTCCGGCAAAGCGCTGTCGTTCGTCCGCCAGGACAAGCCCGACGCGCCGGGGTTGGTGCGCGGCTGGCTGCAGGCGGAGCCGGCGCGCAAGCTGCCAAACCTCGCCAAGGTGCCGATCCTAATCCTGGTGGCGGAGGCGTCCTATCACGCCGCCTACGACCATGCGACCGCGGCCTATCTCGCACAGGCCGGCGTGCCGAACACCTTCATTCGGCTTCCCGACATCGGCATCCGCGGCAACGGCCACATGATGATGCTGGAGCAGAACAGCGACGAGATCGCCGCCGTCATCGAGGGCTGGCTGAAGAAGACGCTGGCGAAAAAGCGGACGGTGGCGCGCAAGAATCGCTAATACTCAGGCCTCATCCTGAGGAGCATCGCGAAGCGATGCGTCTCGAAGGATGGGCCATAGGTCCGGACTCGCCGCCGATCCTTCGATACGGCGCTTCACGCCTCCTCAGGATGAGGGCGGAGCAAGTAGCTAGGCCGCGCGCTTCCGCTTCGCCGCCTTTGCCGCACGCTTCTTCGGAGCGGCCTTCTTGGGCGCCGCCTTCTTCGTGCCCCTGCCCCACAGCTCCTTGCTCGCCAGCCGAGCGCCCTCGACCAGAGCCTGCAGCTTCGCCCATTGAATCGTCGGATGGACGCGCTGGTAGAATGGCTGCTGCGCAAATCCGCAATCCGTCCCGGCGATGACGTTTTCGCGGCCGACAAGTTTCGCCAACCGCACGATCCGCTCCTTCACCAGTTCCGGATGCTCGACCACATTGGTGGCGTGGCTAATGACACCCGGAATGAGCACCGAGCCCTTCGGCAGCTTGATGTCCTTCCACACCTGCCATTCGTGCTCATGGCGGGGATTGGCCATCTCCAGCACATAGGCGCCGGCGCGCACGCGCAGGATCAAATCCATGATGTCCTTGATAGGGACGTCAGTGGTGTGCGGGCCGGGCCAGCTTCCCCAGCAGACGTGGTAGCGGAGTTTTTCGGTCGGGATGCCCTCGGTCGCGCGATTGAGCACGTCCTGGTAAAGCCGGACCCTCTTGCGATAGTCCTGGAAGCTCGCGGGCGGCACCATGCGGTCGTAGGTGACGGCGGCACGCGCGTCGTCGAGCTGTGCGATCAAGCCGTTGTCGACGATTTGCTTGTATTCGACGTGCATGGCCTGGCCGATGGCCTCCGCCAGATCCTCGGTACTCTTGTAGTATTCATTCTTGCGATCGGGGGTGACCGAAGCCGGCGCCGCCACCGGCAGGAAGCCTTCGACAACCTTCACCGTCTTCAGCGCTGCTTTGAAATTGTCGATGTCCTGCTGGATCAGCGCCTGCCCCGTGTACTTGATCGGCGCGACCGCTACCGTATCGGTGACCGTCTCGACGTGATCCTTCGCATCGAGCTCCTGGTAGAACTCGGGGAAGCGCGTGCGGTCGGCGCCCTTGGTGAACGGGTTGCCGGTGGCGGGGTTGAAAGGCCGGCGCTCGAAGCCGGAGACGCGTTCGATCACATATTGCGACCAGGAAATCCCCTTACCGAACTCGCCGTCGCTGACGACGTCGACGCCGACCTCGGCCTGCTGGCGGACCACCTCGGCAACCGTCTCCTTGAGGTTCTGCGCGTGAGCCGCGGCGTCGTATCCCTCGCCCTTCTGCTTGGCGCGCAGATGCTTCCGGATCGAATCCGGCCGGATCAGGCTGCCGACGTGGGTGGTGAGAATCCGATCGGTGCTGCGGTGCATGGGGTCCTTCCTCGGGGCGCTATTGCTTTGCGATTGGGGTGATCGTTAGCAGGTCGAGGCAGGCTTGCAAACGCAGCTAACGCCTTGAGCCGTGCCCACTTTTGCGGGTGGGCAAACGATTGGAACGCCCCACCCTGCGGGCCGTCATCCTAAACCGTTCCTTGACGGCCCGTCCCGGTGGGCTCGACGTTCATGGCGGCTTTCTACCGGTCGCGACGGCGGACCCGGCGCAGCGAACTGTTAACGATTATGGTAAACGGAAGCTTAAAATCGCGCGCAACCGGAGGGTGAGAACGATGGCTGACACGGCAACGGAAATGGCGAACCGCTCCAAGCGCGGCGGCTTCTATTTCGAGGGCTTCGTGGTCGGGTCGCTCACCGAGCACCGCTACTATCGGACGGTGACGCAGATGGACAACATGCTGTTCTCCAACATGACGCTCAACCCGCAGCCGCTACACATCGACCGGCACTTCTGCGAGACCGAAACCGAGTGGGGCCAGCCGCTGATGAACTCGCTGTTCACGCTTGGCCTGATGATCGGCATGCAGGTGTCCGACATGACGGTCGGCACCACCATCGCCAATCTCGGCATGCAGGAGGTCAAATTCGGCAATCCGGTGTTCGAAGGCGACACGCTGCACGCGACGACCGAGGTGATCGGCAAGCGCGAATCGAAGTCGCGGCCAGGCGCCGGCATCGTCGAATTCCACCACCGCTGCTACAACCAGGACAACAAGCTGGTCGCCGAGTGCAAGAGGCAGGCCTTCATCAAGATGCGACCGAAGTAGTTTTCGCGGAGCTCCGCGCGGCCTTAAACGTGGATCACGTTGAGCAGCTCCAGAACGCCAAACAGGATCAGGGCCACCATCACGCTGCCGGCAATAAGCCTGAACACGTGACCTTCCGGTATTCCGAGCGCCAGCGATAGTATGTTACTTCCGTCACACCTATCGTCCGAACCGCTTCCGCGACCAGCCGACCCTGCGAGGTCAGCACGTCAACCTGCCGCAACTTCGTGACGATCTCTTAAGCCGTGTGTCTCTTCCTTGGCATCCTTCAGTCCTCCATCAGGCCATAAGCCATACATCAGGGAGGACCACTTCTCAGGGGGCAGACCAGATTAAGTTATTACTCCCACTCAATGGTGCCGGGTGGCTTGCTGGTCACGTCGTACACCACGCGGTTGACGCCCTTGACCTCGTTGATGATGCGGGTCGCGACGTTGCCGATGAACTTCATCTCGAACGGATAGAAGTCGGCGGTCATGCCGTCGGTCGAGGTCACGGCGCGGAGGCCGACGACGAAATCGTAGGTGCGGCCGTCGCCCATCACGCCGACGGTTTTCACCGGAAGGATGACGGCGAAGGCCTGCCAGATTTCGTCGTAGAGGCCGGCCCTCCTGATCTCGTCGATGTAGATGTCGTCGGCGCGGCGGAGGATTTCGAGTTTATCCTGCGTGATGTCGCCGGGGCAGCGGATCGCGAGGCCCGGTCCCGGGAACGGATGGCGACCGACGAACACTTCGGGAAGACCGAGTTCACGCCCGAGCAACCGCACCTCGTCCTTGAACAGCTCGCGGAGCGGCTCCACGAGCTTCATGTTCATGCGCGCCGGCAGGCCGCCGACGTTGTGGTGAGACTTGATGGTCACTGAAGGCCCGCCGGTGAACGACACGCTCTCGATCACGTCGGGATAGAGCGTACCTTGCGCCAGGAACTCGGCGCCGCCGATCTTTTTCGCCTCCGCCTCGAACACGTCGATGAACAGCCGGCCGATGATCTTGCGCTTTTCCTCCGGGTCGGACTTGCCTTGCAGCGCGCCGAGGAACGTGTCGGACGCATCGACGTGCACGAGCGGAATGTTGTAATGGCCGCGGAACAGTTCGACGACGGACTTTCCTTCGTTCAATCGCAGCAAACCGTGATCGACGAACACACAGGTGAGCTGGTCGCCGATCGCCTCGTGGATCAGCACGGCAGCGACCGCCGAGTCCACGCCGCCGGACAGCCCGCAGATCACTTTACCCTTGCCGACCTGCTTCCTGATTTTCTCGATCGCCTCGTCCTTGTAGGCGCGCATGGTCCAGTCGCCGCGGCACTTGGCGATCTTGCGGATGAAGTTGCGCAAAAGCTGCGCGCCTTGCGGCGTGTGCATCACCTCGAGATGGAACTGCGTGGCGTAGAAGCGGCGCTTCTCGTCGGCGATCATGGCGATCGGCGCGTTGGCCGAGGTGCCGATGACGCGGAAGCCCTGCGGCAGGCGCGTGACCCGGTCGCCGTGGCTCATCCAGACCGGATATTTCTCGCCCTTCTTCCAGACGCCCTCAAACAGCGGCGAGTCCTCGGTGACCAGCACCTCGGCGCGGCCGAACTCGCGGTGGTGCCCGCCCTCGACCTGTCCGCCGAGCTGGTGCGCCATCGCCTGCTCGCCGTAGCAGATGCCAAGCACCGGCACGCCCGCGTCGAACAACTCCCTGGGCGCGAGGGGGGCGTCCTTGTCGAGCACGGAGGCAGGCCCCCCGGACAGGATCACGGCGGTGGGTTTCATCCGCGCGAAGGCTTCGGCGGCCTTCTGGTACGGCACGATCTCGGAATAGACCTTCTCTTCGCGCACCCGGCGCGCAATGAGCTGCGTCACCTGGGAGCCAAAATCGACGATGAGAATCTTGTGGTGGAGATCCATGGCGAGTTCTATGGCAACCGCTTTGGACTGTCGAGCTTGGGCCGCAGAGGTCATGCAGTGCGCCGCAGGATGCTTATGAAAAACCCGTCGGTGTCGGTCCGGCGCGGCGTCATCAGCAGGCCTTCGGCGGAGGTGAGCGCCGCCTTGGTGAACATATAGGCGCGCTCGCCCAGGACGTTCGCCACCTCGGCGGGCTTTTCCACGGAAAAATCCGGGTGCAGGCCCACGAAGTTCCGGATTTGCGCCCCGTTCTCCTCCTCCAGCACCGAACAGGTGACATAGGCGACACGGCCGCCGGCCTTAACCAGCGGGACGGCGCGTTCGAGCGTTTCCGCCTGCTCCTTGACCCGCTGTTCGAGCGCGCCCGGCCGGACCCGCCATTTGGCGTCCGGATTGCGGCGCCAGGCGCCGATGCCGGTGCAGGGCGCGTCGATCAGGACGAGGTCGAGCTTGCCCTCGAGGTCGGCGAGCTCGTTGCCGACCGATTTTGGCGCGCGGACCTGGACGTTGCGCGCGCCCGAACGTTCGAGCCGGGCGTGGATCGGGGCAAGCCTGCGCTTGTCGTCGTCGGTTGCGTAAATCTGGCCCTTGTTGTCCATGATCGCGGCGAGTGCGAGCGTCTTGCCGCCGCCGCCGGCGCAGAGGTCGAGCACCTGCTCGCCGGGTCTGGCGCCCGCCAGAAGGGCCGCGAGTTGTGAGCCCTCGTCCTGAATCTCGATGAGCCCTTTAAGATAGGCGAACTCGGCGTGCACGGCGGGGTTTTTCGCATCCGCCCTGAGCTTGATCCGCAGGCCCGTGGGCGACCAGCGCGTGGGCTCGGGCGCGAGATCGGCCAGCGATTTCGCCGCCTCCTCGCGGGTGGCTTTGAGCGTGTTGGCGCGGAGATCAAGCGGCGCGCGCGACGACAGCGCCGCACCCTCCTCCGCCCGCTCATCGCCGAACACGCGGGCGAGATAGGGGTCGAGCCATTCCGGATAGTCGCCGAGCACGTGCGGCGGCGCGCCATCCATGCTGCCGTCGGAAAGATGGGTACGCTCGGCCTCGGTCAGTGGCGAAGGCGCATAGCCCGCGCCGCTGGCGAGCAGCGCCACGGCATCGGGCGGAAGCCCGCGCTCGCGGACCAGCATGCCGAGCAGCGTGGCGCGCGGGGTGTCCTCGCCCATGAGAAAAGCCGACGACGCGCGGCGGCGCAGCGCGTCATAGACCAGGCCGGCAATGCCGGCGCGGTCGCCGGAGCCGGCGAAGCGGTGCGACAGGCCCCAGTCCTTCAGCGTGTCGGCCGCGGGCCTTCGCCGCGCGCCGATGTCGGAAAGCACTTCGATCGCGGCCGCGAGGCGTGCGCCGGGAGTCATCAGGGCAATCCGAGCATGATCCTGATTATGAAGATCAGCCACATGATCGCCAGCACCAGCGCGCCGATGCCGAAGAACAGGCCGCGGGCGCGGAGATTGTTGCTGGTGCAATGCACGAAGGCGTGGGTAAGCCGCGTCAGCACGAAAATCCAGGCCATCACCACGAACAGAAAGTCGGCATGCTTGCTGATGATCGCGAGGATCGTCAGCACGTAGAACAGCATCGGCAGTTCGAACTGGTTCTCGAACGAATAGCCGACCTGCAGGGCGCGCCCCGGCCAGTTCGGCTGGCGGAGCGAAACCTGCTCCGGCCGGACGTCCCCGCGCTGGAGAGCGGGCCCCCGCAACCCGGCCAGAAGGAAGCCGATCACGAAGGTCATCAGCACCAGCACGAACAGCGGTGCCAGGATCATGGGAAGCGTCATGGGAAAGCCCCTCTGGAATGGCGGTGACAGCGGGAGCCGCCCCATCTATGTAGTGACGATCGCAGGCTTGGAGAAGACCGTCGCGCCCGGTTTTACAGTTTGACGCTGATGGCGGTCTCGCCGTCCTCGCCGATCAGGGTGCTTTGCCAGGTTTTGCCGTCGAACAGCGCGGCATGAACGGCATCGGCGGTGCCGCCGTGGTTGAGGTTGGCGGTGATCAGCACCCCGCCGGCCCTGAGCAGGCCATGCAGCGCCTTGTGCAGCGCCGGCACCGGCGTGTGGCCGTCGAAGAAGGCCACGTCATAGCCCGCCTCCAGCCCGGGAAGGACCTTGGCGAAATCCCCCTCGTGCACGTTGATGCGCTTGTCGAGACCCGCCGCCGCGATGTTTTCTCGCGCGAGCCGGACGTGCTCGGGATCGCGCTCGATGGTGTCGATCCGGGCCTTGGGCGCGCCATGCGCGAGCGACAGCGAGGTGTAGCCGAGCGCGCAGCCGAGTTCGAGGATGCGCCTGGCGCCGGCCGCCGCCGCGATGGTGCTGAGCAGCGGGCCGTTGCCATAGGGCCACGCGCCGCAGCCGTGCTTGGCGCGATGTTTCAGCGTCGCGGCGTGCACATGCGCGAAGGGATCGGAATTCTTGCTGGGCATATCAACTCCGATGCTCTGGCAGGGTCATCCCTCCTCGCCAGGGGAGGGATGGCTGCGGCGCCGGCGGGATTTTAACCCGCTCTTGCCACGCGCACGAGCAGCTTGCCGAAATTCTCCCCGCGCAGGAGCCCGATCAGCGCGCGCGGCGCCTTCTCGATGCCGTCGGCCACGTCCTCGCGGTATTTGATGCGGCCCTCGCGCAGCCAGGCCGACACGGCGCGCAGAAAAACGCCGTGGCGCGCCGCGAAGTCGGAGACGATGAAGCCGCGCAAGGTCAGCCGCTTGGTGAGGATCGCCCGCGTGACCGCGGAGGTTCGCAGCTCCCCCGCCGGCATCTCGGTTGCGTTGTAGGTCGCGATCTGGCCGCAGACCGGCACGCGGGCGAAATTGTTCAGGAGCGGAAACACCGCCTCGAACACCGAGCCACCGACATTCTCGAAATAGACATCGATGCCCTTCGGGCACGCCGCCTTGAGCCGCGCCGGCAGATCGCCGCCGCGATGGTCGACGCAGGCGTCGAAGCCAAGCTGTTCGACCACATAGCGGCACTTGTCCGGGCCGCCGGCGATGCCGACGGCGCGGGCGCCCTTGATCCTGGCGATCTGGCCCACAAGCGATCCCACGGCGCCGGACGCGGCCGAGACCACCACGGTCTCCCCCGCCTGCGGTTTGCCGATGTCGAGCAGGCCCGTATAGGCCGTCATGCCCGGCATGCCGAGCACGCCGAGCGCGGTCGAAATGGGCGCCAGCGCCGGATCGATCTTCCGCACAAGCTTGCCGTCAGAGACGGCATAGGTCTGCCAGCCATTCGGGCTGAACACGATATCGCCTACGGCAAACCCGTCGCAGTTCGACGCGAGGACCTCGCTCACGGTGCGGCCCTCCATCACCTGGCCGATGGCGACCGGGGTGGCGTAGGACGGCGCATCGCTCATGCGACCGCGCATGTAGGGATCGAGCGAAAGCCACAGCGTCCGGAGCAGCATCTCGCCCGGCCCGGGTTGCGGGACCGGCATGTCCTCGATGCGAAAGTCGCTCTCTTTCGGCTCGCCGAGCGGCCGCGCCGCAAGCAAAACACGCTTGCCGGCCGTCCCGCTCACAGCCGGCTCGGATAATTCGGGCTCTCGCGGGTGATGGTCACGTCGTGGACGTGGCTTTCGCGTAGGCCCGCGGACGAGATGCGGATGAACTGCGCCTTGCTGTGGAACTCGTCGAGATCCTTGGCGCCGACATAGCCCATCGCCGCGCGAAGCCCGCCGGCCAACTGGTGCAGCACGCTCGCGACCGGGCCCTTGTAGGCCACCTGGCCCTCGATGCCCTCAGGGACCAGCTTGAGGTGGTCCTTAATGTCCTGCTGGAAGTATCGGTCGGCCGAACCGCGCGCCATCGCGCCGACCGAGCCCATGCCGCGATAACTTTTGTATGAACGGCCCTGATAGAGATAGGCCTCGCCCGGCGTCTCGTCGGTGCCGGCCAAGAGCGAGCCGACCATGGCGACGTCGGCGCCGGCGGCCAGCGCCTTGGCGAGATCGCCGGAATACTTGATGCCGCCGTCGGCGATCACCGGGATGTTGGATTTCTTCGCCGCTTCGACCGCATCCATGATGGCGGTGAGCTGGGGCACACCGACGCCCGCGACCATGCGCGTGGTGCAGATCGAGCCCGGGCCGATGCCGACCTTGATCGAGTCGGCGCCCGCGTCGATCAGCGCCTGGGCGCCTTCGGTGGTCGCGACATTGCCGGCCACCACCTGCACCTTGTTCGAGGCGCGCTTGATGCGGTTCACGGCATTGAGCACATGCTGCGAATGACCGTGCGCGGTGTCGACCACGACCAGATCGACGCCGGCGTCGATCAGCCGCTCGGTGCGCTCATAGCCTTTGTCGCCGACCGTGGTCGCCGCCGCGACACGCAACCGCCCCTGCTCGTCCTTGCAGGCGTTGGGATTGGCGACCGCCTTCTCGATGTCTTTCACCGTGATCAGGCCGACACAGCGATAATCGTTGTCGACCACCAGAAGCTTCTCAATCCGATGCTGGTGCAGGAGCCGCTTGGCCTCGTCCTGCTGCACGCCCTCGCGCACGGTGATGAGCTGGTCCTTGGTCATCAACTCGGCCACCCGCTGCCGCGGGTCGGTGGCGAAGCGCACGTCGCGGTTAGTCAGGATGCCGACAAGCTTGCCGGCCTTGCCGTTGCCGCCGCCCTCGACCACCGGAACGCCGGAGATGTTGTTCTCCTTCATCAGCGCAAGCGCGTCGGCCAGCGTCGCGCCGGGCTCGATGGTCAGAGGATTAACCACCATGCCGGACTCAAATTTCTTCACCATGCGCACCTGGGCGGCCTGGATCTGCGGCTCGAGGTTGCGGTGCAGGACGCCGATGCCGCCGGCCTGCGCCATGGCGATCGCCATCTGATATTCGGTCACCGTGTCCATGGCGGAGGCGACGATCGGCAGATTGAGCGCGATCGAACGCGTGATGTGAGTGCGGATGTCGACCTCCGACGGCAGCACCTCGGAAAGGCCGGGTTTCAGCAGCACGTCGTCGAAGGTGAACGCCTCGGGGAGTACCAATTTGCCGTTTGCGGCCATCACCAACTCCAGCTCGCCCGGGTTCCGGGCTCTTGCAGTCCCACATCGGTGAAATCGGTGGTTTTGCAAGGACTTGCATCCCCGCCCGACTCTCCCCGAATCTTGGGGCCCGCTTTTGGGTTGGCGACGGTGGATAGCACCGGAGGCCCGAGTTTCATAGGAAATTCGGCGGGAATCTCCTATCCATCCACCGCCACCCCATATGATGGCTGCCGCAACGCAACGAGCCCCAGCGCATGACGCATAGCCGCCTCGTCCCCATGATCGTGGCGGTGGCGCTGTTCATGGACAACATGGACTCCACGGTGATCGCCACCTCGCTGCCGGCGATTGCCGCCGACATCGGCACGAACCCGCTCACGCTCAAGCTCGCGGTCACCTCGTATCTGCTGTCGCTCGCGGTCTTCATACCGATGAGCGGCTGGACCGCCGACCGGTTCGGCGCCCGCACCGTGTTCCGCGCCGCCATCGCCGTGTTCGTGCTGGGCTCGATCGGCTGCGCGCTGTCGAACTCGCTCTCGGATTTCGTCATCGCGCGCATCGTGCAGGGCATGGGCGGGGCGATGATGACGCCGGTCGGGCGGCTCGTGCTGGTGCGCACGGTCGACCGCAAGGAACTCATCAATGCCATGGCCTGGGTGTCGATCCCGGCCATGATCGGCCCGCTGATGGGCCCGCCGCTCGGCGGCTTCATCACCACGTATTTTTCTTGGCACTGGATCTTCCTTATCAACGTGCCGATCGGGCTGATCGGCATCGTGCTGGTGACGCGCTACATCGAGAACGTTCGCGCCGAGGCGCGGGAGGGCTTCGACGCGGTCGGCATGGTGCTGTCGGGCGCCGCGGTCGCGGGGCTGACGTTCGGGCTGTCGGTCGCGGGCTTCGAGATCGTGCCGTGGCCGGTGGCGGTCGCGATCGTCGCGGCCGGCGCGGTGGCGGCGGCGCTCTACACCGCCTATGCGCGGCGGGTGGCGGCGCCGATCCTCGATTTCACCCTGCTCCGCCTGCCGACGTTCCGGGCGAGCCTCGTTGGCGGATTCCTGTTCCGCATCGGCGTCGGCGCGATGCCGTTCCTGCTGCCGCTCCTGCTCCAGATCGGGTTCAATCTGACGCCGCTGCAGTCGGGCCTCATCACCTTCACCTCGACGCTGGGCGCGCTGTTCATGAAGGCCGCAGCGTCGTGGGCGCTCAAGCGCTACGGCTTCCGCAACGTGCTGATCTGGAACGCCATCCTGGGCGGGCTGTTCATCGCGGCCTGCGCGGGCTTTACCGGCACGACGCCGTTCCCGGTCATGATCGCCGTGCTGATGATCGGCGGCTTCTTCCGCTCGCTGCAGTTCACTTCGATCAATGCTCTCGCCTACGCAGAGGTGCCGGCGTCGCGCATGAGCCGCGCCACAGCGCTGGCCGCGGTCGGCCAGCAGGTGTCGCTCGCGACCGGCGTCGCGATCGGCGCGCTGACGGTGGAAATCGTGGTGCGGCTGAAGGACCAGCCCACCATCATGGCCTCGGACTTCCCGCCGGGCTTCCTGCTGGTGGGTTTCCTCGCGGCGAGTTCCGCACTGATCTTCTGGCTGCTCCCGCCGCATGCCGGCGCGGAAATGGCCAACCGCGTGCCGGCGGCGACCGGCGCGTCCGATCAGCGCATGGGATGACAGCGCTGGCCTGGCAGGGGCCATGACAGTAAAATCCGCAAATGTTTTTTGACCTGAAGCCCATCATGCTGGCCGTGACCGTGGCGGCGCTGCTGCCCGCCATCGCGCGCGCGCAACAGCCGGCGGCGAGCGTGCCGAAGCCGGCCGACGAGCAGCGCTGCACCGGACAGGCCGGCGTCACGCCCGACGCGCAGGCCGCGGCCTGCACCGCGCTGATCGACAGCGGCCGCCACTCCAAACAGAATCTGGCAATCCTGCACTCCAACCGCGGCATCGCCTATGGCAAGGCCGGCGACTACGACCGCGCCATCGCCGACTTCGACGCAGCGCTGCGCATCAACCCGAACCACGTCCGCGCCGCAATCAACCGCGGCAATGCGAATTACGCCAAGCGCGACTACGACCGCGCCATCGCCGATTTCAGCCAGGCTATCCGGATCGAGCCGAAGAGCGTGCAGAATGTGATGAGCCGCGCCGCGGCCTTCGAGGCCAAGGGCGACCTCAAAAGTGCCATCGCCGACTACGACCAGGCGCTCAAGCTCGAACCCAATTCGGCCACGGCCCTCACCAATCGCGGCCTCGCGCTTCGCCGCAGCGGCAACATCGACCGCGCCATCGCCGACTTCGATCAGGTCATCAAGCTCAACCCGAAAGACACCGCCGCCTACAACAACCGCGCCATCGCGCTCGCCGACCGGCGCGACTTCGACCGCGCCGTGGCCGACTACGAGGCTGCGATCAAGCTCGAACCGAACTCCGCGCCCACCTATCTCAACCGCGGCCTGCTCTGGCATGCGAGGAAGGATTACGACCGCGCGCTCGGCGATTTCGACAAGGCGACGCGGCTCGCGCCCGCCAACGCCGCAGCCCATAGCGCCCGCGGCCTCACGCTCGACGCCAGGGGCGACTACGACGCGGCGCTGGCCGAGCTCGACCGGGCCATCGCACTCGAACCCAACAACGCCAATTATTTTGACAGCCGCGGCAGCATCTGGCGCAACCGCGGCCGCTTCGACCGCGCGGTCGAGGACTACGACAAGGCGATCGCGATCGCGCCCGGCTTCGCCTTCTCCTTCTACAACCGCTCGCAGGCGCACTACCTCGCCGGCCGCTTCACCGAGGCGCTGGCCGATGCCGGCAAGGCCATGGCGCTGCATGAAAACTCGGCGAACGCGCTCAGCCTGCGCGGACTGATCCAGGAAAAGCTCGGCGCGCGGGACGCGGCGATTGCCGATCTGCGACGTGCGGCGGCGCTCGATCCCAGTCTTCCCCAGCCGATCGACGCGCTGCAGCGGCTTGGCGTGGCGCGGTAGCTTGGCGCGGCAATCAAAACGGCCAAGGCCCGCGTCGGCGCGGGCCTTGGCCGTTTTGAACACCATGTTCGCGCTAGACGACGTTCAACAGCCACAGAACAATCGCCAGGCCCAGCGGCACGCCCAAGAGCCACAGAATGATCCGCATAGTCCGTCTCCTATCGGTTTCGATGTGAACATAACTCGCAATTGCCGAAAAAGTTCCGGAAGCTGGAAGGCGACAAATTCTTGCGCAGTGAACGCGGGCCGCGAGATCAGCCGCGAAATCCGGTCGCAAGCACGTAAAGCTCCGCCGAGTCGGCACGGCTCGCCGCGGGTTTCACATGCTTCACCGCCGCAAAATCGCGCTTGAGCGACTGGAGCAGCGTGCCCTCGGTGCCACCCTGGATCACCTTGGCGAGGAATGTGCCGCCGGGCGCCAGCACCTCGCGGGCGAACTCGGCTGCGGCCTCGACCAGCGCCACGATTTTCAGGTGATCGGTCTGGCGGTGGCCGGTGGCGTTGGCCGCCATGTCGGACAGCACGACGTCGGCCAGGCCACCGAGCATCGCCTTGAGCTTGTCCGGCGCGTCGGCGTCGAGGAAGTCGATCTTCGCAAAATCGACGCCGGCCAGCGGGTCCATCGGCAAGATATCGATGGCGACGACGCGGCCGCGCGCGCCGATACGCTTGACCGCCACCTGGCACCAGCCGCCAGGCGCGGCGCCGAGATCGACCACCCGCGCGCCGCCTTTGATCACATGATGCTTGTCGTCGATCTCGATGAGCTTGAAGGCGGCGCGCGAGCGGAATCCCTCGCGCTTGGCGCGCGCGACGTAAGGATCGTTGAGCTGGCGCTCCAGCCAGAGCTTCGAGGACAGCGATTTGCGCTTGCTCTTGACGCGAACCTTGAGCTCGCGCTCGCCGCGTCCGCTGGCTGGTTTTTTGGTCACGGCACGGACGCCGCGGTGTGGCCCCAGACGCCATCCTCGCGCATCATCTGCACCAGCATGCCCTCGCGCAGGCCGCGATCGGCGACACGCAGCCGCTCGCACGGGAACGCGCGGCGGATCGCCTCGAGGATGGCGCAGCCGGCGAGCACCAGATCGGCGCGCTCGGCGCCGATGCAGGGGTTTGCGACGCGGTCCTCGTAGCCCATGACCAGCAGTTGCTCGACCACGCCGGTCACCTGCGTGTCGGTCATCCAGCAGCCATCGACGCGGCGGCGCTCGTAGCGCGGAAGATCGAGATAGACGCCGACGATGGTGGTCACGGTGCCGGAGGTGCCAAGCAGGTGCAGCCCTGCCGTGCCGCCGTGCGCGGCGGCGAAGCGGTCGACATAGATCGCGACCTCGGCGATCATCGCCTCGAACGACTCGCGGCTCACCGTCACGCCGCCGTGGCGCTCGGCCAAGGTGACGACGCCGATCGGGATCGAAGTCCAGGCCTCGATCTCAGGATGCGGCGGGCCGTGCTGCATCGGCGCGCAGCGGCCAAGCCGGACCAGTTCCGAGGAGCCGCCGCCGATGTCGAACAGGATCACGCCCTCGGACGCCGGATCGACCAGCGGCGTGCAGCCGGTGGCGGCGAGCCGCGCCTCGGTCTCGCGGTCGACGATCTCGAGCTCGATGCCGACCTCCTTGCGAATGCGCTCCAGGAATTCCAGGCCGTTGCCGGCGGCGCGGCAAGCTTCCGTGGCGATCAGGCGGCTCCGCGTCACGCCGCGGTTGCGCATCTTGGCGCGGCACACGCGCAACGCATCGACGGCGCGCAGGATCGCGGCCTCGCTCAAGAGGCCGGAGCTGGTGATGCCTTCGCCGAGCCGGATGATGCGCGAGAACGCATCGATCACCCGGAAGCCGTCGCGGGTGGCGCGCGCCACCAGCAGCCGGCAGTTGTTGGTGCCGAGATCAAGCGCTGCGTAGGTCCGGCCGGACACATCCAGCCCGCCCTCCCCGCCGCCGCCACTTTCGTGACGATCCTGGCGCGGGTGCCGATACGGCGACCGCCGGCCCCGCCGCGGCCCCTGGGAATGTCCCTTGGGGTCCCGGTCAGACGCGGGGGCGAGGCCGGTCGCCCGGGCCTCGTCGTCCATCGAAAACCTTTCCCCACACCGAAGCCTTCAGCTCTCGGCTAGGCTCAACGGCGCGGTGGTGATCTCGTACTTCGGGGCAAAGTGTAGCAGTGGCGGCGCGCGACGCAACTCTGAGCATTCGGCAGAACATGGCCAGAACTCCCGGCTGTGCTTGTGAAAAGGGCCTCGGTCCGATATCTGGTGTAAAATGCGGTCGATTTGATCGTCGTGGCCGGGCTTGTCTCGGCCATCCACGTCTTACTCCTCGCAAAGAAAGACGTGGATGCCCGGCACAAGGCCGGGCATGACGAACGAGAGGCCCTCGCAATCAATCCGGGAACGCCATGAACATCCAGGACACCGCCAACGCCCGTTCCGCCTATGCCATCGGCCAGCCGGTGAAGCGCAA
>SHVN01000063.1 GCA_009694215.1 Xanthobacteraceae bacterium
TCGCTCTATTGCGCGGTCGCGGGCTTGGCCACCCTGCCGTTCGGCTGGATCTGGCCTGGCGCCATGCAGCTTGCGGTGCTGATCGCTTCGGGCGTGGTGGGCGGGCTCGCCCATATCGTGCTGACGACGAGTTATCGCTATGCACCGGCGTCGCTGGTCGCGCCGCTCGACTACACCATGATGATCTGGGCCTTCGTACTCGGCTATTTCCTGTTCGGCGAATTGCCGACGATCTACGTCTTCGTCGGCGGCGCCATCGTTGCGGCGTCCGGCATTTTCGTGATCTGGCGCGAGCGCCAATTGGGATTGCGCCGCATCCACGAAGCCGAGGCCCGCCGAACGTAAGTTGACTGCTAGAACGCCTTGAAGGTGATGATGGTCCGGGTGTCCTGGATTCCCGGCAAGGTCTGGATCTTCTCGTTCACGAAATGACCGATGTCGGTGCCGCTCTCGACATAGACCTTCACCAGCAGATCGAATTCGCCCGCGGTCGAATAGATCTCGGAGGCGACCTCGGCATCGGCGAGGCGGTTGGCCACTTCATAGGACTTGCCGAGTTGGCATTTGATCTGGACGAAGAACGGGACCATGGGACCTCCGGCCGCGTTTGCCCGCGACCGCGCCCAATCCAGCAAAAACCCCTGCCTCTGGCAAGGCTACCCTATCCCGAACCGCTCCCCTATGATCCGGCACCGCGCCAACGCTGGGAAACACGCATGCCGACGAAAGTACTGCGGCTCTGCGCCGCGATTGCCTTGGGACACGCCTTTGCCGCGGGGCTCTCAAACGAGGCGGCCGCGCAGACCTTCCCCAACAAGCCGATCCGCTTCTTCGTTCCGTTCCCGGCCGGCGGCAGCACCGACGCGGTGGCGCGCGCGATGCAGCCGGCGCTGGAGAAAATTCTGGGGGTGCCGGTGGTGGTCGAAAACCGCGCCGGGGCGGGAGGTACGCTGGGCGTGGACGCGGTCGCCAAGGCCGCGCCCGACGGCTACACCATCGGGCTTGCCGGCGCGGGCGCGCTCGGCGTCAACATCGGCGAGCGGACCAGGCGGATGTACGATCCGTTCAAGGATCTCGCTCCGATCAGCCGGGCCGCCGAATCCCCGTTCATCCTGGTCGCCACCCCCACGCTGAATGCGGCGACACTGGCCGACGTGATCAAGCTCGCCCGGGCCTCGCCCAACCGCATGTCGATCGGCCACGGCGGCAACGGCACGGCGATGCAGCTCGCCGCCTTGATGTTCGTCACCATGGCCGACGTGAAGATCAATCCGGTGCCCTATCGCGGCACGGCGCCCGCGGTTACCGACGCGATCGCCGGCCACGTCCAGCTCGCCATCGCCGATCCGCCGCCGTCGATGGGCGCGATCAGCGAGGGCAAGCTCAAGGCCATTGCCGTCACCTCGAAGCAGCGCTTCTCGGTGTTTCCGGACGTGCCGAGCTTCGAGGAGCTGGGCGTGAAGGGTTTCGAGCTGACCGGCTGGTTCGGCGTCGTGGCGCCGGGGGTGACGCCGCGCGACATCGTCGCCAGGCTCAATGCGGCGGTGACGGCGGCGCTGAAGGACCCCGAAGTCGCGCGCCGCATCCGCAACGTCGGCATGGAGCCGACGCCGACAACGCCCGAGGGGCTGATCGATTACCTGCAAGCCGACATCGCCAAGGCCGCGAAGGTGGCGCCTGTCCTGGACGACAAGCCGAACTGAGGAGGAGACGCGCATGCGGGTTCAACTGCTGCGGTTGGCACTGTCCGCCGGCTTTGTTCTGGGCGCTGCAACAGCGCCGGTGACGGACGCCTGGGCGCAGGCCTATCCCAGCAAGCCGCTCCGCTTCATCGTGCCGTTTCCGGCGGGCGGCGCCACCGACGCCGCCGCACGTGCGATTCAGCCGCAACTCGAAAAGCTCCTCGGCCAGACCGTCGTGATCGAAAACCGCGCGGGGGCGGGCGCCGTGATCGGCCTCGACGCGATCGCCAAGGCCGCGCCCGACGGCTACACCTTCGGCATCGGTCCGGCCGGCGCGATGAGCGTCAATCCCGCCATGCAGGTGAAGATGCCGTTCGATGTCCGCAAGGACCTCGCGGCCATCAGCAATCTCGCGAAAACGCCTTTCATCCTCGCGGCGCCGGCGGCCTCCAAGGCCAATTCGCTCGGCGACGTGATCGCGCAGGCCAAGGCCGCGCCCGGCACGCTCTCGATCGGCCACGGCGGCAACGGAACCTCGATGTATTTCACCGCGCTTTTGTTCACCACCATGGCCGACGTGCAGATCGGTCTCGTGCCCTACCGCGGCACCGTGCTGGTGGCGAACGATCTGGTCGGCGGCCACATCGGGCTCGGCATCGTCGACCCACCGCCGTCGCAGGCCGCTCTCCTCGACGGTCGCATGAAGGGAATCGCGATCTCGTCGAAGGTGCGCTTCCCCATGTTTCCGAACATTCCGACCTTCGACGAGCAGGGGCTGAAAGGCTACGAGACCAGCGGATGGTTCGGCATCGTCGCGCCGGTCGCCACGCCGCCGGAGATCGTCGCCAGGCTCAATGCGGCGGTGGTCGCGGCGCTGAACGCTCCCGAGGTGGTGCAGCACATCCGAACCATCGGTATGGAGCCAGCGCCGACGACGCCGGCAGAGTTCGCCGCTCTCATCGACTTCGAGATCGACAAGATTTCGAAGGTGCTGGCGAAGGCCGGCGGCGCGCCGCCGCAATAGCGGCGCGCCGAAACGTCCTGCGCCGCGTCAGCGCGCCGTGCCGATGCCGACCGGTCCGGCCGTCAGCTTGACCGAGCCTGCTGGCTTCAGCGTCCTGCCGTTGAAGCTGAACATCATCAACTCCCGCTCGACTGTGCACTGGACCACGAGCGTCTTGCCGTCCTTGCTCCAGGCCGAGCCCTGACACCAGTGCCCGACCTTGGCTTCGGCGACCGGCGTCAGCTTGCCGCCCTTGATCGCGAACACCTTGACCAGCCCGAAGTCGTTGAAGAACGGCGAGGCCTTCGGCTTGTTCGAACCGTTCATCACGGTGGCCACGGCGAACTTGCCGTCCGGCGAGAGCGATACGCCTTCGGGCGTCTGGCCGACGGACACCGTGTCGATCACGCGCGGCGGATCGGCCTTGAGATCGATCAGGCTGATGGTGTCGGTGTCGCCCTGGCCGATGCCGATGTTGCCGACCAAAGCCACGTCGCCCCGGGACGAAATCTCCATGCTGTAGGGCCGCAGGCCGGCGTTGATGTCGCGCTTGGTGTATTCGACCGTGCTCCCGTCCACCGACAGCACGGAAACCTTATGGTCGCCGTCGCGGGACACCAGCGCGCGCTTGCCATCCGGCGTGAACGCCACGGCGCTCGGGCCGGATGTCCTGCCGAAATCGATCGTGCCAGCCGCCGTGAGCTTCTTGTCGGCGATGGTGAACACCGAGACCGTGCCGGCCGTGCGGTTGGCGACCAGCGCCAGCGTGCCCGCGCGGTTGATCGCGACGCCCGCGGCGCCGGCGCCGGCCGCCGCCGTGCCGATCTTGGCGGGCGGCGAGGCCTTCAGATCGATCACCGTCACCTCGTTGTTGGCAACCAGTTTCTTGGCATCCGCGGGATCCTGCTTCATCGCCGCGGTGACCAGCGCGATGCTCTGGTCGGCCGAAACGGCGACGCTCTGCGGCGGACCCACGACGCTGGTGGGCGCGAGGATTTCGGCGACAACCTTCGGCGGCTTCGCGCCGAGATCGATGACCGAGACATAGTCGGCCGACGGGTTGTTCGGCACGGTATTGGTCCCGTCGACCAGCGCGGCCTTGCCGTCGTTGGCCGAGACGGCGAACTGGGCGTGCGCGCCCTGTGGCAGCAGCGGCAATGCAAACAGCGCGGCCGCAAGCACGCTCATCCCCGATGCACGGAAATGCATGAATCGTCTCCCCTGCTCGGATTGAAGCTTTGACGAGCGGCAAGCGCGCCGAGCACGCGCTCACCGTCCCACCGACTTTAACATCAATGGAGCCCTGGCGCGTCCCGCTCCATACCGGGATTTTTCGATCGTCCGGCCGTTCAACGGCGCGAGAGGTGGGGATAGGTGTTTTTCAACGCTTGCGTGCGGACGTCTCAGGGACATTATCTGCCCGGATATCCGGCAGGATATATGAGGTGTCCATGCTGCGCTGGTTTCATGCGCTAATGCCGAAAGACGAGCGGTTCTTTGACCTGTTCGCTCAGCATTCGCACGCGGTTGTGGCGGGTGCTGTTGCGCTGCGGGCCATGCTGGAAGGCGGAGATGCGATCACACGCAACTATCAGACGGTGATGGACCGGGAGCAGGATGCCGACAACGTCACGCGCGAGGTGTTGATTGCCGTTCGCCGCACGTTCATCACGCCGTTCGATCGCGGCAATATCCGCGACCTGATCACCTCAATGGACAACTCCATCGACCAGATGCAGAAGACCGCGAAATCCATCCGGTTGTTCGAGGTAACCAAGTTCACGCCGGAAATGAGGGACATGGCGGATACCATCCTCAAATGCGCCGAGTTGGTGCAGGAGGGCGTGCCGCTGCTCCAGTCGATCGGTCCCGAGGCCGCCCACATCAGCGACCTCACCGCGCAGATTTCGGCGCTGGAGGGCAAGGCCGACGAGATGCACGACAAGGGCCTGCACGATCTCTACCGTGCGAGCGCCTCCGGCGGGAGCGGGCTCGACTTTTTCGTAGGCAACGAGGTCTACGACCATCTCGAAAAGGTCGTCGATCGTTTCGACGACGTCGCCAATGTGATGCACGGCATCGTCATCGAGCACGTGTAGCAGGGCGCGAAGAAACAAGATGGACGTCGGGCTCGCATTGCCGCTGCTGGTGGCGCTGATCGTCGTCGCGCTGGCGTTCGATTTCCTCAACGGGCTGCACGACGCGGCGAATTCCATCGCGACCATCGTTTCCACCCGCGTGCTGCGTCCGCAATACGCGGTCGCCTGGGCGGCGTTCTTCAATTTCATCGCGTTCCTGTTCTTCGGCCTGCATGTCGCCGAGACGATCGGGCGCGGCATCGTGAATACGGCGATTGTCGATCCCCAGGTGATTTTTGGCGCGCTGATGGGCGCGATCAGCTGGAACCTGATCACCTGGTATTTCGGCATCCCGTCATCGAGTTCGCATGCGCTGATCGGCGGGCTGCTCGGAGCCGGCGTGGCCAAGGGTGGCGTCGGCGTCATCGTCTGGGATGGCGTCATCAAGACAACGCTGGCGATCGCAGGCTCGCCGATGACCGGGTTCATTCTCGCGCTGATCTTGATGCTGGCGGTGACGTGGATCTTCGTGCGGTCGACGCCGTTCGGGGTGGACCGCCTGTTTCGATATCTGCAATTTGTGTCCGCCTCGTTCTACTCGCTCGGTCACGGCGGCAACGACGCCCAGAAGACGATGGGCATCATTGCGGTGCTGCTCTACTCGCAGGGCTATCTCGGCGGCAGCTTCTATGTGCCGTTCTGGGTCGTGCTGGCCTGTCAGGCGATGATGGGACTCGGCACGCTGTTCGGGGGCTGGCGGATCGTCAAGACGATGGGATCGAAGATCACGCGTCTCACGCCGATGCAGGGGTTCTGCGCCGAAACCGGCGGTGCCATCACGCTGTTCACCGCGACCTGGTTCGGCATACCGGTTTCCACCACGCACACCATTACCGGCGCCATCATCGGCGTCGGCGCGGCGAAGCGGCTGTCCGCGGTCCGCTGGAGCGTCGCCAAGAGCATCGTGTATGCCTGGATCATCACCATCCCGGTTTCCGCCGCCATCGCAGCCGCATGTTATTTTGCCGTCGGCCTGCTCGGCTGACAGGGGAATCTCCGGCTTTCAGGAGGACGGCGGTTCCCGCCGAGGACTAATGCCCTGCTGGCTTTCCGGGCCCTTGAACGGCATCAGGCCGCGCGCTACCTTTGATCTGCAATCTCATGGGGTGCCTGGCGTACGGCCGGGCTGAGAGGCGAAAGCCAACCCATAGAACCTGATCCGGGTCATGCCGGCGGAGGGAGAGATGCGAGCGCCGCTCAGCGACCGCAACATTGGCGATTTGCCCGTTATCGCGGCTGAGATTCTGGAGCGCATCCGCGCCAAGCGGCCGCGCGTGCATTGCATCACCAATGCGGTGGCGCAGACCTTCACCGCCAACATGCTGCTGGCGGCGGGTGCCGTGCCGTCGATGACCATCGCGCAGAAGGAGGTGCGCGCCTTTGCCGCGCGCGCGGACGCGATCCTGGTCAACCTCGGTACCTTCGATGTCGAACGGCAGAAAGCCTCGCTTGCCGCTGTTGATGTGGCCAACAGGGCCCGCATCCCCTGGGTGCTTGACCCGGTGTTCATCGAACGCTCGCCGCCGCGCGCGGCCTTTGCCAAGAAGCTCCTGGCAAAAAAACCGCGGGCGCTTCGCCTCAACGCCGCGGAATTCGGTGCGCTGTCCGGCGGCAATACGGACGACGCGGCGCTGGCACGTTTTGCCAAGGGGCGGTGCGTGGTCGTCGGGCTTACGGGGGCGCGAGACTTCGTCCGCGACGGCGAGCGCCTCGCCATCATCGCCAACGGTCATCCGCTGATGGCACGCGTCACCGCGATGGGCTGCGTTGCTTCGGCCTTGGTGGGCGCTTGTCTCGCAGTCGAACCCGATGCCTGGAAAGCAACGGTGGCGGCGTTGATCGCCATTGGCGTCGCAGGCGAGATCGCCGCTGCACGCGCAAGAGGGCCGGGCAGCTTCGTGCCGGAAATTCTGGATGCGATCTACACGCTCGACCGCGACACGCTGATCGCAAGAGCAAAGGTGAGTTGATGCAAGGCACCCGTTCACAGGTCGACCTTCGCTGCTACGCCATTGTCGATCCGGAGGTGGCGGGCGGGCACGAGCTTCCCGATCTCTGCCGCATGCTGGCGGCCGGCGGCGTCACGCTGGTGCAGCTTCGCGACAAGTTGTCCGACACCTGCGTCATGGTGGAGCGCGCCCGCGCCATCAAGGCGGCGCTGGGCCCCGTGCCGCTCGTCATCAACGACCGGGTGGATGTGGCGCTCGCCATCGGCTGCGAAGGCGTCCACATCGGCTGGGACGACATGGCCCCGGCCGATGCGCGGCGGCTGCTCGGCCCTGATGCGATCATAGGTCTCACCATCAATAGCCCGCAGCGCGCGGACGCGACCGACCTTGGCCTGATCGACTATGCCGGTATCGGCGGCGTTTATGGCACGACCTCGAAAGTCACGAAGAATTCCCCCATTGGGATTGCCGGCATGGCGCGCGTGATCGAGGCGCTGCGCCGGCGAAAGCCCGGATTTCTCACCTGCGGCATCGCCGGCATCAACGCGGCCAACGCCCGGCCTGTGATCGAGGCGGGCGCCGATGGCGTTTCGGTGATCTCGGCGCTGTCGATGGCCAAGGACCCGCGCGCCGCAGCGGCCGACATTCTTGGCGTCGTGAATGCCGCGCTGGCGAAGCGAACAAGCAAATGACTGCGATCGCCGTCACCATCGCGGGCTCGGACTCCGGCGGCGGCGCGGGCATGCAGGCCGATCTGAAGACCTTCGCCGCGCTCGGTGTCTATGGCGCGTCGGTGATCGCCGCGCTGACGGCGCAGAACACCGGGGGCGTGACCGGCATCCACGACGTGCCGCCGGATTTCATTGCGGCGCAGATCGACGCGGTGTTTTCCGATCTCAAGGTGGACGCGGTGAAGATCGGCATGCTGTCGCAGGCTCCGGCCATCGCCGCTGTCGCTTCGGGACTGGAGCGGTACAAGGCGATGAACGTGGTGCTCGATCCGGTGATGGTCGCGACCTCCGGCGACCGGCTGCTCAAGCCCGACGCGGTCGAGAATCTTCGCCGCCTGCTCATTCCCAAGGCGCTGGTGCTGACGCCCAATCTGCCGGAGGCGGCGGCTTTGCTCGATACGACGATTGCCGCAGACGAAGCGGCCATGCGCGACCAGGCGCGGCGGCTTCTCGAATTCGGCGCGAGGTCGGTTCTGATCAAGGGCGGCCACGGCGCCGGCGCCGAAAGCGTCGATCTCCTGGTCGATGCGAACGGCGTCGAGCGTCTCGCCGCGCCGCGCTTTGCCACGCGCAACACCCACGGCACCGGCTGCACGCTGTCCTCCGCCATCGCCGCCGGTCTTGCGAAGGGCATGAACCTCCTCGACGCGGTGCGCGCGGCCAAGAGCTATGTGACGACGGCCATCGCCGCCGCCGACCGGCTGTCCATTGGATCGGGACACGGTCCGGTCCATCATTTCTATCGCTGGTGGTGAGCACGATGTTCACGACCGAATTCAGGAGGGAACAATGACGAACATCACGCGACGAAGGCTTGTTCAAACCGGAGCAACGGGTGTTCTCGGCGCCGTGGCCGCCCCCTCGATTGCGCGCGCCCAGGCCAAACGCTGGCGGATGGTGACATCTTGGCCGAAGCGTCTGCCCGGCCCCGGCATGTCCGCCGAGCGCGTCGCCGAGCGCATAAAATCGTCGTCCGGCGGGCGTTTGGACATCTCGGTGCATGCCGCGGGCGAGGTCGTCCCGGCCTTCGAAGTGCTCGATGCCGTTGGCGGAAATGTCGCCGAGATGGGCCATACCGCCGCGTTCTACTGGCAGGGCAAGATGCCCGCCGCGGCCTTTTTCACCACAGTCCCATTCGGTCTCACCCCCGGCGAGCACGTCGCCTGGGTCGATGCCGGCGGCGGCCAGGCGCTGTGGGACGAACTCTATGCGCCGTTCGGCGTGAAGCCGTTTATGGGAGGCAATACAGGGGTTTGCATGGGCGGTTGGTTCCGCCATGAAGTGAAAAGCCGCTCCGATCTCGGCGGCATGAAGATCCGCTCCCTCGGCCTCGGCGGCGAGGTCTACCGGCGGCTCGGCGCCACGCCGCAGACCACGCCGCCGGCGGAAATTGTCACCAGCCTGCAGTCCGGCGTGATCGACGCGGTCGAATTCGTCGGCCCCGGGACCGACATCGCGCTCGGCCTCTATCGGGTTGCGCCGTTCTATTATTATCCGGGCTTCAACAAGCCGAACGGCACCGGCGAGTGCATCGTGTCGCTGAACGCCTGGAACGCGCTCGACGCCGAACTCAAATCCATCGTCGCCCACGCCTGTGCGGTCGAGGCAAACTTCGCGCTGGCCGAGATGGAGCGGCTCAACACCGAGGCGCTGGCGGCGCTGACGGGCCAGCATCGCGTGCAATTGCGCGCATTTCCGCAGGACTTGATCGCCGCCGCGCGCAGCATCAGCGGCGATGTGCTGGGCGACCTGGCCGGGCGCAGCCCCGCCGCCCGTAAGGTGCATGATTCTTACGTCGCGTTCCGCGAACGCGCCGGCGCGTGGTCGCGCATCTCGATCAAGGCCGTGCTGGAAGCCCGAGAAAGCTAGATAAAACGGGCATTTTGACGGGCGGTAAACGCTGTTTACCGCCCGTTTATCATATTTGGATTGAATTCATTAACGAACGCGCTTCGCCTGCCTGTCTGACAGGCGTCGGGCGTTCGGTGCGAAGAAGCCATTCGGACTGTTTTCATAACAGCGTGGTTTGGAATCGTTGCAGGCGCGCGAGCTTCGCGCATTTTGCGCGATTCGTTTGATCTCGATGCGACTGAATTAACTCCTAGGGGAGAGGGCTATGACCTTCAAGTTGATCCATGCCGGCGTCGCGGCACTTGCCCTGCTCGCCGTTCCGTTCGCGGCACAGGCGGCAGAGTTGCCGACCAAGGGGCCATACTACAAAGGTGCGCCACGTTCGGTGGTATCCTACTACAACTGGACCGGCTTCTACGCCGGCATCAACGCCGGATACGGCTTCGGCGCTTCGACCTGGTCGATCGTGCCCATAGCCGACATCGCGCCAAGGGCATGCTGCTCGGCGGCACGCTCGGCTAAAACTGGCAGGCCGGCGCGATCGTCTATGGCCTCGAGGGCGACTTCAACTGGCAGGACGTGAAGGGCAGCGCGACCTGCGGTGGCGGGCTCACGACCAGCGAAACCTCCAGCTCATGGCTCGCCACATTCCGCGGCCGTGTGGGCTACGCCTTCGACCGCTGGCTGCCCTACGGCGGCGCTTACGGCGACGTTAAGGCGACGGCCACCGGTCCCGCCGGCGCCACCGCCTCGCTTCCAGCAGTCAATTCGGCTGGACCTTCGGCGCAGGCCTCGAATACGCATTCCTGGGGAACTGGACGGCCAAGATCGAATATCTCTACGTCGACATCGGCAGCTTCAACACCGGCCCAGCGCCGGTCGTGAACAATGTCAGCTTCACCGAGAACATCGTTCGCGCCGGCCTGAACTACAAGTTCTCGGGGCCGATCTTCACCCGTTATTGAGCGCATCGTCCGAACCGAAGCGCAAAGCCGAAAGCCCCGGACCGAGGTCCGGGGCTTTTGCTTTGATGCCTGCGCCGGAAGCGATCAGGCGCGAGCCTTGACGATCTTCTGCTTCTGTGTCCCAAGGCCGTCGCAGCCGAGCTCGACCACGTCGCCGACGTTGAGGAACTGCGGCGGCTTCATGCCGAGCGCCACGCCCGACGGCGTGCCGGTGACGATGATGTCGCCCGGCTCCATCACGAAATACTGCGAGCACCACCAGACGATGTCGGCCACGCCGAACACCATGGTCTTGGTGTTGCCCTTCTGGCGGATGCCGCCGTTGACCTTGAGCCAGAGGTTGAGGTTCTGCGGGTCCTTGATCTCGTCCTTGGTGGCGACCCAGGGGCCGATCGGGCCGAACGTCTCGCAGCCCTTGCCCTTGGTCCACTGGCCGGCGCGCTCGATCTGGAACACGCGCTCCGACACGTCGTTGGAGAGGAAATAGCCGGCGACCGCGCCCATCGCCTGCTCCTTCTTCAGGTAGCTCGCGCGCTTGCCGATGACGATGCCGAGTTCGACCTCGTAGTCGAGCTTGCTCGATCCCTTGGGCGTGATGGTGTTGTCGTTCGGTCCGCAGATGCACGACAGCGCCTTGTTGAAGATGATCGGCTCCGGCGGCAGCTTCATGCCGGCCTCGGCGGCGTGGTCGGCGTAGTTCAATCCGATGGCGATGAAGTTCGACGGCCGCGCCACGCAGGGGCCGAGCCGCGGATTGCCCGCGACCTTCGGCAGCTTGTCGATGTTGGCCTTCTTGATCTTGGCCAGGCCCGCCGGCGAGAGCGTCTCGCCGTCAATGTCCTTCACGATCTTGGACAGATCGCGAATCTTGCCGTTTTTGTCGATGATTCCGGGCTTTTCCTTGCCGGCCGAGCCGAAGCGGACGAGCTTCATGGGTGTTTCCCCTTGTTCAATTGTGTTGATGGTCGATTGAATTGGACAGGCATCATGCGTTGCCGATGGCGTTGGGGCAAGCCGGTCCGGTTTGTGTCCCGGGCGCAGCGCAGCGCGTAGCGGTGCGCTGCAGACCCGGGACCTTTGCAAATTCGGAATCTGTAAAGGTCCCGGATCAGCGGTGCACCGCTTCGCTGCGCTACGCGCTGCACCGCATCCGGGACACGTGATGCAACCGTGGCGTTCACTAAAACGCCCCCGGGAAAATGCCGCCGTCCATCAGGATGTTCTGCCCGGTGATGAAGCCCGCATGCGTCGAGCACAGGAACGCGCAGGTGGCGCCGAATTCGTCGGCCTGGCCGAGCCGCCGCGCCGGGATCGTGCTCATCCGATGCTTCAGCGCCTCATCGACGGTGATGCCCTGCTTCTTGGCGGTGATCTCGTGGTTGGAGCGCAGCCGGTCGGTGTCGAACGGCCCCGGCAGCATGAAGTTGATGGTGACGTTGTGCTGGGCGACCGAGCGCGCGACGCCGGCAAGGAACGCGGTCAGGCCCGCGCGCGCGCCCGACGACAGGTCGAGGCCCACCAGCGGCATCTTCACCGAGCCCGAGGTGATGTTGATCACGCGGCCGAACTTGTTCCTAATCATCGGGTCGATCGCCCGCTGAAACAGCTCCACCGGCACGATCATGTTGCCGATCACGCCGTCGATCATCTTCTGGCGATCGAGCTCGCGGAAATCGCGGAACGGGGGGCCGGCGTTGTTGGCAATGAGGATGTCCGGCTCGGGGCAGGCGGCGAACAGCGCGGCCTGGCCTTCCGGCGTCGCCACATTGGCCGCGACCGCGGTGACCTTGGCGCCGGTCTTCTTGCGGATGTCGTCGGCGGTCGCCTCCAGGCGCTTGACGTCGAGCCCGTTGACCACGACCTCGCAGCCGGCCTCGGCGAGCCGCATGGCACAGGCGCGGCCGAGCCCGCGGCTCGATGCGCAGACGATGGCCTTGCGGCCGGCGATTCCAAGATCCATTCCGTTTCCTCCGTTTTGGTTGGGCCGATCATACCGGCAACGGCGCGCTGCTGTGTTGCCGAATTGAATGGGTTCGCGCAAACGCGGGATACGCCCGCGCGCGGCGGGCAGGGGCAAGGGGAGTCCCCCACCAAAGCGAGGGGAGGCGGAGCGCCGGGAGGCGCAGCACCTTATCCTCCGCGTCTTGCGGCACGGCGCGCGCTTTGAGGCAGCGCGCACGCCTTCCGGCGCTCCACCGCGGCGATTTTGGGCCTCGGGACCGTAGCTTCCGGGGTCGGACGGCGGACCCTTCGCCCGCCCCAGCGCGCGGCTTTCGCCGCGCTCGTCCTACCCTCGTCCAGCCCACTGAAGGCCGGCCCCCCGTAGTGGGGGGCGGACGGCTACCCGAGGCCTCCCCGGAGCCCGGCTGACGAAGCCGGACGCGCGGGCGCCGCAGCCCTGCTCCGTCAACTGGCGTCACCGGTTGACGCCCTCAGTAAGCAGGGTAAAGGAATATAATCATAAGGATTATAATCCTGTCAAGTGGCCCTGTGAGCCCGTCCGATATCGATTGGCTGTTGACCACACACACACACATACAAAAGCCCGACGGCGCAAATGCTGCCGGACTTTTGATATTTTGCAAAGCAGGATGGGCACTTTTGTCAGAATTCACGCGCCTCGGCATTCATTTGTTCCTCGTAGTCAGGGCAAAGTCTGAGTTTCTTCTCATAGATCACGATGTGCTCCATCCAGTTGTCGAGTGCGGCCGCTGCATTGCCATTGGCTATTTTTTTGGCCAGAGGTGTGGCACTTCAAAAACGTATAGGCGCTGCAGATGTAGCAGTTCGTGGATGAAATTCACTTCGGCAATGTCGCCGACGCCGCCGGGGCTTTCTATCACAATGCTGTCCGGGCCGGAGACCACGCCAACTACGTTTTCGTCGCTCACTTCGCTGATCCAACCATCCTTCCTGGCGCTCTTAGGCTGTACTTGAATCTCGTAGCCCACGCGCTTTTCGATCTGGTTGACGAGCTTCCGCGCGTTATCGCTCAAGGTGTTGTAGATGTCGGATTGCATGCCGGGGCATATACCGCAGACGGATTGCGATGGCCAAAGCCACGCCCCGCTTGCCCGTGCATTGGTCGCGGCTTAGGTTGCCGAGATGACTGAAACCATTGTGCTTCCCAACGCTGCTGACGTCGATCTTGCCGCGAAAAAACTCGCGGGCGTTGCGATCCGCACGCCGCTCGTCAACTCCCCCGTGCTCGACGCTCTGCTCGGCGCACGCGTGTTCCTGAAATGCGAGACGCTGCAGCGCACCGGCTCGTTCAAGTTCCGCGGCGCCTACAACAAGATTTCCTCGATCCCGCCGGACAAACGCGCGGGCGGGGTGGTGGCCTATTCCTCCGGCAACCACGCGCAGGGCGTGGCGCACGCGGCGCAGCTCTGCAACCTGCCGGCGGTGATCGTGATGCCGTCGGACGCGCCGCAGGCCAAGCGCGAGCGCACCGCGGCGCTCGGCGCCGAGGTGGTGTTGTACGACCGCGACACCGAGGATCGCGCGGCGATCGCCCGCGGCATCGCGGCAACGCGCGGCGCCATCCTGGTGCCGCCGTTCGACGATCCGATGATCATCGCCGGGCAGGGCACCGTGGGCCGCGAGATCTGCGAGGATCTGGAGAAGCTCGCGCTCAAGCCCGATGTGGCGGTGGTCGGCGTCTCGGGCGGCGGGCTCATTGCCGGCATCGCGCTGGCGATGAAGGCGCGCGTGCCGGCGATGAAGTTCTACTCGGCCGAGCCGGAAGGCTTCGACGACACGCTCCGCTCGTTCAAGAACGGAAAGCGCGAGGTCAATCCGCGCATGAGCGGCACGATCTGCGACGCGCTGATGACCAGCATGCCGGGCGTCATCACCTGGGAGATCAACCGAAAGCTCGTGGGCGAGGGCGTCACCGCGAACGACGCCGAGGTCGGCCGGGCGGTGGCGTTTGCGTTCCGCGAATTGAAGCTCGTGGTCGAGCCCGGCGGCGCCATAGGCCTCGCCGCGCTGCTGGCGGGCAAGCTCGACGTCAGGGGCAAGATCGTCGTCGCGGTGCTGTCCGGCGGCAACGTCGACGCCGCGCTGTTTCAGCGGCTGATCGGCTCTTAAGTAAAGAGCGCGATCTTTTCTTCCGGGCTCATCGCTTTGAGTGCGTGAAGCGGATCGTGCGGCGCGGGCGCGGCAGGTGCGTCGGCGGCCTGCGGCGCGGTTTCCGGCGAGGCTTTCGGCGCGGTCTCGGGTGCGGCTTCCGCGTCCCGGGCCGGCGGCGCGACGAATTCCGGCTGCGGCAGCGCAAGGGCCTTCGGCGCTCGCGGCGGCGGCGCGGGATCGAGCAGGAAGGCTGCGGGATCGGGCTCCGGCTCCGGGCCGAACAGGAAGTCGGTCGGGTCGAAATCGGGATCGGCGAGCATGGCTGCCGCCGCGGTCTCGGGTGCTGTCTCTCGTGCGGGCACGGCTTCGGGCGCCGGAGCAATGGGCTCGGACGCAGTGGGTTCAGGCGACGCCGCGGCTGTCGCGTCGGGTTCGGGTGGTGGCATCACGGGTTCCGATGGGGCGGGAGGCTCGGGCACGAGTTCCGGCGGCGGCCCGGTTTCCGTCCTGGAGGCGAAGATGACGGCCGTTCCCTCCTCCGGCGGCGCGAACGGGCGGACCCCCATCTGCTCGAAGCTTGCGAGCAACGCGCCCTCGTGCAGACCGGCGTCGTCCGCCGCATTGCCCGTCCATGAGACCGGCGCCGCGTCCGCCGCCATTGCAACGTCAGGCGGCGGTGCAACTTCTGCTGCAGGCTCCTGCGCCGTGGGCGCGGCCTCGGCGATGGCCTCCGCCACCGCCTCCTGCACGGCCGGCACGGTCAGCGCCTCCACCATCGCCTTCAACATCGCGACGGTCGGGCCCTGATCGCCGGTTTTTCCGGTCGCATGCAGCGCGTTGACGACGCCCTCATTGAACGGGTCGTGGCCAGGCCCGAGCCGCGAGACCACGCCGGACACGGTGGGCACCTGATCGGCTTCGGCAGGAGGCTCGCCGCCGGCGTATGTGACCTCGGCCAGTTGAACGCGGCTCTCGCCCTGCGCCGCCGGATCGGCGGGCGGTTCGGGCTCTGCCGGTGCGGGCGGACGTTCCGCGGCCGGCGCCGGGGCCGCATCGGCGGAAGCCGCAGGGACAGGGCCGCCGGCGATCTCGATCATCGCATCGACGCGATGCTCGAACTCATCCAGCAGCGCCGCCGCGGTCTCGGAATCGGCCACCGCCTTGGCCTTGGCTATGGTCTTCGCCATCTTCGACAGCGATGTCCGCAGGCGGTCGAGCGCGGCCCGCTCGGTCCGTGCCGCCGCCTCGATCCGGCCGAGCGCTTCGACGATGAGGGCCGTGTCGGCGACGACGTCCGCCCGCGCGGGCGTCATGGCGCTTGACGTTGTCTCGTCGGACATGATCTCGCTGTGCTGGGGCTCGGTGGCCATCGTTGAACCGCTGTCAAAGCCCGATCAATCTGCACGATCGATAACACGAGGCAAACCGATCGATGGCCGGAGCGTCCCAGTTCTCCACCGATGGCTTTGCGCTGCGATTGGGGCTGTTCTACGCCGCCTATTTCCTTTTCGGCGGAATTCAGTTGCCGTTTTTCCCGCTCTGGCTGGAGTCCCGGGGCCTGGATGCGCAAACCATTGGTCTCGTCATCGCCGTGCCGACGCTGCTGCGTATCGTCGCGACCCCCATCATCACCCACCAGGCCGACCGGCACCGGGCGCTGAAGGCGACGCTCCTGATCGGCTCGATCGTGGGCCTGATTGCCATGACCGCGGTCGGGCTGGTGGAGGGCCCGGTCGCGATTCTCATAGCCTTCGCGGTGGCGATGCTGGGCCTGGCGCCGATGCTGTCGCTGTCGGACGCCTATGCGCTCTCGGGACTGGGCGCGCGGGGCAAGAGCTACGGCCCGGTGCGGCTCTGGGGCTCGGTCGCCTTCATCGCCGGCAACGTCGGCGCGGGGCTGATCCTGGAGGTAATCGCGCCGGGGAACCTGATCTGGCTCATCGTCTTCGCGCTCATGGGCGTCGTCATGGCAGCCGCGGCGCTCAAGCCGCTCGACGCAGGCCACGCGCCCGCGCCGGACACGCCCCGGCCGTCGCCGAAGATTTTGCTGCGCAACCCGGTGTTCCTCGCGGTCGCACTCGCCTCCAGCATGGTGCAGGGCAGCCACGCGCTCTACTACGGCTTCTCCACGCTGGAATGGCGCGCTTCAGGCCTCGACGGCGCCGCGATCGGGCTCCTTTGGGGACTGGGGGTGGCGGCGGAGGTCGCGCTGTTCGCGGTCTCGGCGCGCCTGCCGGCATGGCTGCGGCCGACCGTGCTGCTCGCGATCGGCGGGGTCGGCGCGATCGTCCGCTGGACCGCGATGGCGTTCGATCCGCCGGTGGCGCTATTGCCCGTGCTGCAGATCCTGCACGCGGCCTCGTTCGGCGCGGCGCATCTCGGCGCCATGGGCTTCATGGCGCGCGCGGTGCCGCGGGAACTGGCCGCTACCGCCCAGGGCCTGGTCGCCACCTGGTCGGGCATCGTCACGGCTTCGGCGACGGCCATCTCGGGGCTGGTCTATGCCGCCTCCGGCAGCCTGGCGTATCTGGTGATGGCCGGGATGGCGCTCATCGGGCTCATGAGCGCGCTTTACGCCGGGCGCCGGTGGAAGGATTGAGGCATAATCCGCAGAGCCGCGGGGGGTGACACGCTTGGTGCGAGTCCAGAGAACCGTGACCTTTATCTACGGGGCGCGCGAAGACCGGATCCTCGCTGACATCAATGCCGGCAACCCCTAGGCGTGGTCCTGCTGGCTGACCCGGCGGCTGGTGCTGGTGCTGCTTGAACGCGCGGCGGAGCTGTTCGCGAACACCTCGCCTTTGGCGCAACGCGCCCCGGCGGAAATTCGCCGCGAACTTGTCGCGTTCGAGCGCGATGCTGCGATCGTCAACACCGCCAAGGCCATGAGCGCCACCCCGCCCGATGTTCTCAAGACCAGCGCGCCCGCGGCGGCGCTCGTCGATCGGGTGACGATTTCCCGTCAGGGAGAAAACTTCCGGGTGGAGTAGCGCGGAGAAGGGGGAGACGGGGCGGACGGAGTGGTCGTGCGGGCCGAACCCCAGCGTCTCTTGCAGATGCTGCAGACCGAGGCGGCCAAAGCCAACTGGCTGGATGCATCGGTCAAGACGCCGGCGGCTCCAGCCGCCGAGGAAACCAAGCCCGCACGCCATTAGCTGGCGCATTTACCGTGGTGGAGGAGGCCGGTGCCGCGCCTAGCGGATCCAGTCGTCCGAGCGGCACTCGGGATACATCGCCGTCAGCTCGGAGCCGCGCAGGAACATCATCTTCGACGACAATCCGCCGCGCGAGTTGATCCAGCGGCGGACGTGCTGCGGATAGAGGTCCCACAGCGCCTGCGTGCCGACCGCGCTCGGAATGGGCTTGCCCTGCGGGCCCGGCATCCAGGCGGCGTGGAAGCCCAGCATGGCCCGCCGCGTCACGCAGATCCGGTTCCGCGGCACGATGCCGAGCACCAGCGTGCAGGCCGACAGGCACGCGCCGTCGATCACCACTCGCTCGCCGGAATTGCGCACCTCCGAATACTGGTCAACATAGGCGCCGATCCGGCCGCCCACGTCATCGCTTATCCGCATGGTTGCGGAAGCGCCGGTGGTCACAGTTGTTGCGATAAGTGCGGCACCGAGCAAAGTCGCGCGAACTCGCATGACTTCGATTCCCCAGCCCCAAAAATTACGCCGCACCTTTTTTAAGCAATTAGCCATCCGGAACGGAAGCCCCAAAATTAACCTTTGAACGGCTTTCGGCAGCCGTTGCGGACCGACCACAGGCGGAACTGTAAGGTTCTGGTGCAATTTGAGAATTCAGTCCTCGACGAAGGACTTCAGCAGCAGCCTGAGGGCGGTTTTTGCAGGGGCTGGAACCGTCCCGCCGTTCACGGCTTCGAGGCGATCTCCACGAGTTCGGCGACCGTGTTCATGTTGCGTGCGGTGCCTGTCTTAGCGGCTGGAATTCTCAGTTTCGAGCGGCCCATGCCGCCGGGGTAGTGAACGAAAATCTCTTTTTTTCCCAAGGCGCAATTGCTCATCCTGCTGTCTGGAAACATCGGCGAGCGCATCGGCGGGCGGAGGCTTGTCCAGGAAAATTGCGTGTGCGTGTTTCGGTTCTGCATTGGGAAACGGATTGGCGTTCAGCACGGCCAGCATTTCGGCTGCCGAACGCACCATGACGCCGACA
>SHVN01000064.1 GCA_009694215.1 Xanthobacteraceae bacterium
AGGATGGCGTCGAAAAATATTCGACCGAGGTGGTGCTGCAGAATTTCAACTCAACGCTCACCATGCTCGACACGCGTGGCGGCGGCGCGTCGGACTCCGACGACAGCTTCGGCTCGCAGGGCGCCACGCCCGCCCGCAAGCCCGCGATGCCCGGCGCCGGAAAGCGTGGCGACATGGACGATGAGATTCCGTTTTGATCTGTGCCCGGCGGGGTCTCGATCCGTGGTTCGTCGATGCGGCGATCGGTCGCGGCAGGCTCGACTACGACAACAGGCGCTGGGTCGCTGACGATAGCGCCATCGTTTCCGGCTTCCGCACAGGCGGCTACTTTTTCGGGGCGGTCAGCACTGGCTACGAGGTGAAGTACGACGCATTGCGCCTAGCGCCCTATGTGCGGGTGGATTTCATGTCGGCGCAGATCGATGCTTATTCCGCCCGGGGGCCAGCGCGGAGTTGCTGACGTACAACGCGACGGCCTTCCAGACCCTGCCGGCACGCTCGGCCTGCGCGGCTCCTACGACATCCCGATGAGTTGGGCATACTGACGCCGATAGCGCGGGCGGAATTCCGCCACGCGCTCGACGGCGCGTTCCAGCAATCGATGTATTACGCCGACATCGGCGCGACCATGACCTCGACGCTCTCGCAGGCGTCGGCGACGCGGAGCACGGTCAACACCAGCCTGGGCCTGCGGGCGCGGGGCCTGAACGGCGTTAGCGCGGAGCTTGAATACGGCACCCAGAACGCCTCCGGACGGGTGCAGGCGCAGACCGTGCGGGCGGGCTTGAAGATGGCCTTTTAGCGGCCATTTCCGGGGCCGGATGCGCTGCTTCTAACCAACTGATTTTATGTAATAAATGAGCGTGTACGGCGCCTCGTTTTGGTGTGGCATCGCGGCCATGAATCAGTTATTCCCATCAACACTAGATTCGCGTCAGAAAACGTCCATCTAACCAACAACAATCCCCCAGGATATTTGCCCTTGGCCGACGCCGAAAACCCCACCGGGGGAACGTCCTCGGACGTACGCCCCGTTTCCATCGTCGAGGAGATGAAGCGCAGCTATCTCGATTACGCGATGAGCGTGATCGTGTCGCGCGCGCTGCCCGACGTGCGCGACGGGCTCAAGCCTGTGCACCGGCGTATCCTCTATTCGATGCACGAGCAGGGCCACACGCCCGACAAGAAATACGTCAAATCGGCGCGCGTGGTCGGAGACGTGATGGGCAAATACCATCCGCACGGCGACAGCGCGATCTACGACGCGCTGGTGCGCATGGCGCAGGATTTCTCAATGCGCCTGATGCTGATCGACGGCCAGGGCAACTTCGGCTCGGTCGATGGCGATGCTGCAGCGGCGATGCGCTACACCGAATGCCGGTTGGCGAAGCCCGCGATGTCGCTGCTCAACGACATCGACGAGGACACGGTCGATTTCCAAGCCAACTACGACGGCAACGAACACGAACCGGTGGTTCTGCCGGCGCGCTTCCCCAATCTGCTGGTCAACGGAGCAGGCGGCATCGCGGTCGGCATGGCGACCAACATCCCGCCGCACAATCTCGGCGAGGTAATCGACGCCTGCGTGGCCCTGATCGACGACCCCGCGCTCGGCCTCGATGAGCTGATCAAGATCGTGCCGGGCCCGGACTTCCCGACCGGCGGCATCATCCTCGGGCGCGAGGGCATCCGCAGCGCCTATCTGAGCGGCCGCGGCTCCATCGTGATGCGCGGCAAGGTCGAGATCGAGACCATCCGCAAGGAGCGCGAAGCAATCATCATCTCGGAAATCCCGTACCAGGTGAACAAGGCCACGATGATCGAGCGAATGGCCGAGTTGGTGCGCGAGAAGAAGATCGAGGGCATCGCCGAGCTGCGCGACGAATCCGACCGCGACGGCTACCGTGTGGTGATCGAGCTCAAGCGCGAGGCCATGGTGGATGTGGTCCTCAATCAGCTCTACCGCTTCACGCCGCTGCAGACCTCGTTCGGCGCCAACATGGTGGCGCTCGACGGCGGTCGTCCGCTGGTGATGACGCTGAAGGATATGCTGGTCGCGTTCATCGCGTTCCGCGAGGTGGTGATCTCCCGGCGCACCAAGTTCCGGCTCGGCAAGGCGCGCGATCGCGCGCATATCTTGGTCGGTCTTGCGATTGCGGTTGCCAACATCGACGAGGTGATCAAGCTGATCCGCTCCTCGAAGGACGCCAATGAGGCGCGCGACAAGTTGATGGAGCGCGAGTGGCCGGCCAACACCGCGGCCGAGCTGATCGCACTGATCGACGACCCGCGCCACCGCATGTCGTCCGCCGGCACCGCCAGGCTGACCGCCGAGCAGACCAAGGCGATTCTCGATCTGCGCTTGCAGCGGCTCACCGCGCTCGGCCGCGACGAGATCAAGGACGAGCTCGACAAGCTGTCCAAGGAGATATCCGATTACCTCGACATCCTGCGCTCGCGCGCGCGCATCCAGGCGATCGTCAAGGACGAGATGAAGGAGGTCCGCGACGAGTTTGCCACTCCGCGCCGCACTGTCATCGCCGAGGCGGAGGGCGAGGTCGAGGATGAGGACCTAATCCACCGCGAGGACATGGTGGTGACGGTGTCGCATCTCGGCTACGTCAAGCGCGTGCCGCTCTCGACCTACCGGATGCAGCGGCGCGGCGGCAAGGGCCGCTCGGGCATGCAGACGCGCGACGAGGATTTCGTATCGCGGCTGTTCGTCGCCTCGACGCATACGCCGGTGCTGTTCTTCTCCTCGCACGGCCGCGTCTATAAGGAAAAGGTGTGGCGGCTGCCGCTGGCGGCGCCGCAGGCGCGCGGAAAGCCGTTGATCAACATCCTGCCGATCGAGCAGGGAGAACTGATGACCTCGATCCTGCCGCTGCCCGAGGACGAAGGCACTTGGGGCAACCTCGATGTGATGTTCGCCACCACCAAAGGCACCGTCCGGCGCAACAAGCTTTCGGACTTCGTCGACGTGCGGCGCTCCGGCATCATCGCCATGAAGCTCGCCGAGGGCGAGGGCATCCTCGACGTGCAGGTCTGCTCGGAGAAGGACGACGTGCTGCTGACCACCGCGCAGGGCCAGTGCATCCGTTTCGCGGTCACCGACGTGCGTGTGTTTCAGGGCCGTACCTCGATGGGCGTGCGCGGCATCAACCTCGCCGAAGGCCACCGGGTGATCTCGCAGTCCATTGTGCGCCATCTCGACGTCAGCGCCGAGGAGCGCATGGCCTATCTCAAGCGCGCCAGCGCCGTGCGGCGCAGCCAGAATGGCGACGAGCTGGAGGAGGCCGTGGCCGACGCCGAGGAGGCGCTGGAAACGGCCGCCAGTACCATCGAGCTCGGCGAGCAGCGCTATGTCGAGATGTCGGCGACCGAGCAGTTCATCCTGACGGTGTCGGAGCGCGGCTACGGCAAGCGCTCGTCGTCATATGAATACCGGATCACCAATCGCGGCGGCAAAGGCATCGTTGCGATGGCAATCTGGGAGGGCAAGAAAGGCTCCGAGACGATCAAGGACAAGATCGGCCGGCTGGTCGCCTCGTTCCCGGTCGAAGAGGCTGATCAGCTCATGCTGGTGACCGACGGCGGGCAACTGATCCGCTGCCCGGTGAACGGCATCCGCATCGCCGGCCGCTCGACCCAGGGCGTGATCGTGTTCAACACCGCCGACGACGAGAAGGTAGTCTCGGTCGAGCGCATCGGCGAAGAGGGCGAACCGGAGAACGGCGGGTAAGGCACCGCTGCGCCCTAGTCGCCGCTCTTAATTCCGGCAGCTGCAACCACGCCATTCCAAAGTGCGAGCTGGCTGGCGATCATCTTGCCGAAGGCTTCCGGCGTGTCGATCTTGATCTCGGCGCCAAGCATAGCGAGCCGCTGGCGCGTCGCGGGATCGTTCAGGCTTTCGCGGAACGCCGCGTTCAGCTTGTTGACGATCTCGGGAGGAGTGCCGGCCGGCGCCACCACCCCAAGCCAGAACGGCGAATTCAGCTTCGGATAGCCAACCTCCGCGGTGGTCGGCACGTCCGGCAATTTCGGGCTTCGCTCATTGGTGACGACGGCGAGCGGGCGCACCCGGCCGGCCTGGATGTGAGGCAGGACGGTGGTGCTGGGATCGATGACCATCTGGACCTCGCCGGCCAGTATGGCGGCGAGCATGGGGGCGGTCCCGCGATAAGGCACGTGGACGATGTCGATGCCGGCTTCGAGCTTAAGCAGTTCGTTGAGCAGGTGCGTTCCGGTGCCGAAGCCCTGCGTGCCGTAGGCGATCTTGCCCGGATCGGCCTTGGCATAGGCCACGAATTCGGGAAGCGTTTTGACCGGCAGGCTTGGGTGCACGCAGAGGAACTGATGCGTGACGATGAGCTGGCCGACCGGCGTGAATACCTTCAGCGGGTCGTAGCCGATGTTCTTGTGCACGGCCGGGCCGGAGGTCAGCGATCCGCCGGGCGTCATCAGGATGGTGTAGCCGTCGGGATCCGCGCTAGCGACTGTCTTGGCACCGACGCTGCCGCCCGCGCCGCCGCCGCGGTTTTCCACCACGATGCTTTGCCCAAGCAGGACGCCGAGCCGGTCCGAGATGATGCGTGCCATCCCGTCGGTGGGGCCGCCGGGTGGGAATGGCACGATCACCTTGATCGGCCGGCTGGGATAGTTCTGGGCATGCGCCGGAGCGGCGGCCATCGGCGCCGATGCGGCGCAGAGCATCGCGATCAGGCAGGTTCGAAGGAGCGCCGTCATGTTCGCCTTCCGGGGAGTGGCGTCAGCCGCAGTCCGCCGCACTAATGCATGGCGGAGGCCCGCGATCCGTCTCACTCCACCTTGATGTTGGCGGCCTTCACGACGCCGGTCCATAGCGCAAGCTCGCTGGCGAGCATCTTGCCGAACTCGGCCGGCGTGCCGATCTTAATCTCGGCGCCGAGCGTGGCAAGGCGCGTGCGCGTCTCCGCGGGGGCGAGGCTTTCGCGGAACGCGGCGTTGAGCTTGTCGATGATGGCGGGCGGCGTCCCGGCCGGCGCCACGACGCCCAGCCAGAACGGCGAGTTGAGCTTGGGATAGCCCGCCTCCTTGGTGGTCGGCACGCCGGGCAGTTTTGGACTGCGTTCGTCACCGGCGATTGCCAGCGCGCGGAGCTTGCCGGATTGGACGTGCGGCAGGCTGGTGGTCATCGGGTCTGCGACCATCTGGACTTCACCCGCCACAATGGCGGCGAGCATGGGCGCCGTTCCGCGGTAGGGCACATGCACGACGTTGATGCCGGCTTCGAGCTTGAATAGTTCGAGGAGGAGGTGCGGTGCCACGCCGAACCCTTGCGAGCCCCAGCTGATTTTGCCCGGATTGGCCTTGGCGTAGGTCACGACCTCGGCGAGCGATTTAACGGGCAGGTCCTCGTGCGCCGAAACGATGAGCGGCGTTTCGATGATCAGGCCGACCGGCGTGAACACCTTGGCTGGATCGTAGCCGATGTTTGGGTGCACGGCGGGGCCGGTCGTCAGCGCTCCCCCCGGTGTGAGGAGGATGGTGTAGCCGTCCGGCTCGGCGCTCGCGACTACCTTAGCGCCGACGCTGCCTCCAGCGCCGCCGCCGCGGTTCTCAATCACGATGCTCTGGCCCAGCACCGTGCCGAGCCGATCCGAGATGATGCGCGCCATGCCGTCGGTCGGTCCGCCCGCGGGGAACGGCACGACGATCTTGATCGGCCGGTTGGGATAGGCCTGGGATTGCGCGTGCGCGAGATCGATTCCGTGCAACGCCCATCCGGCGCAAAGCGATGCCGCAAACAGGGCTCTCACCACCATCATCTTTGTCCTCCCGCGTTGGTCCGGTTGTTCAGTCCGCCATCCTATCAGTTCATTGCGGGCGATGTCAGGCGCGGCCTGACGTCGCGCGGGCACAACCGGGCGTGGCAGGGCAGGGGCTTGGCCGGTGGTTTGCCCCCTGAGAAGTGGTCCTCCCTGATGTATGGCTTATGGCCTGATGAAGGACTGAAGAATGCCAAGGAAGAGACACACGGCTTAAGAGATCGTCACGAAGTTGCGGCAGGTTGACGTGCTGACCTTGAGCAATCCCAATAGTGAACCGGCTCGGCCAGGCGAGCGCTGTCGCTCGCGCCCTTAAGCGCCGCTGGGGCGGAAATCGCCATCGCCTCGGCAGGTGCTGAAACCAACGAAACCGCCGCTGCCAGCGCCAGCCCGGCGGCTGCCAACACACCTTTATGCATGATCCCCTCCTGATAGTCCGAATGCCAATATGGGCTGATGCTTAGATGGTTAACGCAATCCCGTTTTTTGGAACGTTGGGGTAGGCGTCGGGCATCCGGGCATGGCTTTCCGCGCCTTACAAATCCATCGTGCTCGGTGCAAAAATCTCCTCCAACGCGACGCGGCGCGCGGTCAGGCCCTGTTCGTGGACGTATTGGGTGATGGTCTCGAGCACGTTGCGGTTGGCTTTGACGCCATAGACCATCGGATCGGTCGCCAGCGCGCGCCGAACGTCATCGCCGATGAGGCCTGGCTCGAAATGCCGGTGCAGCGACGTGTCGCGTGCGCGGATGACGGCGGCGCGGGCCGCCGCGAAGGCGTTGTAGATGTTGAGCGCGGTCCAGGGGTGGCGCTCGAAGATCGAGCGGCGGATCACCATGCCGTGGTTGATCTGGTAGATGCCGGTTTTGGCGAAATAGCGCTTCGCCTCAGCGGCGCGGTCGAACAGTGGGCGAAAGCGGCTGTCGCCGGCGAGGTCGATGCGGCTCCGGTCCACCAGATTGAGGTTGGTGAGATAAAGCAGCGTCGCGTCAAGTTCGCCGCGCACCATCAGCTCGCCGATGTTGGTGGTTTGCGGGATGCGGTTGACGGTGACGCCGTCGGGCGGCTTGAAGCCGGTCGCGCCGCCGTGGCTTGTGTCTTCGGTGCGCTCCATGAACCATTCGATCTCGCGCGGATGCACGCCGAATTCGTGCTGCAGCACGCCGCGGCCCCAGATCGCGGCGGTCTGCTGGTATTCCGGCACGCCCACGCGCTTGCCCTTTAGGTCGGCCGGCGACTGGATGTCCGAGGCGACGCGCACGAGCGCGCGCAGATGGAAGAACTCGCGCGTGGTGAACACCGGCAGCGCGACCCACTCCGTAGGCGCATGCGACGTCGCGATGGTCAGCGACGACATCGACATTTCCGAGACGTCGAATTCGGCGAACTTGAGCTGCCGCCAGAACATTTCGGACGGATGTAGCGCGGTGGGATGCAGCTTGATGGCGTAAGGTGCAATCCGGCCATCGAGGATGGCGCGGGTGTTCTCGTTGTCGGAGAGCGCGATGCTGAGCTCGAGCTTTTCGGTCATGCGGTTCAATCGACCTTGATGTTGGCGTCGCGGATCACGCGTTCCCGGCGCGAGCCTGAGGGGAGGCCAGGCCGACGCTCACTACCATCATCGGCACGTGGCCGGCGATCACGTCGTTCATCGCCGGTGCCGAACCGCGGTAGGGCACGCCGACGAACTTCGCGCCGGTCATGCTCGACAGGAGCGCCATGTTGAACTGACCGCCGGCGCCGAAATTGGCGTAATTCAGGCCCTCTGGCTTCGATTTGGCGAGCGCGACCAGTTCGGCGACGTTGCTCACCGGCAGCGCGGGGTTGCTCACCACGCCCTGGCTATTGGTGATGAGGCCGGATACCGGGGCCAAATCCTTCTCGGTGTCGTAGGGCAGGCTTTTGTACTGGCTTGGGATCAGCGCCGTGCCCCCGGTGAGCAGCAGCGTGTAGCCGTCGGGTGCCGACTTCGCGACCGCCGCGGCTCCGATCGTATGCGCCGCGCCGCCGTGGTTTTCGACGATCACCTGCTGTCCAAGCGACTGCGTGAGCCGCAGAGCCAGCGCGCGGGCGAGCGTATCGGAGACGCCGCCGGGCGCCACCGGCACGACGATGGTGATCACGCGGCTCAGATAGGGCTGTGCCCCCGCGACGCCAGCACAGGCGGCGAGGCAGGTCAGCGCAAGTGCCAGCCGTGGAAGCCAATTCGTCATCAGTGGGCTCCTGCATTTTCGAGGATGCGCGCCATCTCGACATAGCCGCGCCGGCGGGCGTGCTGCAGCGGCGTGGCGCCTTGCTTGTCGGCGATGTTGACGTCGCAGCCTGCCTCGACCAGCGCACGGACCGTGGCGGTGTGGTTGGCGCCGCCGTTGCCGAGCACGACCGCCTCCATCAGCGCGGTCCAGCCGAGGTTGTTGACGTGGTTGAGCGGCGCCTTGGCGGCGATCAGCATCTTGACCACGTCGACGTGGCCGATATGCGCCGCCGCAATGAGCGCAATGCCGTCGTAGCGGCTGGTGATATTTTGGGCGCTCGCGCCGCCATCGAGCGAGGCTTTGAGCATGTCGAGGTCGTTGGCCACCGCCGCGATGGTGACGATGTCGTAGCGGTCGATCTCCAGAGCGTTCGGATTGGCGCCGAGTCTCAGCAGCGCGCGGGCGGCGGCGGGCTGCTTCATGTAGGCGGCGACATGCAGCGGCGTGCGGCTCTTGGAGTCCTGGATGTTGGGCTTCTCGCCCTCGGCGATGAGCTTTTCGATTTCCACGACGTCGCCCTTGGCGGCGGCCTCGTGCAGGCCGGCATAGACCGCGAGTTCTTCGCGGGTCGGCGCGTTCTGCGCAGGCGCAGGCAAGGTCAGCACGGCCAGCCAGCAGGCGAGGACGGCAAGACCCAGGATTGTGGCCCGAACCGAGCGAATGCCAGCCATGCGTTGCACCCCAAGACTCCGCCGCCTACGGCTTTGGTGCGGATAGGGTATTAAGACGGGTAGCCTCGGCACAAGGCCGGGGACGGAGTTTCAGACGGACATGAGTGGCAATGTTGCAATCGTCGGCGCCGGCATCGGGGGCCTGACCGCGGCGCTTGCGCTGATCCGGCAGGGAATCGGCGTCGATGTGTATGAGCAGGCGCCGGAGCTCAAGGAGCTTGGCGCGGGCGTCCAGATCAGCTCGAACGGCACGCGCGTGCTCTATGCGCTCGGACTTGGGCCGGCGATCGAGAAGGTCGGCGTGATCGTTTCGGGTAAGGAAATCCGGCTCTGGAGCACCGGGCAGACCTGGAAGTTGTTCGATCTCGGCGGCGAGTCGGTCAAACGCTACGGCTTTCCCTACATGATGTTCCATCGCGGCGATCTGCACACGGTTCTGCTGGATGCTATCCGGCGTGAGCGGCCCGACGCGATCCATCTCGGCCGCAAATGCATCGGCATCACGCAAAACGACGCTGCCGCGATCATCGCGTTCGAAGGCGGCGCGACGGTCACGGCACCCATCGTCATCGGCGCAGACGGCGTGCAGTCGCGGGTTCGTGCAGCCCTGTTCGGCGCCGACCGGCCGGAGTTTACCGGCATCGTCGCCTGGCGCGTGCTGGTGCCGCGCGAGCGCGTGCCGACCGGCATCAAGCTCGACGTCGGCACCAACTGGGTCGGGCCGGGCTTGCATTGCGTGCACTATCCGGTACGGGGCGGGCAGTTGCTCAACCTTGTCGGTCTCCTGGAACGCGACGACTGGCGGGTGGAAAGCTGGACGGTGCAAGGCAGCGCCGACGAGTTCTGCAACGATTTCCGCAACTGGCATCCCGATATCCACGCCATGATCCGCAGCGGCGACACGCCTTACAAATGGGCGCTGTTCGCCCGGCCGCCGATGCCGGTCTGGACCCAAGCGCGCGTCACGCTCCTGGGCGACGCGTGCCATTCGATGTTGCCGATGATGGCGCAGGGCGCGGTGATGGCGCTGGAGGACGGCCTCGTGCTCGGCCGCTGCGTGAACAAATATGGCGTGGAGCCGCAAGCCTTGCAGCGTTACGAGGCGGTGCGGCGGGAGCGCGCCAACAAGTGCGTGCAGGCCTCGATCGAAAACACCAGGCGTTTCCACAATCCCGAAATGGCGCATGCCGCGGGCGCCGAGGCCTACGTCACGCGCGAATGGCAGGAAGACAAGGTGACGGCGCGCTACGAGTGGCTGTTTACCTACGATGCGACCGGCGTGCCGGTGTAGAGCCTCGGCCCTTCACCGCCCCTTCGCCTTCGCATATGGTCCGCCCGCATGGCCCAGTTCTTTCCGCAACCATCGGGGTTGACCGTCCGCGAGATCGTGGAGCTGACCGGCGCCGTTCCGCGCGATGGCGGGCGGTTCGACGGTGTCATCTCCGGCATCGCCGCGCTTGAGCGGGCGCGCTACTCCGATCTGACGTTCGTCGACAGCGACAAGAATCTCGATCGGCTGGCGCTGACCGGCGCGGGCGTCTGCCTGACCAACGAGCGGCTGGCCGGACGCGCGCCAGCCGGGCTGACCGTGCTGGTCACGCCGGAGCCGTTTCGCGACTTCGTCACGGTGGCGCGCAGGCTCTATCCCGGTTCGCTCCGTCCGCGTTCGCTATTTGAGGCCGAGGGAATCGCCGAAGGTGCAATCGTGCATCCGACAGCGGACATCGAGGCCGGCGCGACCGTCGATCCGGGCGCGGTGATCGGCCCGCGCGCCGGCATCGGCCAGGGCACCGTGATCGGCGCCACTGCCGTCATCGGGCCGGACGTGCAGATCGGCCGCGACTGCTCTGTCGGTCCCGGCGCCTCGGTGGTCCATGCGCTGATCGGCGACGGCGTCATCCTGCATGCCGGTTGCCGCATCGGCCAGGAAGGGTTCCGCTACCAGTCGGGCGCGAAGGGCCACATCAAGGTTCCGCAGCTTCGCCGCGTCATCGTGCAGGACAATGTCGAAATCGGCGCCAACACCACGATCGACCGCGGCGGCAGCGGCGACACGGTGATCGGCGAGGGCACCAAGATCGACAATCTCGTGCAGATCGGCCACAACTGCACGATCGGCCGGCACTGCATCATCGTCGCCGAATGTGGGCTGTCCGGCGGCGTCATGCTTGGCGACCATGTGACGCTGGCGGGCCAGGTCGGGGTGGCGGCGCACGTCAGCATCGGCGAAGGCGCGCTGGTCGGCGCTAAATGTAGGGTGGCCGCGGATATTCCTGCGGGTGAACAGTGGCAGGCAAGCGGAGCGCGCGATGGGTGACGAACGGCCGAGGTGACCGCACTCATTGGCAAGAAGCTTCCGCCTGATAAACGCAATCTCCAGATGGCCGACTGGCTTGACGAGATCGGCATCGACTCGCTCATGGCGGTCGAGATGATCTTCGATCTGGAGGCGAAGTTCGACATTCAGATTCCTTTCAATGCCAACGACGCCAAGCTCGAGTTCGAGACGGTGGGCGAGATCGTCGCAGCGATCAAGAAGATCACCGGAAAATCGTAGAAGGCTCACCGGGTCGTCGTCACGGGCTGGGGCGTCCTGTCGTCGATCGGCCACACCGCCGAATCCTACTGGTCAAATCTGTCTCGCGGCGTCTGCGGCATCGCGCCCGCGGTCACCATCCCGACCGATCAAATGGCCAAGAAGGTGGTCGCCGAGGTCAAGGATTACGATCCGCTCAAGTTTTTCGATGAACGCGAGGTCTCGCCGCTCGATCGCGTGGCGCAATTCGGCGTGATCGCGACGCGCGAGGCGATCGCGCACTCAGGTCTGACTTTCGACGGCGGGCTTTCGGAACAGACCGCGACCATCATCGGCTGCGGGGTCGGCGGGCAATCGACGCAGGACGAGAATTACCGGCGACTCTATCGCGACAACGCCAAGCGGCTTCATCCCCTCACTATCCCGCGGCTGATGGTGAACGCGCCGGCGAGCCAGATGTCCATGTCCTGCGGATTGCGCGGGCCGGCCTTCGTTGTGGCGAGCGCCTGCGCATCGGCGACGCACGCCATCGGGCTCGCGTTCCAGATGGTTCGTGGAGGCCAAGCGCCGGTCGCCGTCACCGGCGGTGCCGAGGCTTGCATCGCGTTCGGCACGATGAAGGGCTGGGAGGCGTTGCGCGTGCTCGCCCCCGAAACCTGCAGGCCGTTCTCGCGCGACCGTAAGGGACTGGTGATCGGCGAGGGTGCGGCCGTCATGGTGATCGAGAGCCTCGAACACGCGCAGAAGCGTTCGGCGAACATTCTGTGCGAGATCGTGGGCTTCGGCATGAGCGCGGACGCCGGCGATCTGCTCAGCCCCGACGCCGGCAGCATGGGCCGCGCGATCGACGCCGCGCTGAAATACGGCGGACTTGAGCCCTCCGCTATTCGATACGTCAACGCGCACGGCACCAGCACCGCAGCCAACGACGCGACCGAGACCGAGGCGCTCAAGCGCGCGTTCGGGGCGCATGCGAAAAATCTCGCGATCTCGTCCAATAAATCGATGATCGGCCACGCGCTGGGCGCCGCCGGCGCGCTGAAGCTCGTGGCGACGTTGATGTCGATCCGCGAGGGGCTCGTGCCGCCGACGATCAATTATCTCGGGCCGGATCCGGCCTGCGATCTCGATTGCGTGCCGAACGAGGCGCGCGCGATACGGGTCGACGCGGCGCTGTCGAATACCTTCGCCTTCGGCGGGCTCAATGCCGTGCTGGCGGTGCGGCGGTTCTCTTAGCGGCCGATCTGAAAGCTAGCGCGCGATTTGAACCCGGTCTGCGCTGACGACCCGCGCCGGCTTGACCTTGCCCATCGCCGCCCGCGTGTCGCGCAGGCAGTTCGCCTCGTAATACGGCCATGCATTCTCAGAGCACTGGGCGCCGAGCGGCCGAATGTCGAGCCGGTCGCCCTTGCCGCTATGCATCGGCGCCTTCGCAACCACCTGGTCGCTGAAGCTCGCCAGAATCGGTACCGTGCCCGCGATCAATGCCGCAAGCGCAACCGCTGAAATGGATCCAAAAATCTTCTTCATGAGACGCCCCTGTCGAATAGCCGCTTACGCGGTCTCTTCCATGATTGGTCGCACGAAGGGGCCAATGGGTTCAGTGACATGGATCACATTTCGGCGTTTTACCGCCTGTCCGTGGTTCCGAGCTTTGATATTGAAATCGTTGGTTATTTTAGGCCGAGTGCCGGAGGTGCACTTGCCGCGCGCGGCACGGCGGGTTAGACCGCCGGTCATGCCTCGGATCGCGCTCTACGCTGGGTCCTTCGACCCGGTCACCAACGGCCACATCGATGTGGTTCGCCAGGCCGTCCGGCTGACCGATACGCTGGTGCTGGCGATCGGCATCCATCCCGGCAAGACGCCGTTGTTTCCGACGGCGGAGCGCCGCGCCATGCTGGAGGAGACCTGCGGCCCGCTGGCCAAGGAGCAGGGCTGCACGCTGGAGTTCGTCACCTTCGACGGGCTAGTCGTGACCGCTGCCCAGCGCGCCGGCGCGACGGCCCTGATCCGGGGTCTGCGCGACGGCAGCGACTTCGACTATGAGATGCAGATGGCCGGCATGAACGGCGCCATGGCGCCCGATGTGCAGACCGTCTTTTTGCCGGCGTCGCCGGCGTCCCGCCCGATCACCGCCACTTTGGTGCGCCAGATCGCCAGCATGGGCGGCGATGTCGCCAGCTTCGTGCCCGCGCCGGTCGCGGTTCGCCTGAAGAAGAGGTTCGCTAGCAAACCAGGAATCTAGGGCATGATCCCGAAAATGCCTGTCCCGGACCTAATCCGGGATGGGAACCGGTTTCCCGCCTTCGCGAAGCCCGCTTCGGAGGGCGAAGGAAGGTCGGACAAGATCGTGCACAATGAAACGTCCATCCAAGGAGTTCACTGACATGCGTCGCCCGCTCATTACGCTCGCGTTGCTGCTTGCCGTCTTCGCCGCGCCGGCGTTCAGCCAATCGGCGAACCTCGCCAATCCGGCGGCGCTGCGCGAACAGGCGCCGCCGACCTACAAGGCCAAGTTCGACACCAGCAAGGGCGTGTTTGTCATCGAGGTGAACCGCGACTGGGCGCCGAACGGCGCCGACCGCTTCTACAACCTCGTCAAGAACGGATTCTACGACAACGTGCGCTTTTTCCGCGTGATCACGGGCTTCATGGTGCAGTTCGGCATCAACGGCGATCCGAAGGTATCGGCGCCTTGGCGTGATGCAAAACTTCAGGACGATCCGGTCAAGCAAAGCAACAAGCGCAGCTATATCACCTACGCGATGGCAGGGCCGAACACCCGCACCAGCCAAGTGTTCATCAACTTCGGCGACAATGCGAGTCTCGACAGCCAGGGATTTTCCCCGTTCGGCCGGGTGGTCACGGGCATGAACGTGGTGGACGCGCTCAACGCCGAATATGGCGAAGGCGCGTCGCTTGGCCGCGGTCCCGACCAGGGCCGCATCCAGATGGAAGGCAACGCTTATCTGACGAAGGACTTCGGCAAGCTCGACTTCGTCAAGAAGACAACCATCGAGAAGTAGCGGACGGAGATGCGGCTCAGTCTGGCTCTCGGTGCGGTGATGTTGGCGGTAGTGGCGCTGCCCGCGACGGCACTCGACCGGCCGGCCGCGCCGAACGGTCAGCTCAACACGCTCGCCGACGTCCGGCAGGCGATGCGCGGTTGCTGGCGATGGCCGCCGCTTTTTGAGGCGCGCTCCGGCATGGCATTGACGGTTCGGGTCTCGTTCAAGCGCAACGGCGAGATTTTCGGCGCCCGCATCATCTACCAGACGCCGAATGTCTCAGACGAGGAGCGCACGGCCTATCATAGCGCGGTGCTGGCGGCGCTCGCGCGCTGCTCGCCGCTACCGCTGTCGGCAAGCCTCGGCGAGGCGAATGCAGGCCGGCCGATCACATTCCATATTCACGACACACGACAACAACGAAAGGCTTAAGACGCATGGCTAGTCCCGAAGACACGATGATCCTCGACACCACTAGGGGCCGCGTGGTGATCGCGATGCGTCCGGACCTCGCGCCCGGCCACGTCGCGCGCATCAAGGAATTGGTCCGCGAGGGCTTCTACGACGGCATCGTGTTTCACCGCGTGATCGACGGCTTCATGGCGCAGACCGGCTGCCCGCACGGCTCCGGCACCGGCGGCTCGGGCAAGAAGCTTAAGGCCGAGTTCAACAAGGAGCCGCATGTGCGCGGCACGGTGTCGATGGCGCGCGCGCAGGATCCCAATTCCGGCGACAGCCAGTTCTTCATCTGCTTCGGCGACGCGGCTTTCCTCGACAACCAGTACACCGCCTGGGGCAACGTGATCGAGGGCATGGAAAACGTCGATAAGATCAAGCGCGGCGAGCCGGTGCGCGATCCCGACAAGATCGTCAAGGCGACGGTAGCCGCCGACGCCAAGAAGTAGCGTCGCAGAACTCTCTGCTGTCATGCCCCGCGAAGGCGGGGCATCCAGTATCCTGCCGCGGTGAATACTGGATCGCCCGCCTTCGCGGGCGATGACATCCGAAATGCGCACCGATCTGTTCGATTTTGACCTCCCGCCCGAGCGCATTGCGCTGCGGCCCGTTTCGCCGCGCGACGCGGCGCGGCTGCTCGTGGTGCAGCCGGGGGGCGCGCTGGAGGATCGCGGCGTGCGCGATCTGCCGCAATTGCTGTCGCCCGGCGACGCGCTGGTGGTCAACGACACCAAGGTGATCCCGGCCAGGCTGACCGGCCGGCGCATCGGCCGCGACACCGAACCCAAAATCGAGGCGACGCTGACGGAGCGCCTCGACGGCTCACGCTGGCGGGCTTTGGTGCGGCCCGCGAAAAAGCTCGCCCCGAGCGACGTCGTCCGCTTCGGCGAGGAAGGCAAGGTCTGCTCCCTGGGCCAGCTCGATGCCACGGTGGAGGGCCAGGGCGAGGGTGGCGAAGTCACGCTGTTGTTTGCATTTCATGGACCGGTGCTGGATCAGGCCATTGCCGAGCGGGGCGATATGCCGCTGCCGCCCTATATCGCCTCGAAGCGCAAACCCGACGCGCGGGACCGCATCGACTACCAGACACTCTTCGCGCGTGATGAAGGCTCGGTCGCGGCGCCGACCGCGGGCCTGCATTTTACCGATGATTTGCTGAACAAACTCGCCACGCGCGGCGTGGCCGTGCACAAGGTCACGCTCCATGTCGGCCCGGGCACGTTCCTGCCGGTGCATGCGGACGATACGGCCGGGCACGCAATGCACGCCGAGCACGCTGTGGTGACCGCCGGTACGGCGGACGCGCTCAACGCCGTGCGCGCCCACGGCGGGAAGATCGTGGCGGTCGGCTCGACCGCGCTGCGGACGATCGAGAGCGCGGCGGACGAGGACGGCACCATTCGCGCGTTCGCCGGCGAAACATCGATCTTCATCACCCCCGGATATCGGTTCAAGGCGGTGGACGTGATGATGACGAACTTCCATCTGCCGCGCTCGACCCTGTTCATGCTGGTGTCGGCGTTCTGCGGCCTCGATGCGATGAAGGGCGCCTATGCGCACGCCATCGAGGAGGGCTATCGTTTCTATTCCTTCGGCGATGCGTGCTTGCTGTTCCGCGCCGTAAAGGTGGCTCAATGACCGATGCTTTCTCCTTTCGCCTGATCGCGACCGACGGCGCGGCCCGCCGCGGCGAAATTGCTACGCCGCATGGCGCCGTGCAGACGCCGGCGTTCATGCCGGTCGGCACGCAGGCGACCGTGAAGGGACTCAAGCCGGAGGAGGTGCGCGCGACCGGCGCCGAGATGCTCCTGGGCAACACCTATCACCTGATGCTGCGGCCGGGCGCGGAGCGGATCGCGGCGCTCGGCGGTCTGCACAGGTTCATGAACTGGGCACGGCCGATCCTGACCGATTCCGGCGGCTTCCAGGTGATGTCGCTGTCGGAGCTGCGGAAGATCACGGACAATGGCGTCACCTTCCGTTCGCACATCGATGGCGCGATAGTGGAACTGACGCCCGAGCGCGCCATCGAGATTCAGGCGCTGCTCGGCGCCGACATCGTCATGCAGCTCGATGAGTGCATCAAGCTGCCGAACAATAGGGCCGAGATCGAACGCGCGATGCGGCTGTCGCTCGCCTGGGCGGAGCGCTGCAAGCGCGCTTTCGAGCAGGCGCCCCCTGGGCGCGCGCTGTTCGGCATCGTGCAGGGCGGCGACGACGCGGATTTGCGAGCGCAGAGCGCCCGCGCGCTGAAGGACATCGGCTTTGCCGGTTACGCCATCGGCGGGCTCGCGGTCGGCGAGCCGCAAGAGGTGATGCTCAGTGTCGCGGAGGAAACCGCAGGGGAATTGCCCGTCGACCGGCCTCGCTACCTCATGGGCGTGGGTACGCCCGGCGATCTGCTGGATGCCGTGGCGCGGGGTATCGACATGTTCGACTGCGTGATGCCGACCCGCAACGGCCGCCACGGCGCGGTGTTCACGCGGATGGGTCAGATCAATCTCGACAATGCGCGGCACCGCGACGATCCGCGGCCGCTCGACGAGCAGAGCCCGTATGAGGCGACGCGGACCTATTCACGCGCCTATCTGCATCATCTGGTGCGGGTGAACGAGATGCTGGGTGCGATCCTGCTGTCGGCGATCAATCTCGCCTATTACCAGGAGTTGATGGCGGGCATGCGCAATGCCATCGAGCGCGGGAAATTCGCCGCATTCCGCGCGCAGACGCGCGAGGGCTGGGAGAGGGGCGACGTGTCGCCGCTGTAGAATTCCGCCGGCGGCCGGCCTATTCGGCGGGGACGCGCCGCTGCGCGCTCAAATCGTATTGCGTGTTGTAATGAATGGCGCGGAGCGCGGCGTCGTTGTGGCCCTGGTGGCCGTCCCAGATCGAAAAACCAAAGCTTGTGGCGGCGGTTGAAAGCACCGCCAGCACGAACAGCGTGATTACCAGCCTCATGGGCGCCCCCGCCGTTGGAATTCGCCGTCATATTACTGAAATAAATCGGGTTCCGCGAGCCCTCCGATGGGCCTCGACCCGCGTCCAGCACACGGGCAGAATAGACAGAATCTAAACAACAGTAGGGGAGCCAGCGCGCCGGAGTTCCTTCCAAAGGAAAGGCTCAGACCATCGCCATCAATCTCAAAGTCAACGGCGCGAACCGCAGCACGCCGGCCGCGCCGGATACGCCGCTGCTCTACGTGTGCGCAACGATCTTTTCCTCGTCAGCGCGAAGTTCGGCTGCGGGCTGGCGCAATGCGGGGCCTGCACTGACCCTCAAACCAACAAGCCTCAGTCGATCCGGCCGCGATTGGTCCGGCGATAACTATGACGTGCTGTTCGATGGCAAAGCCGTCGGCCGGATATTTCTCGCCAGCAGTTCACCGCCAGACGCGCCGTAGTTCTGGGGAATTGAATTTCTCAGGGGCGGGGTTCAACGTGATCAGGCGGGGGTTGCGCCCAACAGCTTAAGTCCACGGCAGGGCTTTACGGCAATATCCACGGCACTTTGTCCGATAGCGGCGGCACTCTTTTCGACAGCGTTGGCAGACTTGGTGGTGCTTTCGCCCATTCATCGGCATGAGCGTTGCGAAAATAGGACCGCTATCCGGGGAATGCGGGATTAGGAATTATATTTTCTACATTTTTCTGATGTATGAGTTCTCATACAGCCTGGACCTAAAGCGGACGTGCAAAATGATGCTAGGTCAAATTGTGCTGGGGTTCACTCTCGGCTAGGCTTCGCCTACGCTGGGGCGCCGAATTCGCCGACGGGAGCGTAGGATGGCAGACGACTTCGAAAACCATTGCTGGAAGG
>SHVN01000065.1 GCA_009694215.1 Xanthobacteraceae bacterium
GCCGAAGACCAAGGTGGTGGACCTGTCGGCCGACTTCCGGCTCCACGACGTCACGGCCTACGCGAAGTGGTACGGCCACGAGCATCACGCGCCGAAGCTGCAGCGAGAGGCAGTCTATGGGCTGGTCGAGGTGCATCGCGCCGCGATCAAGAAGGCGCGGCTCGTCGCCAACCCGGGCTGCTACACGAGTTGCGCGCAACTCGCATTGACCCCGCTGCTTAAGGCCAAGGCCATCGTGCCGGACGAGATCGTGATCGACGCCAAGTCGGGCATGACCGGGGCGGGGAGAGCGGCCAAGGAGGAGATGCTTTTCTCCGAGGTCTCCGAAGGCTTCCACGCCTACGGCGTCGGCCATCACCGCCACATGGCCGAGCTCGATCAGGAGTTCTCGGCGGCCGCCGGCCGCGCGGTGACGGTGACGTTCACGCCGCATCTGGTGCCGATGAACCGCGGCATTCTCTCGACTATCTACGTGCGGGGAACCCGCGGGCAGTCGGTCGAGAACCTTCATGCGATACTTTTGAAGTACTACGCGAAGGAGCCGTTCGTGCATGTCCTGCGGTTCGGGCAGACGCCGCAGACCCGCCACGTCCGCGGCTCCAACATGACCTTCATCGGGGTCGCCCCGGATCGCCTGCCCGGGCGCGCGATCGTGATCTCGGCGCTCGACAACCTGGTGAAAGGTGCCTCGGGTCAGGCGGTGCAGAACATGAACCTGATGCTGGGCTATCCGGAGTCGCTCGGGCTTGAGCAGGTCGCGCTGTTTCCGTGACCTGCTAGGCCATCCCGAAGATCGCCAGCGCTAGGATCATCTGCGCGATCCAGCCGCTGACGAACGCCAGCGTGCGGGCCACCGGGATACCGGCGGTATAGACCGCGACGTAAATGAGCCGGCACCAGAAAAACAGCGCGCAGGCGAACGCCGTCGAGCCGGTGTGGATGTTGAGCGCCTGCGCGGCCAGAACGAGCGGCGCGAACACCACCAGATTCTCGACCTAGTTGGCGTGCGCGGCCATCATCCGCTGCGCCCAGGCCGACTGCGGCTTGTCGCTGGGCGACGGATTGGCGGTAGCCCCCATCGCGCCGCGCACCATGATGCGGTCGAGGATATAGGGCACCCAGAGCAGACCGGTCATGGCTGCCGTCAGCACGAGCCAGTAGAGTTCTTTGGACATCTTGCTCTCCCTCCAAGCTTGTTAAGACATCACCTTCACATAACGGCCCGGAGCGTCCTCGATCGGGTTCAGCTTGCCCTCGCCGGGCTCGCGCGCCGGGACCTGTTCGACGCCGTGCGTCCTGAGCCACGCGACCCAGTCCGGCCACCACGAGCCCGGGTGCTCCTTGGCCTGCTTGAGCCAGGCATCCAGCGAGGCTGCGCCAGGCTTGCCGCCGGTCCAGTACTGGTACTTGACCTTGTTCGGCGGGTTGACGATGCCGGCGATGTGGCCCGAGCCGGACAGGACGAACTTCACCGGTCCGCCGAAGAACTTCGAGCCCAGGAACGCCGACTTCGCCGGCGCGATGTGGTCCTCGCGCGCCGCGAGGTTGTAGAGTGGCACCTTGACCTTGCTGAGGTCGAGCTTGACGCCGGCGAGCGTCATCTCGCCCTTGGATAGCGTGTTGTTGAGATAGCATTGCCGCATATAGAACGAGTGGTTGGCCGCTGGCATCCGCGTTGCATCGGAATTCCAGTACAACAGATCGAACGGCATCGGCGCCTTGCCGCGCAGGTAGTTGTTGATGATGTAGGGCCAGATCAGATCGTTGGAGCGCAGCATGTTGAAGGCGTGGGCCATCTTGTTGCCTTCGAGATAGCCGCGCTCGGCCATGTGCTTTTCCAGCGCCTCAAGCTGCGCCTCGTCGACGAACACCTGGAGGTCGCCGGCCAGCGTGAAATCGACCTGTGCCGCGAACAGCGTGGCCGAGGCGACGCGGTCGACGCCTTTCGCCGCCATATGCGCCAGCGCGATCGACAGCAGCGTGCCGCCCACGCAATAGCCGATGCAGTGGATCTTCTTTTCGCCGGTCGCGGCTTCGACCGCGTCGAGCGCGGCGAGCGGACCCTCCCGCATGTAGTGCTCGAAATTCTTCTTCGCGAGCCGTTCGTCCGGATTGACCCAGGAGATCACGAACACCGTGAGCCCCTGTTCGACGCACCATTTGATGAAGGATTTCTCCGGCGTGAGATCGAGCACGTAGAACTTGTTGATCCAGGGCGGCACGATCAGGAGCGGCGTCTTCAGCACCGTCGGCGTCGACGGTGCGTACTGAATGAGCTGTATCAGGTCGTTCTCGAAGATCACCTTGCCGGGCGTGACCGCGAGGTTACGGCCGACCTCGAATTTCCCCGTGTCCGATTGCCGGATCTTGAGGTAGCCGCCGCCGGCCGCAATATCCTCGGCCAGCATGTGCATGCCGCGCGCGAGATTTTCGCCGTTGGAGCCGAGCGTCTCGCGCAACAGTTCCGGGTTGGTCAGCACGAAGTTCGACGGCGAGACCGCGTTGGCGACCTGCTTGACGTAGAATTCGGCCTTCTGGCGGGTGTGCGGATCGAGCCCCTTGGCGTCCTTGACCAGATGATCCGCCCAGTCGGTGCCGAGCAGATAGGCCTGTTTGACGAAATCGAAGAACTGGTTCGACGACCACTCCGGATCGGCGAAGCGCTTGTCCTTGGGATCGGGCGTGACGATGGGAGCTGCAGTTTCGCCGGACATGCGCTTGACCGCGGCGCCCCAGAGATCGAGGTAGGCCCGCCCGAGCCGCGACTGCAATTCGACCGCGCGTGCCGGATCGGACAGCCAGTAGCTGCCGACCTCGCCCAAGGTCTTGATCATGTCGTTGACCTCTGCGGAGAGGCCGGTCTCGACCTGGCTGTCCTCGCGCGGCTTCATGTAGGCCGCAAGCGCCTTGCCGCCCTGCTCGACCATGCGGGCAAGGTTCTGCGCGAACGCCTCTATATCGACGGCGCCGGCCTGCACCGGTGCTGGCGCAACATTGTCCTTCATGGTTACCCCGCCGCTCCAGATCTTAAGGGCCGCAGCCCGTTAACCTGTGATCGGCTCCGTTCCGCGCGATCCTTGCTTTGGACATATTGCCAGAATACCGCAGTGCCATATCAATATATTGAATTTACGCCAATTTCACGCTTGATGCCCAATCTTTGAGATTGGGGTGTTGGGTCTTGGTCCTTCGGGGCCGACGGGTTGGGCAGATGGAACGGCGAAGGTCCGCAGGGTGGGGCGAGGGCGCATCTTGGCGCCGGGAGATTGGGCGCCCGGCGACAACGCGCGCGAGCCGTCTCGCTGCGGCGGTCGCGGCCCTCATCGTGGCCGCCGGCCTGTCCGGCTGTGCGGGAATTTCGCAGAAATTCGTCGACACCGCATCGCAAATGCCAGGCATCGGGCTACCCTCCACCGCGCCCGAACGGCCGGTCCTGCCGCCGGCCTATCCGGCGGTCCATGACGTTCCCCCGCCGCGCAACAGCGTGGTGCTGACCAATTTCGAGCAGCAGAAGCTCGAGGACGATCTGGTGGCGGCCCGCGACCAGCAGCAGGCCGCCGTCGGCGTTCGGCTCCAGCCAAAGAAGAAAGACAATCAACCGCAGCAGCCCCAGCGGCAGATCGCCCCGGTTTCCAGCCGCCGGTCGATTTACTAGGGCCACCCCAAATCATGCTACAAGGTTCCGCTTCGAGGCTGGCCTGACAATTTTCTGAGCAACGATCCGATGGACGAATTTTACCGCATCCGGCGCCTTCCGCCTTACGTGTTCGAGCAGGTCAACCGCGCCAAGGCGGTGGCTCGCAACGCCGGCGCCGACATCATCGATCTCGGCATGGGCAATCCGGATCTGCCGGCGCCGCAGCATGTCGTCGACAAGCTGAAGGAGACGCTCGGCAAGCCGCGCACCGACCGCTATTCCTCGTCCAAGGGAATTCCGGGCTTGCGCCGCGCGCAAGCGGCCTATTACGCGCGGCGTTTCGGGGTGAAGCTCAATCCGGACACGCAGGTCATCGCCACGCTGGGCTCCAAGGAAGGCTTCGCCAATGTGGCCCAGGCGATCACCGCGCCGGGCGACGTCGTGCTGGTGCCCGATCCGAGCTACCCGATCCATGCCTTCGGCTTCCTGATGGCGGGCGGTGTCATCCGCTCGGTGCCGTCGGATCCGACGCCGGGCTTTTTCGCGACGCTCGAGCGCGCGATCACCCATTCGATCCCGAAGCCGATCGCGGTCGTGGTCTGCTATCCGTCGAATCCGACCGCGCATATCGCCGACCTCGACTTCTACAGGGAGCTCGTTCCGTTCGCGAAGAAGCACGGCATCTTCATCCTGTCCGATCTCGCCTATGCCGAGGTCTATTTCGACGGCAATCCGCCGCCCTCGGTGCTGCAGGTGCCGGGCGCGATGGAACTGTGTGTCGAGTTCACCTCGATGTCGAAGACCTATTCGATGCCGGGATGGCGCATGGGTTTTGCCGTCGGCAACGAGCGCATCATCTCGGCGCTCGGCCGGGTGAAGTCCTATCTCGATTACGGCGCGTTCACGCCGATCCAGGTCGCGGCGACGGCGGCGCTGAATGGCCCCGAAGATTGCATCCGCGAGATGCGCGAGACCTACAAGCGCCGCCGCGACGTGCTGGTCGAGAGTTTCGGCCGGGCCGGATGGGACGTGCCGCCGCCGGCGGCCTCGATGTTCGCCTGGTCGCCGATTCCCGAGCCGTTCAAGACGCTGGGCTCCGTCGAATTCTCCAAGCTCCTGGTGGAGAAGGCGGAGGTTGCGGTTTCGCCGGGAACGGGCTTCGGCGAGCGCGGCGAGGGCTTTGTCCGCATCGCGCTTGTGGAGAACGAGCAGCGCATCCGTCAGGCCGCTCGCAATATCCGCCGCTTCCTTGAAACGGCTCCGGAAAAATTGCACAACGTGGTTCCCCTCGCCACGCGGCGATAGAATTTCTTCGACAGCGGACGCTCCATGGCTGCCCCCCTCAAAGTGGGACTCGCCGGTCTCGGCACGGTCGGCGCCTCGGTGGTGCGTCTGATCGATCGCCAGCGCGACGTGCTGACGCTGCGCTGCGGGCGGCCGGTCGAGGTCGTGGCGGTCAGCGCCCGCTCGCACGGCAAGGACCGCGGCATCGACATGAAGCGGCTGCGCTGGGTCGCGGACCCGGTGGAGTTGGCAAGCGATCCGGGGATCGATGCTTTCGTCGAACTGATCGGCGGCGACGGCAATCCCGCGCGCGCTGCGGTGACGGCCGCGCTCAAGGCCGGCAAGTCCGTGGTCACCGCCAACAAGGCGCTGCTGGCAAAGCATGGCGTCGAACTGGCGGCGCTGGCCGAAAAGCACAAGGCCGCGCTCAATTTCGAGGCCGCGGTCGGCGGCGCCATCCCGATCGTGAAGACATTGCGCGAAGGACTTGCCGGCAACGCCGTGGCGCGCATCTACGGCATCCTCAACGGCACCTGCAATTACATGCTCACGCGCATGGAGCGCGAGCGGCTATCGTTCGACGAGTGTCTGAAGGAAGCGCAGCGGCTGGGTTATGCCGAAGCCGACCCCTCGTTCGACATCGAGGGCCACGACACCGCCCAGAAGCTCTCCATCCTGGCGAGCCTGACCTTCGGCATCCGCGTCGATCCAGGCGCGATCTATGTCGAAGGCATTACCTCGATCACCACAGCCGATCTCGAAGCCGCCGACGAGCTCGGCTATCGCATCAAGCTCCTCGGCGTCGCGGTGAAGACCGACAAGGGCATTGAGCAGCGCGTGCATCCGACGATGGTGCGCAAGGATTCCGAGATCGCCCAGGTCATGGACGTCACCAACGCCGTCACCATCGACGCCGAAGGCATTCCGCCGATCACGCTCGTTGGGCCGGGCGCTGGCGGCATGGCGACCGCCTCCGCGGTTGTTGCCGACATCGCCGACATCGCGCGCGGCGTGCGGGCCGCCCCGTTCGGCCGGCCCGCGGCCAGGCTCAAGGTCAGCAAGAAGGCGCCGATGCAGCGCCACGAGGGCGGCTACTACATCCGCATACTAGCCGTGGACAAGCCCGGCACCGCCGCGACCATCACCAAGCGCCTCGCCCAGCACAACATTTCGATGGAATCCATCGTCCAGCGGCACAGCGGCCCGCCGGCCGGCGGCGCGGAAAAAGGCAAGGGCCCGGTTCCCGTCATCATCATCACCTATGCGACCACCGAGGATGCGGTGCGAAAGGCGCTCGCCGCTGTGCAGCGCGACAAGGTGATATCCGGTCGGCCGCAATTGATCCGCATCGAAAAAAACTGATGATGGGTCTGATGAGTTTTGGGGAAGCATAAGATGGCGTCGATCACCGTACAGTCGCATCTGGTGCTGGAGCGCATCCTGACGATCGAGATCGTGCGCGTGACCGAGCGCGCGGCGGTGTCGGCGGCGCGGCTGCGCGGGCACGGCAAGGACAAGGCCTCCGACCAGGCGGCGGTCGACGCGATGCGTCGCGAACTCAACAAGCTGCCGATTGACGGCACTGTGGTGATCGGCGAGGGCGAGATGGACGAGGCGCCGATGCTGTTTATCGGCGAGCAGGTCGGCAACAAGGCCGGTCCGAAGGTGGATATCGCCGTCGATCCGCTGGAGGGCACGGTGCTGTGCGCCAAGAACATGCCGGGCGCGATCGCGACGCTGGCCATGGCCGACGCAGGCACGCTGCTGCATGCGCCCGACTGCTACATGGACAAGATCGCGATCGGGGCGGGCTATCCGAAAGGCACTATCGATCTGGATGCGCCGGCCGACGTCAACATCCTCAGTCTGGCCAAGGCCAAGGGCGTGAAGCCCTCCGAGATCACCGCGATCCTGCTCGACCGGCCGCGGCATGCCAAGGCCATCGAGCTGATCCGCAAGGTCGGCGCTGCGGTGAGCCTGATCAGCGACGGCGACGTGGCGGGCGTCATTCACTGCGCCGAGCCCAGGACCGGCATCGACATCTATCTCGGCGTCGGCGGCGCGCCGGAGGGGGTGCTGGCGGCGGCGGCGCTGCGCTGCATCGGCGGACAGATGCAGTGCCGGCTGGTCATCGACAACGAGGCGTTGCGCGAGCGCACGCTGAAGATGGGCATCAAGGACGCGAAGAAGAAATACGAGATCGAGGACATGGTGCGGGGCGACTGCCTATTCGCCGCCACCGGCGTTACCACCGGCGCCATGCTGACGGGCGTCAAGTTCGGCAAGGACATGATCGAGACCGACACCGTGGTGATGCGCTCGGTCACCGGCACGGTGCGGCGCATCGTCGCCGAGCACCGGCAGCTCAAGAAATTCTACCTCGATTAGGCGGCCGAGCCGGGTTTCATCCATGCCGCGCGACGTTCATCTGGTTGGCAGCGTGCCGGGCGCGAACGCGGCCGAGGTTTTCGAGAGGGTCAGCGCGGCGCTGGGCCCGCGCCTCAAGCGCATTCCCGACGGCGAAACCGGCGAACGCGCCGACTGGATCACCTGGCTCGAACCGGTGTTCGCCGGCAGCCCGGCGCTGGAAAAATCCGGCGAGGTGTTCCGGCTGCATCCGACAGCGACGCCGCGCATCCGCTACCGTCTTAAGCCTGGCCGTTCGGCGCGGGACGTGTCCTTCGACAACCTGTTCTACGCCGATATCGCCGAGCGCTCGTACCGGGATTTCGCGAGGCTCAAAGCCGAAGGGAAAATCCCCGCCCATTGCCGCTTCCAGATCGACCTTGTGCCGGCGCATTCGGTGATCTGGCTCTACCTGCAGGATGAGCTGCACGCGCCGCTCGACCCGGTCTTCAATGCGGCGCTCAAGCGCGAGATCGAGAAGATTTCAGCGCGGCTGCCGCACGATCAGATCGCGATCCAGTTCGACGTCGCGTCGGCGGTGTTTGCGCGGCTCGAACGCAAGGACGTCAGCAGCTACGGGCGCACCAAGGACGAGACCCAGGAGAATTTCGGCCGCATCCTGATCGATCTCGCAAACCATGTGCCCGCCGATATCGAGCTGCTGTTTCACTTCTGCTACGGCGACTCCAACCACAAGCACGTGGTCGAGCCGACCGACATGGGCGATATGGTGGACATGGCGAACCGGCTGACCGACGGCATCGGGCGGCCGATCCAGTTGATCCACATGCCGGTGCCGCGCGACCGCTCCGACGACGCCTATTTCGCGCCGCTGAATGGCCTGCAGCTCAAGCTGCACACGCAACTGTGCCTTGGCCTGGTGCATCACACCGACGGCGCGACCGGCACGCGAAGGCGGCTCGCCGCGGCGGAGAAATTCGTGACGGCGTTTTCAATCGGGACCGAATGCGGTTTCGGCCGGCGGCGGCCGGCGACTATTCCTGAGCTTCTTCGCATTCACGCCGAGGTGGCGGGCTGATGGCGAGCGACATCGTCATACGCTCGCTGCGGCCCGACGAGCGCGCGGATTGGGAGCCGCTGTGGAGGGGCTATCTCGATTTCTACAAGACCTCGGTGCCGAAGGAGACCTACGACATCACCTGGGCGCGGCTGCATGACCCTAACGAGCCGATGTGGCTTCTCGGCGCCACCGTCGACGGCAAGCTCGCCGGCATCGTGCACTACCTCTACCACCGCTCGTGCTGGACGGCCGGCGACTATTGCTATCTGCAGGACCTGTTCGTGGCCGAGGGCGCGCGCAAGCTCGGGCTCGGCCGCGCGCTGATCGAGGCAGTGTACAAGGAGGCGCGCGCGGCGGGCGCCAGCCGGGTTCACTGGCTCACGCATGAGACCAACGCCACGGCGCGTGCTCTCTATGACACGCTGGCGGACCGGCCGGGGTTCATCCAGTATCGCAAGGTGTTTTGACGCGGGATTGGCAACGGGTGTGGAGTGAATTGCGGGGGCGCGGCGGTCCGGCAGCGCGCGAGGGCTCGGCACACCATATAAGTTGCTCTGACCTCGATTCGATTGAGAGATCGCATGGCCACCGCTTTGGCGCTGACGCCAAAAGCACCCACACGCCTGTTCCTCGGCGTCGAACGTTCGGTCCGCGACCGGCCTTGGCGGGACCGGCTGAACGAGCGGGCGACGGCGCGGGCTTTGGCCATCGCGCAGCGGCACTACATCCCAGAGCTGTTGGCGCGGGTCCTCTCCGGCCGCGGCGTCGAGGTCGATGAGGTCGAGGCCTTTCTCGATCCGACCGTGCGGCGGCTGATGCCCGATCCGCACACCGTCACCGCGATGGAGCAGGCGTCGCTCCGCATTGCCGAAGCGATGCTGCGCGGGGAGAAGGTCGCGATCTTCGGCGACTACGACGTCGATGGTGCGACCGCCTCGGCCTTGCTGGCGCGCTTCCTGCGGTTCGGCGGCTCGGACCCCGTCGTGCACATCCCCGACCGGATTTTCGAGGGCTATGGCCCCAACGTCGAGGCGATCCGTTCGCTTGCCGAGCGCGGCGCGACGCTGCTCGTCACGGTCGATTGCGGCACGGGAAGCATCGAGCCGCTCGCCGAGGCGCGCCGGCTCGGCCTCGACGTGATCGTGCTCGACCACCACCAGGCCGACGAGCGCCTGCCGGACGCGATCGTGGTCAATCCGAACAGGCTCGACGACCTGTCGGGCCTGGGCCACCTCGCCGCCGTCGGCATCGTGTTCCTCACCGTGGTCGCCGTGAACCGGGTGCTGCGCGCGCGCGGATTCTGGACCGATGTGCGGCCGGAGCCGGATCTGCTGGGCTACCTCGATATCGTGGCGCTCGGCACCGTCGCCGACGTGGTGCCGCTCAAGGGCCTCAACCGCGCGTTCGTCGCCAAGGGGCTCCTGGCGCTGCGTCGCCGCGACAACGTGGGCCTCACCGCGCTGATGGACGTGGCGCGGCTGTCGGGCCCGCCCGAGCCGTTTCACTTGGGCTTTCTGCTGGGACCCCGCATCAACGCCGGCGGCCGCATCGGCCGCGCCGATCTGGGCTGGCTGCTGCTTAGCACCGACGATCCGGTCGAGGCCGGACGCATCTCAGCCGAACTGGATCGGCTCAACGGCGAGCGCCGCGCCATGGAGGTGGGGATGCTGGAGGAGGCGCAAGCGGAGGCCCAGGCCGCGCTCGGCATCGAGGAGAAGGGCGCGGTGGTGGTGACCGCCGCCGCGAACTGGCATCCCGGCGTGGTGGGCCTGCTCGCGGCGCGATTGAAGGAGCGCTTCAACCGGCCGGCCTTTGCGATTGCGCTCGAACCCGGCGGCACCGGAACGGGATCGGGCCGCTCCATCGCGGGCGTCGATCTCGGCAAGACCGTCCGCCGCGCGGTCGCCGAGGGGCTGCTGCTCAAGGGCGGCGGGCACGCGATGGCCGCAGGCATCACCGTCAAGCACGGGGCGATTGCAGAATTCCGCGCCTATCTCGAAAGCGAACTGGCGGAGAGCGTGGCGGCGGCGCGGGCGGATCAGGCGCTGCTGATCGACGGGGCGGTGAGCGCCGCCGGCGCCAATGTCGCGCTGGTCGAAATGCTGGCGCGCGCGGGCCCCTTCGGCGCCGGCAATCCGGAGCCGGTGGTGGCGCTGCCAAACCACACGGTCGCCTATGCCGATCCGGTGGGGCAGGCGCATGTCCGCGTGCGTTTTCGCTCGGGCGACGGCAGCATGCTCAACGCCATCGCCTTCCGCGCCTTGGATCAGCCGCTGGGGCAAGCGTTGATGAAAAGTCGCGGTCAGCCGGTGCACGCGGCGGGCACGCTGTCGATCGACCGCTGGAACGGCGGCGAGCGGGTGCAGATGCGGCTGATCGACGTGGCGCACCCGTCCCCGGGGTGACGAGCGCGCGTGCGATCGGTCATACTCGTGGCCCGAACCACAAAAAGCTTAAATTGAGGGCCGATGTCCAAACTCAATCTCTCCGTCGCGATCGGCGACTACGACCGCAACCGTCCGCTGATCGATGGCGCCGTGCAGATCGACGGCGTCGATCCAGTGTTCATGAAGCTCTATCCGGAGGAAATTTTCTTCCGCGCGTTCCGATCCGAGGAGTTCGACATCTGCGAGTGTTCGTTGTCGAGCTTCTCGGTCAAAACCGCGGCGGGCAACTGCCCGTATGTCGGCGTGCCGGCCTTCGTGTCGCGGATGTTCCGCCACACCTCGATCTACGTGCGAACCGACCGCATCAAGAAGCCGCAAGATTTGAAGGGCAAGAAGGTCGGCGTGCCGGAGTATCAATTGACCGCCAATGTCTGGGCGCGGGCCGTGCTGGAGGACGACTTCGGCGTGAAGCCGAAGGACATCCACTGGATCCGCGGCGGCATCGAGCACGCCGGGCGGCCGGAAAAAATCACCATCAAGCTGCCCAAGGGCGTGCGCCTCGATAGCGCGCCGAAGGGCAGGACGATTTCCGAGCTGCTGGCCAAGGGCGAGATCGACGGCTTCATCGCGCCGCGGCCGCCGGCGGTGCAAGGAAAGAACATCGGCTGGCTGTTCCGCGATCCGGTCGAAGCGGCCAAGGACTACTACAAGCGGATGAAAATCTTTCCGATCATGCATCTGATCGGCGTGCGGCGGACCCTGGCCGACAAACATCCGTGGCTGCCGGCGGCGGTGCTGAAGGCCTTCGAGCAATCCAAGGCGGCTGCGATGGCGCACCTTTGGGACACCTCCGCGACCAAGGTGTCGCTGCCTTTTGTCGAGGAGCGGGTCGCCGAAACGCGCGCTTTGATGGGCGACGACTACTGGCCCTATGGCGTGGAGAATAACCGCAAGACACTCGACACCTTCCTGCATCACCATCACGCGCAGGGGCTGTCGTCGCGGCGGCTAAAGGTGGAGGAGCTTTTTCACCCCGGCACGCTGGAGAGTTATAAAATCTAATATGCCCTTCGTATCGACCACTCGGCTTCGATTGCGGTCGTGGCATTTTCTCCCCGGCCTGATCTGGTATGCGCAGCGCTCATCGCGGCAGGCGAGGGCAGCGCCCGGCAATCTTGGTGTCGAGCTGCTTCGTGAAGCAAACAACATCTTCTGGACCTGCAGTCTGTGGAACGACGAAGCCGTAATGTGGGCGTTCATGATGTCCGGTGCGCACAGGAAGGCGATGCCGAAGCTTGTCGAATGGTGCAACGAGGCCGCGTTGGCGCATTGGCAGCAGGATTCGGCCGAGCCGCCGTCGTGGCAAGAGGTGCGCCGGCGGATGCAAGCCGGGGGCCGTCGTTCCAAGGTTCGGTATCTATCCGAGGCCCAGCGGAGGTTCGAAATACCCGTGCCGCGCTGACGTCGCTACGCACGCCTATTAGCTGGCGTGGCGCTGCCGGCGCGCCTTGGATTTCTTGGGGCTGTGCTTGGTGTACTTCGCAGGCTTCGGCCTGTCCGGCTCTACCCGCGTCACGGGAGAGATCGAGCCCGTGCTCGCGGGATCGGTGGATACGACGACGCTCGGGTCGGAATATTCGATGCCGCGTTCGCCGATCAGCCGCTCATAGGCCGCGACCAGCGTCATGTAGGGATTGACGAACACCCATCCCACCCTGGTCGGCACCTGGACGTCGAAATGCACGTGGAAGCTCGTTCCGGCTTCCTTCATGCTGAAGTTGCTGACCTCGCCGATGACCTCGCCTTCGTGCACGCGGCGTCCGCTCAGGAGATTGTCCGCGTCCATCTTGCGCGGGCTCATGTGCAGGTAGCGAAACCGGATGTGCTCGTTGACGGAGTTGACGAAGAGATAGGCCGCCTCCTGGCGCGGCGAACGCAGGATGACGCCATCGCGGACCGCGACGATGTTGCCGCGATGGGTGCAGCGGTCCGCGCCGGGCGGCGGCTTGCACGGACCCGGCCGGATGTCCTGGCCTTGATGGCCGATGCCGGCGGGGCATTGGCCGACCGGGAAGCCGCGGCGTTCGCAGAAGTTGTCGCGCCAGGGCAGGATCGGGGCGGGCCCTTCTTCCGCTTCGGCAGGTTGGGCGCGGCTTCGGCGCTGATAGATTTCGGAGGTGACGAACGCCGGCGCATCTTCGAGCGGAAAGCGGATCTGCGAATAGACGGTGGCATCGGCCCGTCCGCGCTGACCCTGGAAGCCGGTGCCGGACAGGAGTTGGCCCGGCCCGTAGTAGCCGAACGAGCGCGAGACGCGGGTAGGCCGTTCGACCGGCAAGGGCTCGGCGGCGTGCAGGTTGCGCGGCATTCCGCCCACCACGCGCAGCGCGCGCAGGAAGCGAAGCGCCACCTGATCGGCGGCGCGGCAGGTCGGCATCTTGTAGCGGGAAACGCTGGAGTCGAAGCAGGCGATCGACACGACGTAGGGCGCCCCGAAGCGCATGAACGTGTAGCGCAGATGGTGCTCGTGGATCATCCGGCGGATGCCGGGAAATTCCTGCTCCAGTGAAGCCACCGGCGCGCCTTCGATCGAGGCCGGCACGTCGAGTTCGTAGAGCAGCGCCGAGCCAGAAATCTGCACCTGGATCGGCTCGGGAAACTTGATGTCGGACAGTTCGGGAATGTCGCTTGTACGGATCGCGACCGCTGCGTCGTAGCCGGCCGGGCCCGGATAGAAGAATCGGGCGGCCTGAAAGCCCGAAAGATAGCGATCGCCGCCGCCGCTATCGGCGCCCGCCGCCTGATCGCGCAGCAGCGCGTCGACGTCGAACGGCATCAGCACAGGCACCGGGCTGGTGGTCAGGCTGGCGAAATGTCGCGACATCACGGCATTGAGCCGCGCAAGCGCGAGGGGGACCGCGCGGTTTGCGCCGCCCGTCCGCGACCGGGCCGACATGGCGGTTGGCCGCAGCGCCTCGACGTTGGTCAAGGAGGCGATCGCCGCGGGCCAGTCGATCTGCGCGAACGATAGGCGCGGCGACTTGATGTCCTGAGCTGCGCTGCCGGCGCTGCCGAGGACAAGCCATAGACCCGAAATCAACCCCAACACTCTCACGAGCTGCTCTCATGAGGGACCATTCCCGGCCGACAAAATAGCCGAAAAGCGGGATTGAGCGAGCGCTGTTGGACTGGAACTCAATAAAAAATGCCGCCCGTGGGCGGCGGGCGGGCGGCAGGGCGCCTAGATCGTCGTCGCGAGAAGCGCCGCCATCGCCACCCCGAACAGGATGGTCGCCATCACGACGGGATCGATGAGCATGTCGTCGGACCAGTGAGCCATGACCGCATCCATTCTGGCTGTTCCCACGGACAACGCAGCCGGGCCGGAATGGTTGCGCCGGGCGGACGGCAAAAGGCCCGGAATATCGGCGGAAATGGCCGGCTCGGAGGGACTCGAACCCCCAACCCTCAGGTTCGAAGCCTGATGCTCTATCCAATTGAGCTACGAGCCGAAACCGGTCTTCGGCGACCGGCATATAGCCCAAGTTGGCCTGCGCTCAAGGGAAATCGGCCGGCTGCCGGCATCCCGGGTGGCGCTGTGCCGTGGCCTTGACTAGCATCGGCCAGGGTGCGGCGAGGGAGAACCGGACTTGTTCAGCTTTGAACTGGATCGCATTCGGCCTGTTTTGGCATTGCTCGCGGTGCAAGCGGTCGTGCTCGGCGCGTGCTCGGGCTCGAGCCCGATGTCCGAATTCGCCTTCGGCAAGGTGTACACGTCTCCACCCGCCGATCCGAAGATCTTCCCGGCGAACTACAAGGCCGAGGTCGCCGAATTCCTGCGGACCTCCCTCGCCAATCCGACCAAGGTCAAGGATGCCTACATCGCCCAGCCGGTGCTCAAGCCGGTCGCGGGCGTTTCCCAGTACGTGACCTGCGTCCGCTACAATCCCAGGGACAGCAAGAACCAGTACGAGGGCACCACGTCGAATGTCGCGATCTTCCTCAGCGGCCGATTGAACCAGTTCCTCGGGGAAAATCCGGAGATGTGCTCAGGTCTCGCCTATCAGCGCTATCCGGAGCTCGAATCGATGGTGCCTTAACGCCGGGAGACGTCATGCGCGGGAGCGGCCATCGCCGGCGTGGGGCTTGCGGTTCTCGCAGGGCAGATATTTCCGGCATGACGCACTGCGTCTTGCCCGCCTCGATAAAACAAAGCATCTTCGCCGCCAATCGACCCATCAATCGCCGCCGGGCGCAAGGCCCGGCGCGCATCCGGAGGCAGCGATGATTCAAGCCAGGCGGTTCAGCCACGCGACGTTCGAGACGCCCGACCTTGAGCGGCAGATCGACTATTTCACGCAGGTCGTCGGTCTGCAGGTCGCGGCGCGGGAGAACGGCCACGTGCATCTCGCGACCAAGGTGGGCGACCTTGTGCTGCAGGTCAAAAAGTCCGATGCGGCGCGCTGCACCACGCTCGCATTCCAGGTCGATCCGCACCTCGATGTCGCTGACATCCGAAAGGGGCTAGAGGCCGAGGGCGTGCGCAGCGAGCTGCAAAGCGACGCCGCGCCCGGTGTGCCCAATGCGGTGGTGTTCGACGACCCGAAGGGGACGCGGATCGCGGTCTTCGCGGAGCAGACGCCGATCGCCAAGAACCAGCCGGTCGCGGGCATCGGCCCTCTCAAGCTCGGCCATCTGGCATTCTGCGTCGACGATCCCAAGGCGTTTGCGGATTTCTACTGCAAGGTGATGGGCTTTCGCCTGTCGGACTGGATCCAGGACTGGTTTGTGTTCCTGCGCTGCGGCGCGGACCATCACACCATCAACTTCGTGCGCGGCAAGCGCACCATGATGCATCACGTCGCCTTCGAGCTGAAGGACTGGGCGCAGATCCAGACTGCGATGGATTTTCTTGGATCGAAGAACATCAATCTCGCCTGGGGGCCGGGGCGGCACGGGCCAGGCCACAACATCTACACCTATCATCGCAATCCGGATGATCAGATCATCGAGCTGTTCACCGAGCTCGACAAGATGCTCGACGAGTCGCTCGGCTATTTCGATCCGCGGCCCTGGCACCGCGACCGTCCGCAGGTGCCGAAGGTGTGGAACGAGGCGCGCGACATCTGGGGGCAGCCGCCGACCCCGGACTACATCCGCCAGCGCGGGTAGGGCGCGCGCCGCCGGCACGGGGAAACACGAACAGTCCTATTCCGCCTTGATGTTGGCCGCGCGGATCACCTTGCCCCACTTCTCCGTTTCGTCGGCAAACAGCTTGCCGAAGCCGGCGGCGGAGCCCGCGAGCACCGTGCTGCTGAGCTGAGCAAGCTTGGCCTTGATGCCGGGATCGGCGAGGCCTGCGTTGATTTCCTTGTTGAGCCTGTCGATCACGTCGACGGGGGTGTTCCTCGGCGCGACGATGCCGAACACCGCGCTGGCCTCGTAGCCCGGGACGAATTCGCCCACGGTCGGGATGTCCGGCAGATCATGTGAACGGGTCGCGGTGGTGACTGCCAGACCGCGAAGCTTGCCGGGCCTGATGTGCTCGATCGAATTGTTCAACAGGTCGAACATGACCTGCACCTGTCCGCCAAGCACGTCGCCCAGCGCGGGGCCCGCGCCGCGATAGGGCACATGGACCATGTCGACGCCGGCCATCATCTTGAACAGCTCGCCGGCCATATGCGACCCGCTGCCGATGCCGCCCGATGCCATGCTGAGCTTTCCGGGGTTGGCCTTGGCGTAGGCGATGAACTCGGGAACCGACTTCGCCGGAAACGAGGGATGCACCACCAGGACATTGGAGACGCGCATGACGCCCGCGATCGGCGCGGTGTCGCGAAGAAAATTGAAACTGAGCTTTTCGTAGAGCGTCGCGTTGATGGCGGACGCTGGCCCCGCCGAAAAAAGCGTGTAGCCGTCCGGGGGTGCGCGCACGACCACCTCGGTGGCCGTGTTGGTGCCGGCGCCCGGCCGGTTCTCGATGATGACGGGCTGACCGAGACGCTCCGATAGCCATTGCCCGATCAGGCGCGTGAGGATGTCGTTTGGGCCGCCGGCGGCGGTTGGGACGATGATGCGCACCGGCCGCGACGGAAATGCTTGTGCACGAGCGATCCGCGGCGCCGCCGGGAGCGCGGCGGCGCAGGCGGCGAGACAAAGAAATTGGCGGCGTGGAAGCATCATGGAATTCACCCCGCGGTCCGGGCTGTCGGTGCGCATGCAATCCAAAGAGACGCACGTTGTGAACAGACTACGCCCCTTTCATGAAGCCGCGGAAGAGATAATGTCTCCTCCCGAGGACATCAGAAGAGGGAAGGGCCATGCCGGAAATCAAGGGCATCGCGCATTTCAGCATCCCGGTGAGCGACGTCGACCGGAGCACGAAATTCTATACCGAAATCGTAGGCTGCAAATTCCTGGCTCAGCGGCCCGACAAGGTCATCACCTTCCTCGATGCCGGCGGGGTCTGCGTGCTGCTAATCAAGCGCTCGGCGCCGATCATCAAAGGCCCGCTCGACATGTCGGACGGCGTCCACCATGCTTTCATGGTGGACGCTGCGGAATATCAGGCCGCAGTGGACGGATTGCGCACGAAGGGCGTCGACGTCTTCTTCGAGGAAGACCGGCGCGGCGGCACAATCGACGGGCCGCGCGCATACTTCCGCGATCCGGACGGCACGGCGCTGGAGTTCATCAACCGCACGGCATACGTCGTTGACAAGTGAGCGGCGCAAAGCCGGCATGCCGGCGGCACGTCTTATGAGTGCGCGCCTTTAGTTTTCCGCCGACTGCAGCAGGTCCTGGACGGCGGACTTGATCACGTCCGGGTTCACCACGTTGATCGGCCGTCCCGCCGCAAAGGCCGTGATCTGATCGAAAATTTCGGTGAACTGCAGTTCGTATTCCTCGCGCGTCACGTAGCCGAGGTGCGGCGTGCAGATCACGTTCGGCATGTTGAGCAGCGGATGCGCGGTGTCGCGCAGTGGCTCCTCCTCGTAGACGTCCACCGCGGCCATGCCCGGCCGGCGCGCAGCGCTTCGACCAGCGCGCCGCGTTCGACAAGTTGCGCGCGGCTCGTATTGACGAACAGCGACGTGGGCTTCATGAGCCGCAGGTCGTCGGCGGTGACGATGCCGCGGGTGGCCTCGACGAGCCGCATGTGCAGCGAAAGCACGTCGCAACGTTCGAAGAAGGCGAGCTTGCTCGGCGCGATGAGATGGCCCTCGGCCTTGGCGCGAACCAGCGAGTTCGGCCGCGCCCAGACCACGACGTTCATGCCGAAGGCGCGGCCGTAGCCCGCGACCGCCGCGCCGATGCGGCCATAGCCGAAAATGCCGAGCGTCTTGTTGCGCAGCGTCGAGCCGACGCCGATCTGCCATTTGCCGGCCTTGAGCGAGGCCATCTGCTGGGGAATCTGCCGGAAGGCGGACAGGATCAGCGCCCAGGTCAGTTCGGCGGTGGCGTAGGACGGCGTGCTGGCTCGACGACACGACGATGCCGTGCTGAGTGCAGGCGTCGATGTCGATGTGCGGATAGACGCTGCGCTGGCTGATGAGCTTGAGCCTGGGCAGGCGCTCGATCAGGGCGCTGCGGATGCGGGTGCGCTCGCGGATCAGGACCAGCGGCCGATCCCGCGGCGGACTGACAACCAAAATCCACGCGCTCGTCGATGCCTTGGGCAATCCGGTCGAACTGATGCTAACGCCGGGACAGGCCCACGATCTGACTTGTGCGGAGCCATTAATCGATAGCGCTGAGCCAGATGCCTTGC
>SHVN01000066.1 GCA_009694215.1 Xanthobacteraceae bacterium
ATTGTTGGCGTACCGCAAACTCGACGACGCAATCGGGTTGAGCGCGGTGGCTGGCGAGACGCTCGCTGATACACGCACGGGCAAGAACGGCCGCCATGCGTTGGTCGGTTTGCTGCGGCAGTCGGTGTTCGGCCGCCTCGCCGGTTACCGTGAAAAAGTTTGCCACAGTGGCTGCGGCCGTTGCCGCGTTCGGTTTTGCCAATGCCGCGTCGGCCGCCGACATGCCGGCCAAAGCGCCGGTCTACAAAGCTCCTGTCGCTGTCGTCGAGCAAAGCAACTATTATTTCTAGCTCGATGACATGTATGACAGAGTGCGCTTGCCGACCTATCAGCTCGGTTACCACAACACTGCCCCCGCGGCTCCTTTCACTGACGTGGGGGCTATGCAAACGTTTGACCCTGGTTTGAACGGCAGCGGGGTTCGCGGTGGTATCGGCTATGTCATATCGGGAACGAGCACCAAGTTTGAGTTCGGCGGTTCTTACGTGGCGGCTAAAGCAAACCAATCCCAATCCACATCGCGTCGGGCACGCCGCTGGATGCGCTTCGCCGCGTCACACGCACCATACCGATCGTGTTCGCGCAGGTCCCCGATCCAGTCGGCCGGGGTTTCGTTGCGAATCTGGCCCGGCCCGGCGGCAATATCACCGGGTTCACACTGTTCGAACTGGCGATCGCGACAAAATGGCTTGAACTGCTCAAGCAGATCGCGCCGCGCGTCGCGACCATCTGCATCGTCTACGATCCGGCAAACTCTGCCGCCGACTTCTTCCGGCGCGAGATCGAGGCGAGCGCGCCATCGTTCGGCGTGAAACTGTCTGCCTTCGCCATTCATACTGACGCCGATGTCAAGCGGGCCTTCGCCGTATTGGCAGGCGAGCCGAACGGCGGACTCGTCGTACTGCCCGGCCCGGCCACCAGCATTCATCGCGATAGTATCGTCGCACAGGCGGCGCGGCATCGTCTGCCGGCGGTCTACCCATTCTCCTACTTTGCCAAGGCCGGCGGTCTGGCGTCCTACGGCGTCGACCATATCGACCTGTTCCGGCGCGCTGCGTCCTACGTCGATTGCATCCTCAAGGGCGAAAAGCCGGGCGATCTACCGGTGCAGCAGGCCGACAAGTTCGAGCTGGTGATCAATCTGAAGACCGTCAAGACGCTCGGCATCGAATTGCCAGTTTCGCTGCTTGCGCGCACCGACGAGGTGATCGAGTGAGGCGGCGCGGAACAGGCTCACGTTGATTTGCGCCGCTCGGGCGTGACTGGCCCGCCCGCCTCTGCCACATTGCCCGCATGCACGAGACCCTGCCGCTGCTCGAAAACATCCCCTTCCCGGCGATCCGCCGCGGCCGGCTCGACACGCTGCAGATCAACGTCGGCTATCGCTGCAACCAGTCCTGCGTGCATTGCCATGTCGGCGCGAGCCCGCACCGCACCGAGGAGATGAGCGGCGAGGTCGCCGACGCGGCGCTCACATTCCTGGAGCGGCGCCGGATCGCGACGCTGGACATCACCGGCGGCGCGCCCGAGCTCAATCCGCATTTCCGCCGCATGGTGACCGCCGCGCGGGCGATGGGCGCGCGGGTGATGGACCGCTGCAATCTGACGATCTTCGAAGTCGCGGGCCAGGAGGACCTGCCGGAGTTCTTGGCCGGCGAGCAGGTCGAGATTGTCGCCTCGATGCCCTGCTATCAGGAGGACAACGTCGACCGCCAGCGCGGCAAGGGCGTGTTCGATGCGTCGATTCGCGGGCTGCAGCGACTCAACGCGCTAGGCTACGGGTGCGACGGCTCGGGGCTCACGCTCAATCTCGTCTACAATCCGCAAGGCCCGTCGCTACCGCCGCCGCAGACAGCCCTCGAAGCCGATTACAAGCGCGTGCTCGGCGACAATCACGGCGTCGCGTTCAACCGGCTCTACACGCTCGCCAACATGCCAATCCAGCGGTTCGGCTCGACGCTCATTTCCAGGGGCGAGTTCGACGCCTACCTCGATACGCTCCGGCACGCCCATCTCGACACGAACCTCGACGGCGTGATGTGCCGCAATCTCTTCTCGGTCGATTGGCGCGGCTATGTTTACGACTGCGACTTCAACCAGATGCTCGACCTGCCGCTCAAGCGCGGCGCAAAGGATCGCGTTCATCTCTCCGAGCTTCTTGACGACGATCTCAACGACAATCCGATCCGCGTCGCCGGCCACTGTTTCGGTTGCACCGCCGGGCAAGGATCGAGCTGCGGCGGCGCGCTGAAAGAGGCGGCGGAGTAACCGCCGCAACATTGCCCGGATGTCCTCGCTGTCCATCATCGTTCCCGTTCTCGACGAGGAGGCCCGCATCGGCCCGGCGCTGATGGCGATGTCGCCGTTCCGCCAGCGCGGGGCCGAGGTGATCGTCGCCGACGGCGGCAGCAGCGACCGCACCATTGAGATTGCCCGCCCGCTCGCCGACCGGGTAATCGCCGCGCCGCGCGGGCGCGGGGCGCAGATGAATGCGGGCGCCGCCGCGGCCCGCGGCGAGGTGCTGTTGTTCCTACACGCCGACACATCGCTGCCGCCGGAGGCTGACACGCTGGTGCTGGAGGGCCTGCGCGACACTACGTGGAAATGGGGCCGCTTCGACGTACGGATCGAGGGCCGGAGCCCGTGGCTCCCCGTGGTCTCAGGCTTCATGAACTGGCGCTCGATGATCACCCACGTCGCCACCGGCGACCAGGCGATATTCGTGACGCGCACGGCGTTCGAAGCCGTGGGCCACTTTCCCGACATTCCTTTGATGGAGGACGTGGCGCTGTCCAATCGCCTCAAGCGCGTCAGCCGGCCGCTCTGCCTCACCGCGCGCGTGGTCAGCTCAGGGCGGCGCTTTGACGAGCGCGGCGCAATCCGCATGATCCTTTTGATGTGGCGGCTGCGGCTCGAATATTGGCTGGGCGTGGAACCCACCACCCTCGCCCGCCGCTACGGCTACATTCCACGAGACAACTAGGCCGCCCGCAACAGTATCAATCCGCAGACGATCACCAGCGCCGCGACGATGCGCGCCGGACGGAGCGGCTCCTTGAGGATCACCACCGCGATCAAGGCGCCGAACAGCACGCTGGTCTCGCGCAGCGCCGCAACGATGGCGATCGGCGCAACCGTCATCGCCCAGATCGCGATGCTGTAGGAGATGACGGCGAGCGCGCCGCCGCCGAGCCCGATCTTCCAGAACGGCACCATCTGCGGCAGCACCGCGTATCCGCGGCGAACGAGCGCATAGGCCACCACCACCGGCGCGATGCCGACAAACAGCACCGTCGAATAGGCGGTGGCCTTGCCCGGGCCGGCCGCCCGCGCGCCGATGCCGTCGACCACCGAATAGGCACAGATCGTCACCGCGGTGAATAAGGCAAAGCCCACAGCGGGGCGGTCGAGTTTCGCAAGATCGCGGCCGCCGCGCAGCGAAATCAGCAGCACGCCGGCCGCCAGCAGCACGATGCCGCCCCAGCCGTAGAGCCCAAGCCGCTCGCCGACGAAGATCGTCGTCATGGCCGCGGTCATCAACGGCGCCGCGCCCCGCGCAATCGGATAGACCTGCCCCATGTCGCCGGTGCGATAGCTCTCGATCAGGCCCGCAAAATAGAACAGATGGATGACGATCGAGGCGATCAGCCAGGGCCACGAGGCGGGCTCCGGCCAGCCGGTGAAGGGAATCGCCGGCAGCGCAACCAGCCCCGCGCCGATCGCGATCAGCACCGTGGTCGCCAGCGGGTCGAGCGTGCGCTTGATGCTGGCGTTCCAGCCGGCATGACAGGCGGCGGCGAGCAGCACGGCCAGAAAGACGGAAAGGTCCACTAGCGCGCGTCCTTTCCGGTCCGGTCGCGCTCGGCGAGTTGCCGGTCGTAATCGAGCACCGCCTGCAGCAACACCTGCGCGCCCTTGGCGCACTGCTCCTTGGAGGAGAACTCCGCCTCGTTGTGGCTGATGCCGCCGCGGCAGGGAATAAAGATCATGGCCGAAGGCGCGACGCGCGAAATATAGGCCGCGTCGTGGCCCGCGCCGGAGATCACGTCGCGCGCCGAATATCCCGAAAGCTCGGCCGCGCGCCGCACCGCCGCCACGCAGTCCGCGTTAAAGCGCACCGCAGGCTGCTCCCAGATTCGCTGTTCGGCGAAGGTCAGGCCGAGCGAGTTGCAAACTTCGGGCAGCGCTGCGCGAACGCCCTTTTCCATCTGGTCGAGCGCGGCGCCGTCGGGATGACGCAGGTCGATCATGAAGAACACCTCGCCCGGCACGACATTGGGCGAATTCGGCCAGTTCTCGATGCGCCCGACCGTGGCAACGCCCGGCGGATGCTTTCGCCCGACCGCATCCACCACATCGACCATCCGCGCGGCGCCCAAGAGCGCATTCTTGCGCAGATGCATCGGCGTGGCGCCGGTGTGCGCATCCTGGCCGGTCAATGTCACCTCGTACCAGCGCATCGCCTGCACGCCGGTGACGACGCCGATGTCACGCCCTTCCGCCTCCAGGATCGGCCCCTGCTCGATATGCAGTTCGAAGAACGCCGACAGCGGATGCTCGCCGCAGCGTTCCGCGCCGCGATAACCGATCGCGTCCAGCGCGGCGGCGAAGGTCGTTCCATCGCGGTCCTGCCGCGATTGCGCCCAATCCTTCTCCAGAACCTTGGCGAACACGCCCGACGCCACCATCGCCGGCGCAAAGCGCGAGCCCTCCTCGTTGGTCCAGTTGACCACCTCGATCGGCGCATGGGTCTCGTAGCCCGCCTCGACCAGCGTGCGCAGAGCTTCCAGCGCCGACAACACGCCCAGCACGCCATCGAATTTTCCGCCGGTCGGCTGGGTGTCGAGATGGCTGCCGAACGCGATCGGCGGCACGTTCGCCGTGCCCTCGCGGCGCGCGAACATCGCGCCCATGTCATCCGTGGTGACGCGGCAGCCGAGTTTTTCGGTGCGCGCCTTGAACCAGTCGCGCACCCGACGGTCGAGATCGGTCAGCGTCAGCCGGCAGATGCCGCCCTTCGGCGTCCCGCCTATGGCAGCAGTCTCCATGATCTCGCCCCAAAGCCGCTCGGCGTCGATGGCGAGATTTCGCATCGCGCTATTGTCAGGCCTTGGCGCGCTGCGCGGCGGGCGCCCAGAGCTTCGGCCCCGCCCGCAGATACTGCGGTACCCGCGGCACCTCGGCGCCGAGCACGACCGACGCGTGCCAGCCCCAGCGCGGATCGTCGAGCATGGCGCGCGCCATCGCCACCATGTCGGCCTTGCCCTCCGAAACGACCGCCTCGGCCTGCGACGGCGTGGTGATCAGGCCCACCACGCGGGTGGCGATGCCCGCTTCGCGCTTGACCCGCTCGGCGATCGGCACGTTGTAGCCCGGCCCAGCCGGATTGCGGGTGTCCGCGGTGATGCCGCCGGACGACACGTCGATATAGTCGAGCCCGTCGGCCATGAGCGTCCTGGAATAGGCCACCGCGTCGTCGGTCGAGAGCCCTTCCGCCTCGCGCCAGTCGTTGCCGGTGATGCGGGCGCCGAGCGCGATCGTCTTCGGCACCGCCGCGCGCACGGCCTGCGCTATCTCGCGGCCAAAGCGCATGCGGTTCTCCAGCGAGCCGCCGTACTGGTCGGTGCGATGGTTGGAGATGGGCGACAGGAACGAATGCGCCAGATAGCCGTGGGCGTAGTGCAATTCGACCGCGTCGAAGCCTATTCGCACCGCGCGCCTGGCGGAATTCACGAACGCCTCGCGCACCCGCGCAATGTCGTCGAGCGTGGCGACGCGCGGTACATGCCAGTTCGCGCCGAACGGCAACGGCGATGGCCCGATCGTTTCCCACGGGTCCTCGCCGGCCTTGAGCGCGCCGCCGCCTTCCCACGGCCGCTGCGAGGAGGCCTTGCGGCCGGCGTGCGCGATCTGGATGCCGAGCTTGGCGGTACCGGCCCGCCGGCAATGGGCGATGACGCGGGAGAGCGCCGCCTCGTTGTCGTCGGAATAGAGCCCCATGCAGCCGTGGGTGATGCGGCCGTGGCGCATCACATGCGTCGCCTCGACGATCACCAGACCCGCGCCGGAATTGGCCAGCATGCCGAGATGGCCGAGATGCCAGTCGTTGGCCGAGCCGTCGTCGGCGCTGTACTGGCACATCGGCGCGACAACGATGCGATTGGACAACTCGACCGGGCCGAGCTTGATGGGAGAGAACAGACTGGACATGAGCTTCCTTGACTGACGCGCTTGGGGGGGCCGGAGAGATCATAATGGCGGCGGTGCGCGCGGCAAGTGCGGCAGAGTCCTATTTGCCGGCTCTGGTTACGTGCGGGTCGCAATCCAGATGACGTGCCGTGCGCCGCCTCGCGGTCCATTGGCGCGCGCCCGGACCTCCTCCACGGCAAAGCCGGCCCGGCCAAGACGCCAGGTGAATTTCGGATTCGGCCCCGACGACCATACCGCCAGCACGCCGCCGGGCTTGAGCGCCGCGCGTGCCGCGCTCAATCCCTTCAGGTCATACAGCGCATCGTTGGCCTTGCGGGTGAGCCCCTCGGGGCCGTTATCGACATCGAGCAGGATCGCGTCGTAGGCCGACGCATCGGCCCGGATCAGCTCGCCTACGTCGGCTTCGCGGATGCCAACGCGTTGATCGGTCAGGCTCGTGCCGAACACCTCCGCCATCGGGCCCCGGGCCCATTGCACGACCGCGGGCACGAGTTCAGCGACGATGATCCGGGCCTCCGGCCCGAGGGCGGCCAGGGCGGCACGAAGCGTGAAGCCCATGCCCAGTCCGCCGATCAAGATCCGCGGCGCCTTGCGGTCGCGAATTCTCTCGCAGGCGATGGTGGCGAGCGCCTTTTCCGATCCGCTGAGGCGGCTGTTCATCAGCTCGTCGCTACCCAGCATGATCGCGAATTCGGCGCCGTGCCGCTTGAGGCGCAATTCGCCGCCACCGCCGGGCACCTCCGCGGTATCTATCAGGACCCAGGGAATCACTACGGCAGCCGCAGCACGGCGAGCGCGAGCGCCTGGGCGCGCGGCACGATGGTGTCGACTTCCATGTATTCGTCGGGCGAATGGGCGCGGCCGCCGACCGGGCCGACGGCGCAGATGGTCGGCGTGCCGGTCGCAGCGGCAAATCCGGAATCGGCGCAGCCGCCGGTGAACAGCGCGACCGTTTCACCCGTGCCGAGCTCGCGCAATCCGGCCGCGTAGTGCTCGAACAGCGCCTTGCCATCGGCATTCTCGACGAGCGGCACGAACTCGCCGTTAATCTCGATCCTGGCGCTCGTGCCCGGCACATAGCTCTTCGCCATGATCTCCTCGACCCTGGCCAAGGTGGCGTTGCGCTGCGCCGGCGTGATGAAGCGCAGATCGACCTCGCCCTTGGCCCACGGCGCCACGGTGTTGACGGTCTGACCGCCGGAAATCACGCCGACGTTGAGCGTGATGCCGTTCTTCGGGTCGCTCAGCGCATGCAGCGCCAGCGTCTTGTGCGCGAGTTCGTTGATGGCGCTGATGCCCATCTCGAAGTTGGCGCCGGAGTGCGCGGCCTTGCCGGTGATCTCAAAGCGGATGAACAGGCAGCCCTTGCGGCCGGTCACCGCCGCGCCGCGGGCGCGCCCGGGCTCGGAGTTGAAGCAGACCCGCGCCGCGCGCGCGTGCTGCTCGATCACCGGGCGCGAGAACGGCGAACCTATCTCCTCGTCGCCGGTGAACAGCGCCGTCACCGGCGCGGACGCCCCGCCGAACTTCTTGATCGCGGCCAACACAAAGCAGTTCATAACCAGGCCCGACTTCATATCGGCCACACCTGGACCGTAGGCGCGATCGCCCTCGATCTTGAACGGCCGCCGCGTCGGCTCGCCCTTGGGAAACACGGTGTCGCGGTGGCCCATCAGCAGGATCGGCCGGTTAGCAAACGGAGGCGCATCCTGGCCGACGGTCGCGGAGATGGCGTCGCCGAATTTTCTGTCCTGCGTGACTTCGGTGGCGATGCCGTGGCCTTTGAGAAATTCGCGGATATGGCCGCCCACCGCATCGACGCCGGGCTTGTCGTAGGAGCCACTGTCGGTGTTCACCAGCGTTTCGAGCAGCGCCAGCATGGCGTCGCGCTGGACGCCCAGCCAGTCGAGGATTTTCTGCTCCGAACCATTTGCCTGTGACGCCATTCCACACTCCGCCTGTCATCGCCCGCGCAAGCGGGCTATCCAGTAACCCCGCATATCAATGGCATAAGACCGCGTGGCTCGCGAGGTCTGCAGAGACGGGATGCCCCGCATTCGCGGGGCGTGACAGCGCGGGCGTCAAGCCGCCCGGGACTACTCGATTTCGATGGCCTGCTCGGCAGGAGCCGGCACCACGCGCTCCTCGGGCAGCGGCGCGATCAGCGCCCATCGCAGCGCGATGGCGTTGGCCGCGCGCATCTGGGCCACGAACTCCTCGTCGGTTTAGTAGCGCTTCCAGCGCCCGCTCTTGTAGAGGTCGAGATGGTGGGCGCGGCGCCGCTCGGCGAGGTTCCGCCACCGGAGCGCGATGAGTTCCCATTTGCGAGCGACTTGACGCATGGTGAGCGGTGGCTCCGCTGCCTGCGGGATAGGGCACGTGAATGAATCCGCCATGATCGATCCGCCGGCCGCCGCACAGGCGACAACGCAATCGTTAGCTGCGATACGCGCGCGAACAACGCGGCAAATTCCAAGTCACAGGCCTTACCGGGCTTATTCACACGCTTGTTCACATCGCGCCCGCGCAATGCGCAAAACCGGCCACAGCCGGGCCGCTTGCGCGGCTGACTTCATGGGTAATCAAGCGCCGGACATTCGGAAGGCGGCAGCCGGGGTGCGCTCAATCCTTGCGGCGCGCGTAGTCCAGATAGTCGGCGTCGAACGACCAGCCCCAGCCCGGCTGATCCGGCAGCAAAAATTTTCCGCCGTGGAACGATTTCTGATCGGCGATCAGCTTGTCGAAGAACGGGTCGCGCCAGGGCAGCAGCACCTCGGCAAAGGTTCCATTGCGGGCGCCAGCCACCAGCATGGCGCCGATCTGCGGCTCGATGTGCTGGGCCACGCCGACATTGAAGCTTTGCGCCAGCGCCGCCACCCGCCGCCACTCGGTCGGGCCCCCGCCCCAGCTCGCATCGAAATTGCAGATGTCGATGGAGCCCGCGGCCATCAGATCGCGGCAGCCAAAGCGCGAAAGCTCGCTCTGCCCGGCCGAGATCGGCACCCTTGTGGCCGCGCGCACCGCCGCCATGTCGGCGCGGTCGTTGTCCCATTTGCAGGGCTCCTCGAACCAGCGCAGGTTCAAGTCGGCGGCCCGCCCGACGAATTCGATCGCCTCGGCGCGGGTCCAGCCCTGGTTGGCGTCGACCGCGAGCACGAAGTCGTCGCCGCCGGCGCGCCGCACCACTCGAGCGCGCGCGGCGTCGGCCTGGGGCGTGCGGCCGCCGACCTTGAGCTTGATGCCGGCGGCGCCCGCCGCCTTGATTTCGGTGACCTCCTCGGCCAGTTCCTTGAGCTCGTCCCAGTCGCGGTAGTAGCCGCCGAGCACCACCACCGGCACCTCGGTCAGCGCGCTGCCCCAGAGCACGTGCAGCGGCAGACCCGCGAGCTTGCCGACGGCGTCGTGCAGCGCGCTGTCGACGCAGGCCTGCGCGCGGAGCGCGATGCGCCGGTCGCGCAGGAACGGCTCGGTCGCAACGCGGGTGATGTCCCAGGCCTCGTCGATTGCCATGACGCCGCGGCCGATCAGCTTCGGCGTCATCTCTTCGGCGATGACGCGCATGATCGCGCCCTGCAGCTCGTCGTCGCTGCCGTTGAAGCATTCGCCGACGACGCCGGCGTCGGTGGTGATGCGGGTGACGATGGCGCAGCGGTGGGTGAACTTCAGGTTCGAGCCGACCGCGGTGCGGTCGAGCTTGACCTTGAGCGGAATGGTCTCGATGCGCAGAATGCGCGCGTCCAATGCTCCGGCCACGGCCGACGGCGCGGACACCTGTGTGTCGATCGGCCGGTTCATCACTGTGGCTTCAACGCGGATGCCGAATACGCCAAGCCACGCTTCAAACCGGACGCATCAACGCGAAGTTTTCGCCAATGGATAATCAACACTCGCATACAAATTCCGGATGCCTGCCCCATCCACTCTTACATTTCCGACTTCCAGGATCGTTCCATCGAGGAGTTCGAAAGGCATCTGCTCGATGGCGAACCGGATGGCCTGCGCCGCGGTGCCAAAGCGGCGATAGCCTATCGGGCGCCGGCCTGTTTTGCTGCGCGCCGGAAAGAGATCGGCCGGCGCGTTGTAGTCAAAAGCGGCCATTTACCATCTTAACGCCCCTTTTGACGCTTAGCGAGACCCGCCCGGCGCGCTGAATCCTTGCAATTGGCTGAAATAGCGCCTATTTCGACGTTATCGATATTGGCCGGACTACCTGGGCCGCTTCGCCACGTGATTTGCGGGCGCACGTTTCAGCCTCTCTCCAAAATCGACGAAATGGGACGATGGCCACGACACCCGTGCGCCACATCCCACGTGCACACGCAAACGAAAGGCTACGTCTATGAATACGGGAACCGTTAAGTTCTATAACGACCAAAAAGGCTTCGGCTTCATCCAGCCGGACAACGGCGAGAAGGACGTATTCGTCCACGCCACGGCGCTCGAGCGCGCCGGCATCCAGGGCCTGCGCGAAGGCCAGAAGGTCAAGTTCGACACCCAGAACGATCCGCGCAGCGGCAAGACCGCAGTCGGCACGATCGAGCTCGCTTGATTTCGAAGTTGTGAACGGGAGCCGCCGTCATAAGGCGGCGGCTCTTCAACCCAAAGAGTGAACGGTCATGCGCATCTTCATCTTCAAGTCGCAAGCCAACAGCGCGTTGCGCGCGTTCGCTGGCGAAGCTGGAGGCCAGAAGCTGCCGTCGCAGTTCGGTCCCTGGCACGCGATCGGCGTGATCCGCGCCGACAAGGATCCCCCGTTCAACGTCAAGCGCGATGTCATCGAGAAGGCCATCGCCGACGAGGGCTTCCAGCTTTTCAAGGTGAAGCCGAAGGCTGTGACCGCGAGCTAATGCGGCGATTGATTCGAAGCGATTTCCAGTTGCTAGAAACCGGCTTTCCAAATCATGCGCGGGCCTGACCCGCGCATTTTCATTTGATCGAAACTGGCGCCGCTACCAGACAAGGATCGCCAAACTGACGACGAGAGCACCGGCGACAATCATACCGCCGAGCGCATAATTCATCCTGGTTGTATTCATCAGGCACTGTGCGCTCATTCGGGGCCAATAGATAGGCCTTCCATCAGCGCGCACGGGCCTATGTGAACAGAGTTAGCCCTTGATTGACACAATCCCCTCGATCTCCACCGAGATCTGGCCGGGCAGCGAGCCCATGCCGACCGCCGAGCGGGCGTGCTTGCCGTTCTCGCCGAACACCTCGACGAACAGATCGGACATGCCGTTGGCGACCTTGGGATGATCCTTGAACTCCGGCACGGCGTTGACCATGCAGAGCATCTTCAGGACGGTGTCGACGCGGTCGAGCGAGCCCACCGCCATCTTCATGGTGGAGAGCAGTTGCAGCCCGATCATGCGGGCGCGCTTGTAGCCTTCCTCGACCGACACCTCGCCGCCGACCTTGCCGATCATCAGGTTGCCGCTTGCATCGCGCGGCCCCTGCCCCGCCAGGAACAGCAGATTTCCGGCAATGCGGTACGGCAGATAGTTGGCGACCGGCGACGGTACGCTGGGTAGCGTCAAGCCGAGCTGTTTCAGGCGGGCTTCTGCACTCATGATCGTTTCCTCGCTGATTTGATTGCCGTGACGGTGAACACCGGCGTTACAGTTTGATCCGCAGATAGGCCGCCAGTTCGCCGATGATGCCGCGCCGGAACAGCAGCACGCAGATGACGAAGATCGCGCCCTGGATCACCGTGACCCATTGCCCGACCTGCGCCAAGTAGGTCTGCATGGCGATGATCACGAACGCGCCCGCGACCGGACCGAACACCGTGCCGAGCCCGCCAACCAGCGCCATCAGCACCACCTCGCCCGACATCGGCCAGTCGACGTCGGTGAGCGAAGCGATCTGCAGCACGATTGCCTTGGTCGAACCGGCGAGGCCTGCCAGCGTCGCCGACAGCACGAAGGCCAGCAGCTTGTAGCGGTCGGTCTTGTAGCCCAGCGAAATCGCGCGCGGCTCGTTCTCGCGGATCGCCTTCAGCACCTCCCCGAACGGCGAATGGATGATCCGGTAGATCAACAGAAAGCCCGCGAGGAAGATCAGGAGCACCGTGACGTACATGTTGAACGTGTCGGCGAGATCGATCAGGCCGAACAGCCGGCCGCGCGGCACCGCCTGGATGCCGTCCTCGCCTCCGGTGAACTTCATTTGCAGGGCGAAGAAGAACATCATCTGTGCCAGCGCCAGCGTGATCATGGCGAAATAGATGCCCTGCCGGCGGATCGCCAGTGACCCCGCCACCAACCCAAGCACAGCAGCAGTCAGCGTGCCGGTGAGGATCGCAAGCTCGGGCGGGAAGCCCCAGACCTTGGCGGAATGCGCCGCGAGATAGCTCGCCCAGCCGAAATAGAGCGCATGCCCGAACGACAAGAGGCCGCCGTAGCCGATCAAAAGGTTGAAGGCGCAGGCGAACAGCGCAAAGCACAGCGCCTGCATCAGGAACATCGGATAGATGTAGAGCGGGGCTATGGCCAGCGCCGCCACCATGATGGCGAAGGCTAAGGGCTCGCTCCAGTTGCGCGACGATGAGGATACCGGCGGAGTCACGGTCGCCGCTGCGACGGACTGCTCCATCACGCCCTCCGTCCGAATAGGCCGGCCGGCCGCACCAGCAGCACGATCGCCATGATGACGAAGATCACGGTGTTGGAGGCCTCGGGAAAGAACACCTTGGTCAGCCCTTCGATCACGCCGAGGCCAAAGCCCGTGACGATCGCGCCCATGATCGAGCCCATGCCGCCGATCACCACCACAGCGAACACGACGATGATCAGCGACGAACCCATCTGTGGGCTGACGTTGTAGATCGGCGCCGCCATCACGCCGGCGAATGCCGCCAGCGCCACGCCGAAACCGTAGGTGAACGTGATCATGCGCGGCACGTTGATACCGAAGGCGCGGACCAGCGCCGGATTCTCGGTCGCGGCGCGCAGATAAGCCCCGAGCCTCGTCCGTTCGATCACGAACCAGGTGGCGAGGCAGACCGTGAGCGAAGCCACGATCACCCAGGCGCGGTAGATCGGCAGGCGCATGAATCCGAGGTCATAGCCGCCGACCAGCGCCTCGGGCATCTGATAGGGCAAGCCGGCCGAGCCGTAATAGTTGCGGGCGAGGCCCTCGATGATCAGCGCCAGGCCGAAGGTCAGCAGCAGCCCGTAGAGATGATCGAGCTTGTAGAGCCATTGCAGCATGGTGCGCTCGATCGCCATGCCAATGAGGCCGACGAGCACCGGCGCGACGATCAGCGCCGGCCAGTAGCCGATGCCGGTATACTGCAACAGCAGGAACGCTGCGAACGCGCCCAGCATGTACTGGGCGCCGTGGGTGAAGTTGATGATGTTGAGCATACCGAAGATGACGGCCAGCCCAAGACTGAGCAGCGCGTAGAACGAGCCGTTGATCAGCCCTATCAAAAGCTGGCTGAACAGCGCCTGCGATGGGATGCCGAAGATTTCGAACATACGCGGAAAGCCCCTCTACTCCCTCTCCCCGCTTGCGGGGAGAGGGTCGGGGTGAGGGGGATTCTCAACACACTCGGACTCACGGAGAGGCCCCCTCACCCGACTTCCTCGATGCGCTCGGAAGTCGACCTCTCCCCGCAGGCGGGGAGAGGCAAGCCAGATCACCCGCTGACCAGCGGGCAGTTGCCGTCCTTGAGCGGGCGGAACGCCTCGGCCGCCGGGATGGTGGCCTTCAGCTTGTAGAAGTCGCCCGGATGCTTGGACTCGGCCGGGCTCTTCACTTCCAGCAGATAGGCATCATGGATCTTGCGGCCGTCGGCGCGGATGGTGCCCTTGCCGAACAGCGGATCGTCGGTCGGCGTCTTCTTCATCTGCGCGACCACCGCCTTGCCGTCGGCAGCGCTCTTCAGCGCGGCGACCGCCTTGAGATAATGCGTGACGCCGGAGTAGACACCGGCCTGCACCATCGTCGGGAACTTGCCGGCCGCGGCGCGTTCGGTCTGCCAGCGCTTGGTCCAGGCGCGGTTGGTGTCGTTGAGGTCCCAGTACCAGGTCTCGGTCAGGGTCAGACCCTGCGCGATGGCGAGGCCGAGCGCGTTGACGTCGCTCGCGAACACCAGGAGGCCCGCGAACTTCTGGCCGCCCTTGACGATGCCGAACTCGGCGCCCGCCTTGATCGAGTTGATGGTGTCGCCGCCGGCGTTGGCCAGGCCGATCACCTTGGCCTTCGAGGTCTGCGCCTGCAGCAGGAACGACGAGAAGTCGTTGGTGTTGAGCGGGTGGCGAACCTTGCCGAGCACCTTGCCGCCGTTGGCCTCGACCGCTGCCGCGGTGTCGCGCTCGAGCGCGTGCCCGAAGGCGTAGTCGGCGGTGAGAAAGAACCAGGTGTCGCCGCCGGTCTTCACCAGCGCCTTGCCGGTGCCGTTGGCCAGCATCCAGGTGTCATAGGTCCAGTGCACGGTGTTGGCGTTGCACTTTGACCCGGTCAGGTCGGAGGCGGCGGCACCGGAGACGATGAATACCTTGTTCTTGGTGGCCGCGATCTGGCTGACCGCCAGCGCCACGCCCGAGTTCGGCACGTCGATGACGAGGTCGACGTTCTCGGTGTCGTACCACTTGTTGACGACGCCGGAGCCGACGTCCGCCTTGTTCTGATGGTCGGCGCTGACCAGTTCGACCTTGACGTTCGGATTGGCCTTGGCGAAGTCGGCGATGGCGAGCTTGGCGGCAGCGGTCGAGCCCGGGCCGGCGATGTCGGCGTAGAGGCTCGACATGTCGCTCATAACGCCGATCTTGACGCTGACCTGCTGGGCCTGGGCCGGACTTTGGACGGTGCCCGTCATCAACAGAGCCGCGAACGCGGACAGACTTACGAGACGCTTCATTGCATTCCTCCTTCTTTAAGATTGCGCCGCGAACCGACGCGTTTATTCACACTCCGAGATAGTCGTGCAGCTTATCGAGATTGGCGTCCAGTTCGGAACTCGCGAAGCCTTCGACCACGCGACCATTCTCCATCACATAGTAGCGGTCGGCGACGGTCGAGGCGAACCGAAAGTTTTGTTCCACCAGCAGGATGGTGAAGCCCTGCTGCTTCAGCGTGCGGATGGTCTTGCCAATCTGCTGGATGATAACCGGCGCTAATCCCTCGGTCGGCTCGTCGAGCAGAAGCAACCGCGCGCCGGTGCGCAATATCCGGGCAATCGCCAGCATCTGCTGCTCGCCGCCGGAGAGCTTGGTGCCCTGGCTTGAGCCTAGCCGCTCCTTGAGGTTAGGGAACAGTTCGAAGATGACGTCGAGCGGCAGGCCGCCCTGCTTCACCACGGGCGGCAGCAGCAGGTTCTCCTCGACGGTGAGGCTCGCGAAGATGCCACGCTCCTCCGGGCACAGCGCGATTCCTGCGCGTGCGATCTGGTTGGAGGCAAGGCCGATCAATTCGCGGGTCTCAAAACGCACCGAGCCCTCGCGCAGACCGACGATGCCCATGATCGATTTCAGCGTCGTGGTCTTGCCGGCGCCGTTGCGGCCGAGCAGCGTCACCACCTCGCCCTGGTGCACGTCGAACGACACGCCATGCAGGATGTGCGACTCGCCGTACCAGGCCTGCAGGTTCTCGACCGCCAGCAGCGGGGCGCAAACATCAAGCATGTCCGGTCCCCATGTACGCCTCTTTCACCTCGGGATTGCTCGCGACCGTCGCGTAGTCGCCTTCCGCCAGCACGCGCCCGCGCGTGAGCACGGTGATGCGGTGGCAGAGGTTCTCGACGACGCTCAGATTGTGTTCGACCATCAGCACCGTACGGTCGGCCGCGACGCGCTTGATCAGCGCCGCGATCCGCTCGATGTCCTCGTGGCTCATGCCGGCGGTCGGCTCATCGAGCAGCAGCATCTCCGGATCGAGCGCAAGCGTGGTCGCGATCTCGAGCGCGCGCTTCCTGCCATACGGCAGTTCGACCGCCGTCGCATGCACCAGATCGGACAGGCCGACATCCTCGATCAGCGACAGCGCGCGCTCGTTGAACTTGTCGAGCACGCGGCGCGAGCGCCAGAAGTCGAACGACCCGCCGCGCTGGCGCTGCAGCGCGATGCGCACGTTCTCCAGCACGGTGAGATGCGGAAACACCGCCGAGATCTGGAACGAGCGCACCATCCCGAGCCGCGCGACCTCCGCCGGCGGCAGCGCGCTGATGTCTGAGCCCTTATAGGTGATGCAGCCCCGGGTCGGCTGCAGGAACTTGGTGAGCAGGTTGAAGCAGGTGGTCTTGCCTGCGCCGTTCGGCCCGATCAGCGCATGAATGGTGCCACGCTCGACTCGAAGGTTGACGCCGTTGACGGCGACGAAGCCCGCGAACTCCTTGGTCAAATCCTCGGTTTCGAGGATGTACTCACTCATACGCGGGGCCCCTGAATCCGCAGCCATTTAGAGGGGCTTCGAGGCAGCCGTCCAGACCCCCAAAGGACTCAATTTGAGGCCCGGCATTGGGGCAACGCCCCCAAAAAAGCACCCGCCCGGATGGGGGACCATCCGGGCGGACCTTTGAGACCGACGCGAGGGGAAGGCGTGGGGGCGTGCGCGCCGATCGCAGCTCGTTACCGGCTTAGTAAGCCCGGCAGACCTTCACGTTGCCGACGTAGTAGCCGTAGGCGTTGTACTGGCGCTCCCAGCGGCAGCGGCGATAGCCGTCGACATACACGGGCTGGACGTAGGCGCCGTTGGCAACCGCTGCGCCGACGATCGCGCTGCCGACGATGGCCGCTCCGATGCCCCAGCCGTGGCTGCCGGCCTGGGCCGAGCTGGTCGGGATCGCGAGGCTGATCGCGACAGTGGCAACTGCAAGCACGGAGGCAATCTTGGACTTGAAGCTCATGGTGGTCTCCCTCTGGATTTGGCGGGGCCGGTATGGCCCTCATGGTCATTGGTCGGACCGTGGGGAGAAAGGTTCAACGCGGAGAGCGGCCGGTGCGCGCGCTGTGCGAAAAGTCACAGGCGCGAAAAGAGACGCGCAAACGAAAGAGGCCGGGACAATGCCCGGCCTTCGCATCAGCGGAGTTGAGTTTGCTTAACGCGGCGTGACCTGCTGCGTGGATGCATCCTGCGGGCCGCCCGCCGCGGCGTTGGCCTGCACCGCAAGGATCGCCTGATACGCATCGACCAGGCCCGCGCCGAATTCGGGGTCACGTCCCGCCGGCCCGAGATCCTTCGCGGTCGACACCAGGATATTGCGCACCGCGTCCGGCGTGAGCCCCGGCGCGCGCTGGATCACCAGCGCGGCGATCCCGCTCACATAGGCCGCCGAGAACGAGGTGCCGGAGATCAGCCGATAGTCGTTGCCGGGCGTCGGCAGCAGGATGTCCACGCCGGGAGCCGCGACCGCGATGTGCGGGCCGATGTTGGAGGCGCGGAACATCTTGTCGTTGGCGTCGGTCGCCGACACCGCGATCACGTTCGGATCGGCGGCGGGATATTGCGGCGGCGACTTCGGGCCGAAATTACCGGAGGCCGCGATCAGCACGGCGCCGCGGGCCTTGGCGGCGGCGAGCAGGCGCGCGAGGCCGGGGTCGGCGGGGCCCGCGAAGCTCATGTTGATGACGCGGGCATTCTGCAGCGAGGCGAATTCGACGCTCCTGATGATCGCCATGGTGGTCGCCTTGGCGCTGCTGCCTTCGGCTCCGAACGCGCGGATCGCGAGAATCTTCGCAGCCGGCGCGGTGCCCATCAGCCGCGCATGGGCGGCGATGGCGATGGCGGTGCCATGCACATGCGGCTTTTCCGCCTTGCCGAGCGCGTCGAACGAACCCACAATCACGCCCGCGAGTTCGGGATGGCTCATGTCGATCCCGGGATCGATCACCGCGACCAGAACACTGTCGCCGTTGGCGATGGTGTGCGCCTCGCCGATGCGAAGCTTGGCGAGTGCGTATTGAGCGGGATCGCCTCCGGCCGGAATCGCCGCCGCGGTGGCAACGGCCGGCGTGACCCTCGCCGCCTCCTGGCCCTGCGAGCCGCGATAGAACGCCGCAGCACGGACAACGCCTTGAAGCGGGCGATCGAGAGGAGCCAGGTCGACACCGCCGACCGTCCCTCGAACCTTCCGGCTTGCCGCCAGACGTCGAGGAACACCTCGCGGCTCTCGTGGAGTTTGTCGCTGCAAGCGGGGGATTGGTTCAAATCCATGGCAATTTCCTCCTAAACCCTTTGATCTGCAAGAGAAAATAGTCGCCAACCCCCGTCCCGAATGGTTAACCTGCGGCCATGGCAACCCCTGCCCTGA
>SHVN01000067.1 GCA_009694215.1 Xanthobacteraceae bacterium
CAATCGCAAGGTCCAGCGCAATTGCGACTTCGCGCTCTACTGCGAACGCAACCTCGTCGAGCGCTTCTTCAATAAACTCAAGCACTTTCGCGCCATCGCAACACGATACGACAAACTCGCCAGAAATTTTCTCGCCGGAGCCCAACTGGCTTCCGCTATCATCCTCCTCAACTGAAGACGGGCCCTAGCGTTTGCGTGGGAAAGAACTGGTGAATGGGCGCCACGAAAGCCCGCCATTGCGGAGCTATGGTTTCTTTACCGTTTCCGCCCACTGACAGGCGTTAACGAGCGGCGGCGGACGAGACCGGGCGTCCGGGCGGTTTGCGCGCGACGGAATTGCTGCCGTTTCGCCGCCACGGAGCATGGATTTTCCAATCGTTGCGTGGGCTTGTGGCCGGAGGACGGGTCCACTACGTTTTGCAACTTTGCAAACAGGCTCAAAAACCATGCAGTTCCGCGACGGTGTCGTCGAGGCCATCGGCCACACACCGCTGATCAAGCTCGAACGGGCGTCGGCCGAGACCGGCTGCACCATCCTCGGCAAGGCCGAGTTCATGAATCCCGGCGGCTCGGTGAAGGACCGCCCCGGACGGCAGATGATCCTGGAGGCCGAGAAGCGCGGCGAGCTTAAAGCCGGCGGGCTCATTGTCGAGGGCACCGCGGGCAACACCGGCATCGGGCTCGCGCTCGTCGCCAACGCGCGCGGCTACCGCACGCTGATCGTCATGCCCAACACCCAGAGCCAGGAAAAGAAGGACATGCTGCGGCTCTGCGGTGCGGCGCTGGTCGAGGTGCCGGCCCTGCCCTACAGCAATCCCGACAACTACCAGCACATCGCGCGCCGTCTCGCCGACAAGCTGCGCAAGACCGAGAAGAACGGCGTGCTGTTCGCCGACCAGTGGAACAACCGCGACAACCGCCTGGCGCACTATCTTTCGACCGGCCCGGAAATCTGGGAGGAAACGCAAGGCAGAATCGACGGCTTCATCTGCTCGGTCGGCACCGGCGGCACGCTCGCGGGCACCTCGATCTTCCTGCGCGAAAAGAACAAGGACATCGTGATCGGCCTGGCCGATCCGCGCGGGGCGGCGATGTACAACCTGTTCTCGACGGGTCTTGCCAAGAGCACCGACGGCGGCTCGATCACCGAAGGCATCGGGCTCGGCCGCATCACGCCGATCATCGACGACATCAAGGTCGAGAAGCCTTACCTGATCCCCGACGAGGAGGCCGTGCCGATCATCTTCGACCTCTTGGAGCACGAGGGCCTCTGCCTCGGCGGTTCGTCCGGCATCAATGTCGCGGGCGCCATTCGCCTGGCCAAGGACCTCGGACCGGGCAAGACCATCGTCACGGTGCTCTGCGATTCCGGCACGCGATATCAATCGAAACTGTTCAATCCGGAATTCCTGCGCTCGAAGAAGCTGCCGGTCCCGGCCTGGCTGGAGAAGAAGTCGAACGTCGAAATCCCGTTCGAAAAAGCCTAGTGGAATGCGGCTGCGGGTGGCGCTGGCCGGGAAGAATTAGAAAAATTGAACCGCTGCGTCCGGCTAGCGTTGGTGTAGGCTGTAACCCCCGGAAAACGAGAAACACCCATGCCCGATCCCCGCCCGCCTGCGAGCAAGAACCTCGTGACCACCGACTGGCTCGCCGCCCGCCTGGGCGAGCCCGAGATCAGCATCGTCGACGGCTCGTTCTACCTGCCCGCGCTCAAGCGCAATGCGAAGGAAGAGTTTCTCGCGGGCCACATCCCGGGGGCGGCCTTCTTCGACATCGACGCCATCGCCGACCATTCCACCGAACTGCCGCACATGCTGCCGGGTACGACGCAGTTCTCCAAGGACGTGGGCGGGCTCGGCATCGGCCGCGACGACACCATCGTGGTCTATGACGGCATCGGCCTCGGCGGCGCGCCGCGGGTGTGGTGGACCTTCCGGCTGTTCGGGGCCAAGAAGGTCTATATTCTCGACGGCGGGTTGCCGAAATGGAAGGCGGAGGGCCGCGCGCTCGAACAAGGCGCTTCCAAACGCACCCCGCGCAAATTCGTATCCGAATTGAACACCCGTCTCGTCGCCAACGCCGACGACGTGCAGATGGCGCTGGCCGATCGCTCCGCCCAGGTGGTGGACGCGCGGCCGGCCTCCCGCTTCCGCGGCGAGGACCCGGAGCTGCGGCCGGGCGTGCGCTCCGGCCACATGCCGGGCGCCAGGAACGTGCCGGTCACGGGCCTAATCGAGGACGGCCGCCTGATCGCCCCGGAAAAGATCAAGGAGAAGTTCGCCGCCGGCGGCGTCGACCTCGACCAGCCGATCATCACAAGCTGCGGCTCCGGCGTGACGGCCGCGACGCTCTGGTTCGCGCTCGATGCCATCGGCAAGGCGCCGAAGGCGCTCTACGATGGCTCATGGACCGAATGGGGCAGCCGGCCGGACCTACCGGTCGCCACCAAAGACTAGAGCCAATGGCGCGGCGGGCGCGTTCTGCGGCAAGACCGAACCGGCCGGTGGCGCTCGTCACCGGCGCCGCCAACGGCATCGGCCGCGCCATCTCGCTGCACCTGCTCGACGCCGGCTGGTGCGTCATGGCCTTCGACCTGCCGAAAACCCGCCTTGTGCAGCAGTTCCGCGGCTGGGCGCGCTCGGCCGCGACCATCGAAGGCGACGTGGCCGACGAGGACACCGTCGATGAGGCGATCCGCCTGACGCTCGACCGGTTCGGCCGCCTCGACGCGGTGGTCGCCAACGCCGGCATCATGATCCGCCGCCCGATCCGGCGGCTTTCCCTCGAGGACTGGCGGCGCGTTCTCGATATCAACCTGACCTCGACCTTCCTGCTGGCGCGCGCAGCGCAGCGCGCATTGCGCTCCTCGAAGGGCTCGATCGTCACCATCGCCTCCAGCCGCGCGCTGATGTCGGAGCCGAACACGGAATCCTATTCCGCCTCCAAGGGCGGCCTGCTCGCGCTCACCCACGCGCTCGCCATCAGCCTCGGCCCCGACATCCGGGTCAATTGCGTGAGCCCCGGCTGGATCGCCACCACCGACTACAACAAGCTCAAGCGCAACGCCCATGCCCAGCATCCCGCCGGCCGCGTGGGGAAACCCCAGGACGTGGCTGAGATCGTGGCCTTCCTGCTCGACCGCGAGAAATCCGGCTTCGTCACCGGCGCCAATTTCGCGGTGGACGGCGGCATGACGCGAAAGATGATCTATGTGGAGTGACCGCGCCCGTCCCGCTATTCTTTAGCCCGAATCCGGCTGAAGGCTCCTACCGCATGATCTTCCGCCAACTGTTCGATCAGACGTCCGGCACCTATTCCTACCTGCTCGCCAGCCGCCGCGGCGGCGAGGCGCTGATCCTCGATCCGGTGCTGGAGAAGGTCGACCGCTATCTGCAGCTTGTGCGCGAACTCGACCTCAAGCTCGTCAAGGCGGTGGACACCCACCTGCACGCCGACCACATCACCGGCCTCGGCGCGCTCCGCGACAAGACCCATTGCATCACCGTGATGGGCGAGCAGACCAAGGCCGACGTGGTGTCGATGCGGCTGGCCGACGGCGACAAGCTCACCATCGAGGGGCTGGCGCTGGACGTGATCTACACGCCCGGCCACACCGACGATTCCTACAGCTTCATCATGCCGGACCGGGTGTTCACCGGCGACACGCTGCTCATTCGCGGCACCGGCCGCACCGATTTCCAGAATGGCGATGCACGCCAGCAATACGAGTCGATCTTCGGCCGGCTCCTAAAGCTGCCGGACACGACGCTGGTTTATCCCGCGCACGACTACAAGGGCGATACCGTCTCCACCATCGGCGAGGAGAAGGCGTTCAATCCTCGGCTCCAGGTGAAGTCGATGGACGAATACGTCGCCCTGATGAACAACCTCAAGCTCTCGAACCCGAAGATGATGGACGTCGCGGTGCCGGCCAACATGAAGGTCGGCCTGCATCAGGAGGAGATCGCCCGCCGCGGCTGGGCCATCTCCGCCGCGCAGGCGCTGGGGCTCCTGGGCAAGCCGGACGTCGCCTTGATCGATCTGCGCGAGCGCACCGAGCGCGAGCGCCACGGCACCATCCCGGGCTCGCTGCATGTGCCCTATCCGAGCCTGCAGGAGAACATCGGCGCAGGCGGCATGCTGCACGAACTCGCCAAATCGACGAGCAAGCGGCTATTGCTCTACTGCGCCTTCGGCGAGCGCTCGGCGATGGCGGTGCAGGCTGCGCAGGACGCTGGTCTTGCCTCGGCCTGTCATATCCAGGGCGGCATCGACGCCTGGAAGAAAGCCAGCGGCCCGCTCGTTCACTGAATTACCGATGCATTGAATGGCCGGGCCGATGGCCCGCTCGTCCATTGACTTGTCGGACACCGGCCTATCGGTCATTGACCGACCGATGCATGGCGGATGGCTAACAGAAGGTTAATACACCTCGAGCCCCGCAGCGCGTTGGCCGTCAGTGCAGGATTTGGCTCAAGAACAGCTTGGTCCGCTCATGCTGCGGATTGTCGAAGAACGTTTTCGGCTCGTTCACCTCGACGATCTGGCCCTCGTCCATGAACACGATGCGGTTGGCCACCTGCCTGGCAAAGCCCATCTCGTGGGTAACGACCAGCATGGTCATACCGTCCTCGGCGAGCCGCACCATGGTGTCGAGCACCTCCTTGACCATCTCCGGGTCGAGCGCGGAGGTGGGCTCGTCGAACAGCATGATCTTCGGGTTCATGCAGAGCGCGCGCGCGATCGCGACCCGCTGCTGCTGGCCGCCGGAGAGTTGGCCTGGGAATTTCGCCGCCTGCTCGGGAATCTTGACGCGCTGCAGATAGTGCATCGCGATCTCCTCGGCCTCCTTCTTCGGCTGCTTGCGCACCCAGATCGGCGCCAGCGTCAGGTTCTCCAGCACGGTGAGGTGGGGAAACAGGTTGAAGTGCTGGAACACCATGCCGACGTCGCGGCGGACCTCGTCGATCTTCTTCAGGTCGTTGGCCAGTTCCATACCGTCGACGATGACGCGGCCCTGCTGATGCTCCTCCAGGCGGTTGATGCAGCGGATCATGGTGGACTTGCCGGAGCCGGACGGCCCGCAGATCACGATGCGCTCGCCCTTGGTGACGCGCAGGTTGATGTCGCGCAGCACATGGAAATCACCGTACCACTTGTGCACGCCGATCAGGTCCACCGCGACACCGGTTTTCAGCGGCGCGGGCTTGAGCCCGGAAATGCCAGTGGTTTGCTGTGCCATCGTGCCCCCAACTCCTATTCGAGCATGCTCTTGTCCGAAAACCGGTTCCCACTTTTCGAGAGCATGCTCTACCGCCTGTCGCCCGCGGCGAGCCGGGCTTCGACGAACCGTGCGTAGCGCGACATGCCGTAGCAGAAGATCAGATAGAAGATCGCGGCGAAGGCGTAGCCGGTGGTGCTGATCCCCGGCGTCGCCCAGTTCGGATCGACCCGCGACGCCTCGATGGTCATCAGGAAATCGAAGATGCCGACGATGAAAACGAGCGTGGTGTCCTTGAACAGGCCAATGGTGGTGTTGACGATGTTGGGGATGGTGATCTTCAGCGCCTGCGGCAGGACCACGAGCCCCATGGTCTTCCAGTAGCTCAGGCCCACTGCCATGGCGGCCTCGTACTGGCCCTTGGGGATAGCCTGCAATCCAGCTCGCACCACCTCGGCCATATAGGCCGAAGCAAACAGCGACACGCCGACCAGCGCGCGCAAAAGCTTGTCCGGCGACCAGGTCTCGGGAACGAACAGCGGCAACATCACGCTGGCCATGAACAGCACGGTGATCAGCGGCACGCCGCGCACGAACTCAATGAAGATCACCGAAAACAGCCGCACCGCAGGCATTCGCGAGCGGCGCCCGAGCGCCAGAACGATGCCGATCGGCAGCGAGAAGACGATGCCGACCGCCGAGACGACGACGGTCACCAGCACGCCGCCCCAGGACGTGGTCGGCACTTTTTCCAGGCCTATCAACGGCCAGCCGAGCAGCAGGATCAGCGACGCGACCGGCATGACGACGAAAAAATAGATCACGCCGAGATCGCGGCGCGGCGCGTCGAGCCATGCCATCCAGGCGACGCCGGCCGCGAGCAGGACGAAGAACACGTTGACCCGCCAGCGCTCCTCGATCGGATAGAAGCCGTAGGTGAAGAAGTTGATGCGGTCGATGACGAAGGCCCAGCAGGCGCCGACCTCCGGATAATCCGGCCGCGGCAGGCAGTCGACACGGCTTGTGCCGGTCCACACCGCGTCGATGAGCAGGAATTTGACGAGCGGCGGCACCAGCCAGACGATCAGCGCGGCGCAGACCACGGTGAGAGCGACGTTGAGCGTGCTGGAGAACAGGTTCTTCCGCACCCAGCCGATCGCGCCGGCCTCGGTGAGCGGCGGCGGCAACGGCACAATCGGCCGCGCGCGGACGAAGGCCTGCCCTGCCATCAATTTGGCATCGGTGGTGGTGGCGATGTCGCTCATCGCTCCACCAAGGCCATGCGGCGGTTGTAGAGGTTCATAAGCCCCGAGGTGACGAGGCTGATGGTGAGATAGACCGCCATGGTGATGACGATGACCTCGACCGCCTGGCCGGTCTGGTTGAGCACGGTGCCGGCAAAGATCTGCACCAGGTCGGGATAGCCGATGGCGACCGCCAGCGTGGAGTTCTTGGTCAGGTTGAGATACTGGCTGGTGAGCGGCGGCACGATCACGCGCATCGACTGCGGGATCACCACCAGACGCAAGGCCAATCCCGGCCGAAGCCCCAGCGAATAGGCGGCTTCCGTCTGGCCCTTCGCCACCGCAAGGATGCCCGCGCGCACCACCTCGGCGATGAAGGCGGCGGTGTAGATCGAAAGCCCGAACAGCAGCGCCATGAATTCCGGCAGCACCTCGATTCCGCCGCGGATGTTGAAGCGCCCGCTCTCGGGATAGCTGAAGGTTACCGGCCAGCCGGACAGCGCCAGCACGGCGAGCGGCAGCGCGATCACGAGCCCGAGCGTCACCCAGAGCACTGGCGCCTGCTGGCCGGTCGCCATCTGCCGGCGCCTGGCCCAGCTTCGATAGACGATCGCCGCGACCACGCCGAGCAGGAGCGCGATCAGCGCGAATCGCGCCGCCGGTCCGAACACCGGCTGCGGCAGGAACAGGCCGCGGTTGTTGAGAAATCCGCCACCCGGGATGACGAAACTTTCGCGTATGCCCGGTAGCGCCTTGAGCACGGCGTTGTACCAGAACAGAAGTTGCAACAGCAGCGGGATGTTGCGGATGGTCTCGACGTAGAACCCGGCCATACGCGCGACCAGCCAGTTCCTCGACAGCCGCGCGATGCCAAGCAGAAAGCCCAACAGGGTTGCGAACACGACGCCGAGAGCGGCGACCAGGAGCGTGTTGATGAGGCCGACCCAGAACGCGCGGCCGTAGCTCGACGTGGTCGAGTATTCGATCAGCGACTGGCTGATGTCGAAGCCTGCGGTGTTGTCCCAGAAGCCGAAGCCCGTAGCGATCTTCGCCCGTGCCAGGTTCTCGGCAGCATTGTGGATCGCGCTCCAGGCCAGGAACAAGATCAGCGCGCACAGCAGCAGCTGATAGGCGATGCCGCGGGCCTTCGGATTGTAGATCAGCGGCGCCTTCGGTCTTGTCGTCTCGACCGCGGCCATGGGTGATTGTCCCTCAGGCCTGGCGCCGCGCTCACCGCACCGGCGGCGCGAACTGCAGGCCGCCTTTGTTCCACAACCCGTTGAGGCCGCGCGCGATCTTCAAGGGCGAGCCCTGCCCGACGTTGCGCTCGAACGCCTCGCCGTAATTGCCGACGTGCTTGATGATCCGGTAGGCCCAGTCGTCGGAGAGTCCGAGCGCCTCGCCGTGCTTGCCCTCGGTTCCGAGCAGCCGCTTGATGTCCGGATTGTCGGACTTCTTCTGGTCGTCGACATTGGCCTGGGTGATGCCGAACTCCTCAGCATTGACCATGGCGTAGTGGGTCCACTTCACGATGTCGAACCACTGGTCGTCGCCGTGGCGCACGGCCGGGCCGAGCGGCTCCTTGGAGATAACCTCGGGCAGGATGATGTGGTCGTTGACATTCGCAAGCCGCAGCCGCTCGCCGGCCAGGCCGGAGGCGTCGGTGGTGTAGGCGTCGCAGCGGCCGGCGTCATAGGCCTTCAGGGCTTCCGTCGAGGTGGCGAAGGTGACGGTCTTGAGCTTCATCTTGTTGGCGCGGAAATAGTCGGCGAGGTTCAATTCGGTCGTGGTGCCCTGCTGCACGCAGACCGCGGCGTCGCCAAGCTCGAGCGCGGAGTTCACCTTCAGGGCCTTGCGCACGATGAAGCCCTGACCGTCGAAATAATTGATGGCGGTGAAGTTCAGTCCCAGCGAGGTGTCGCGCGAGGAGGTCCAGGTGGTGTTGCGCGCCAGCACATCCACCTCGCCCGATTGCAGCGCGGTGAAGCGATCCTTCGCCGTCAGCGGCACGAACTTGGCCTTGTTCGGGTCGTTGAAGATCGCGGCCGCCAGCGCCTTGCAGAAGTCGACGTCGAGGCCGGTCCATCGCCCCTGCGAGTCCGGCAGGCCGAAGCCGGCGAGCGTGCCGTTCGATCCGCAGTTGATCCCGCCTCTCGACTTGATGGTGTTGAGTGTCTGGGCCGACGCGGCCGACGCGGCGATCGCAACGGCGGCCGCCAGTGCCAGGCGAAGAACGACGCTTTTGATGACCAAACCTCCCAAAACGCAGGCCAGGACGCCGCGCATCTGCGCAAGCGCCTCGTCCCACCCGCAGCATCCCTCGATAAACCCATATCAGAACATGCGCACAAGCGGGTCAAGGGGTTGCGATTATTGTCGCAGGCGCCGTAAATGCCCGATTGGCGAGGAATTCATCACAATGACCAAGGCCGAAGGCGGCAAGCCCGCGCAATCCGAGTTCAAACAGGACACCAGGGTCACGATCAGCGGCCGCAATCCGCACGCGCATCACGGCTACGTCAACACGCCAGTCTACCACGCCTCCACGCTGCTCTATCGCACCGCCGAGGATTTCCTCGGCCGAAAGAGCCAGTATTCCTACGGCCGGCGCGGCACGCCGACCTCCGAAGCTCTGGAAAAGGCGATCCAGGAGATCGAAGGGCCGGCCTGCGCCGCCGTGGCGCTGCTGCCGTCCGGTCTTGCGGCGATCTCGACGGCGCTCCTGTCCGTGCTGCAATCCGGCGATCACGTCCTGGTGAACGACAACGCCTATGGCCCGTGCCGGAAATTCTGCGACAGCGTGCTCAAGCGCTACGGCGTCAGCACCACCTACTACGATCCGCTGATCAGCGCGGGGATCGCTGCCCTGATGCAGCCGAACACCCGCGCGGTGTTCACCGAGGCGCCGGGCTCGCTCACCTTCGAAATGCAGGACATCCCGGCCATCGCCGAGGTCGCGCACAAGAACAACGCGCTGGTGCTGATGGACAACACCTGGGCGAGCCCGCTCTATTTCAAGGCGCTGGAGAAAGGCGTCGATCTGTCGATCCAGTCCGGCACCAAATATATCGGCGGCCATTCCGACCTGATGCTCGGCACCGTCTCCGCCAACAAGGACGCGGCGCAGCGTCTCAAGGACACCGCCTATACGATGGGACTGTGCGTCGGGCCCGACGACATGAACCTGGGCCTGCGCGGCTTGCGCACGCTCGCGGTGCGGCTGCGGCAGCACCATCAGTCGGGGCTGACCGTCGCGCGCTGGTTCGAGCAGCAGCCCGAGGTGCTGAAGGTTCTGCACCCGGCGCTGCCCGGCGCGCCGGGCCATGACATCTGGAAGCGCGACTTCACCGGCGCCTGTGGACTGTTCGCCATCGTGCTCAAGCCCGTGCCGGAGAAGGCCGTGCTCGCCTTCCTCAACGCGCTGTCGCTCTACGGCATGGGCGCGTCCTGGGGCGGCTTCGAGAGCCTGGCCATTCCCTACGACGTCACGGCCTATCGCACCGCGACGAAATGGGCGCCGGGCGGCCCGTCGATCCGCTTCCACATCGGGCTTGAGGACGTGGGTGACCTCATTGCCGACCTGGAGCGCGGCTTCGCGGCGCTGGCCGCGGCGAAGTAGTCGCAGGCGATGACCCGATCCTCCGGCATCGTGACGATGGAGGCGCTTGCGCTGTCGCGCGCGATCCAGGGCAAGCAGGTGTCCTGCGTCGAGGTGATGAACGCGACCCTCGACCACATCGACGCGCTCAATCCCAAGGTCAACGCCATCGTGTCGCTGCAGGGCCGCGGCGATCTGCTGAAGCAGGCCAGGGCGCGCGACAAAGAACTCGCGCGCGGCGAAGTTTGCGGCTGGATGCACGGCTTCCCGCAGGCGATCAAGGACCTGACCGCGACCAAGGGCATTCGCACCACGCAAGGATCCCGCATCTTTAAGGATTTCGTGCCGGCGACCGATGCGATCGTCGTCGAGCGCGTGAAGCGCGCGGGCGCTATCATCATCGGCAAAACCAACACTCCGGAATTTGGCCTCGGCTCCAACACCTACAACGATGTGTTCGGCCGCACGCTGAACGCCTACGACCAGAGCAAGACCGCGGGCGGATCGAGCGGCGGCGCCGGCGTCGCGGTCGCGCTGCGCATGCTGCCGGTCGCCGACGGCACCGACCACGGCGGCTCGCTGCGCAACCCGGCCGCCTACAACAACATCTTCGGTTTCCGGCCGTCGTTCGGGCGGGTGCCGGCCAATGCGATGGACGCCTTCTACGCGATCATGGGCACGCCGGGCCCGCTCGCGCGCAATGTGCCCGACCTCGCCGCGCTCCTGTCGGTGCAGGCCGGATACGATCCGCGCGCCCCGCTGTCGAACCGGCAGGACGCCGCGCGGTTCGCCGAGCCGCTCAAGCGCGACTTTAAGGGCGTCCGCATCGCCTGGGCCGGCGACTTCGGCGGCCATATGCCGTTCGAGCCCGGCATCCTCGATCTCTGCAGGTCGGCGCTGAAGGCCTTCGAGTCGCTAGGCTGCATCGTCGAGGAGGCCGTGCCCGACTATCCGATCGAGCGGGTCTGGCAGAACTGGAAAATCCTGCGCGCCTGGCAGTCCGGCTCCGCGCTCAAGGGCTATTACGACGATCCGGAAAAGCGCGCGCTGATGAAGCCCGAGGCGCAGTTCGAGGTCGAGAGCGGCAGGACGCTCACGGCCTACGACATCTACGACGCCGATGTCGTCCGCACCGCCTGGTATCAGGCGATGCGCGCGTTCTTCGAGCGATACGATTACTGGCTGCTGCCGTCGTCGCAGGTGTTCCCGTTTGACGCCACGGCCGACTGGCCGAAACAGATCGCCGGCAGGACCATGGACACCTACCACCGCTGGATGGAGGTGATGATCCCGGTCACCATGTCGAGCTGCCCGGCGCTGTCGGTGCCTATAGGCTTCGGCGACAGCGGGTTGCCGATGGGCATGCAGGTCGTCGGGCCGAACCACGGCGAGCTCGCCTGCCTGCAGCTCGCGCAGGCCTACGACGAAGCAACCCGATGGGTGACCAAGCGGCCGCCGCCATTGCTGGGCAAGACGTAGCTACGCGGGCGCGCCCTGTTTGCGCGCGCGCAGCACGAATTGCAGGTTGCGGAGATAGACGAACACGCCGAAGCCCTGTCCGAGGATGAACACCGGGTCGCGGCGGTAGAGCGCATAAACGAGCAGCAGCAGTCCGCCGCCGATCGAGAACCACCAGAAGGCCAGCGGGATCACGCTCTTGCCGGCCTTTTCCGAGGCCAGCCACTGCACCAGGAAGCGCATGGTGAAGAAAGCCTGCGCGACGAAGCCGAGCAGCACCCACCAATCCAATCGCGTCACGAACACGTCGTGCAAGTAACTGCCAACCGCGTTCGAAAGATCGACCAGCATCTACACCTCCGAGATTTCCGGCACACGCTTCCTGCGGCGGATCAGCCACCACACGCCGGCGAGATCGACAATGCCGATCCACAGGCGGTCCCAAAATCCGTAGTTCGACGTGCCGTTCCGGCGCGGGCGATCGACCACGTCGATATAACCGATGTCGCGGCCCTCGCGCCGGATCAGCGCCGGCAGAAAACGGTGCAACCCGTCGAAATAGGGCAGCGCGAGGCCAAGTTCGCGCGGGAACGCCTTGAGCCCGCAGCCCGAGTCGCGCGTGCCGTCGCGCAGGATCGCGCCGCGCACGGCATTGGCGAAGCGCGACTGGAACCGCTTGAAGGCGGAGGCCTTGCGGCCGACGCGCTGACCAGCGACGAGTCCCACCCGCGGCGCGCCCTGCTCCAGCGCCGCGATCAACTTCGGCAGAAACGCCGGATCGTTCTGGCCGTCGCCGTCGAGCGTGACGAGAATGGGCGCGCGCGCGGCCCGCATGCCGGTGCGCAGCGCCGCCGACTGCCCGCACGAGCGCGCGTGCCGGACCTGGCGCAGGAAAGGGTGCAGCGCCTTGAGCCCATCGAGCTCGGCCTCGGTGCCGTCGGTCGAGCCGTCGTTGACGCAGATGACCTCGAACCGCCGTCCGGCCAGCGCCGCCGCGATCTCGGCCACCAGCGGGGCGATGTTCCCGGCCTCGTTCCGCACCGGAACGATGACCGAGACGGCCGGGACATTCGTGCTTTGGTCGCTCATGCCGCCTTCAAGGCAGACTGCAGGCGGCGGGCAACCGCTTTGATGATGCGCCGGAAGCTCGGCCCGGGCATCGCATGCACGGAACCGCCGGGCCCGACCGTGAATCCGAGCCCGCGGGCGGCGAACCAGTCGCGCACCAGCAGCGCCCCAAGCGCGCCGACAATGGCTCCGGCGATCACGTCGCTGGGATGGTGCGCCGTGACCACAACCCGGCTGAACAGGATCAGCACGGCGTAGATCCACATCAGCGCCCTGGCGTGCGGAAAGATCGCGCCGATGGCAACCAGCGCCGAGAAGGCCGTGGTGGCGTGGCCGGACGGAAAGCTCGCATAGGCGGCGTGCCAACCGAACGGAGCATAGGCCCAGACGTCTTCCCCCATAACGAATGGGCGCGCGCGCCCGATCAGCCGCTTGACAATGGTTACGAACAGGCCCGGCAGGGCGATGGCGGTGAAGACAAATCCAAGCCGCACCGCCCAGGCGGCCAGAACGCCACGCGAGAACCGGGACATCCCAGGAGTATCGAGAGCGGCCAGCGCCAACAGCACGATCCCGGTCGGCCAGAGAAACCAGCCCGACTTGCCGAAATCGGTGAAGCTGCGGGCGGCGTCGTGCAACAGCGCCGGCAGCCGTCGGGCCTGGGCGACCGACCAGGCGTCGAAAAGATACATGACCGCCAGCACGACTGCTGCCGCGATGGCCGCGCCGGCCGCGAGCCGCGCCGGGCCCGGCCGCGCGATCGCGACGCGCGCCGGGCGCATCAGCGTCGCAAGCGTCGCCCGCGCGTTCGACTGGAACTGGCGCGCCCACGAATCCTGCGCGGCGGCGGGACCGCTGAGATCGCCGGCCGTGCTCACGGCGCGCCCTCGGCCCGATAGACCGCGATGGAGACCGCACGGCCGACGGAGTAGTTGAAGCCCTCGAAGCGCTGCGGCTGCGCGTAGCGCAGCCCGATCGCGTCGGCCCGCCGCAGGAACGACCGCTCGTGCCGCGATTCGACCAGCGCGAAACGGCAGCCGCCGGGCCGCAGGAACTCGGCCGCATCGGCGCCATCGACCATCTTGGTCTCGGTGCCGGCGAGGAATACGAGGCTCGGCTCCTGATAGCCCGCCGTCGCGACCAGCGGCGGCTTGCAGTCGGCCCCGTGGACGATGCGCGCCAGCGCCGCGCTCGGAAACGCCGTGGTCATCGAGGGCAGGATGACGGCATAGATCGCGACCGCGATCAGGATCGAGGCGACCATCGCGCGCATCAGCGAATGCTCGGCGCCGTCGGCCGCGTAGAGCCGCCAGGCCCAGAGCCCGAAGATCATCGCCCCCGCCGCGAACGGCCAGGCGAACAGGCCAAGCTGCCGGCCGAACACCACGAGCAGGACGATCGCTCCGATGCCGACGATCACCGGTAGGAAGAACCACCAGCCGGTACCGCGGACGAGCCAGCGCTCCCGCGCCAGCACATGGGGGTCGACGACGCCGGCGATCAGGATCGCGACCGCGGGATAGAGCGGCAGCACGTAATGCGGCAGCTTGGTGATGACGAGCTCCAGCACGATCCAGGCTGGCACGATCCAGCACAGCAGGAACCGCGCGCCCTTCTCGCGGCGCGCCGCCCATACGCTCGGCACCGCCATGGCGGCGAGCGTCGCACCCGGCCAGAACGTCACCCAGAACAGCGTGAAATAATATCCCGGCGGCGCGCCGTGGGCCTCCTGGGCGCTGATCACCTTGCTCATGAGATCCTGAACGACCGATTGCGCAAAGAAGCTCCATCCGGAATGACCCACGATGGCGAAGAACCAGGGCAGAACCAGAAGACAGAGCCAGAGCACGCCCGGAACCGGCCGCAGCGCCGCAATCCAGCGGACCGAGCGGTCGCACGCCGCCAGCGCCGCCACGCAAAGCCCGACGAACATCAGGATCAGCGGCCCTTTGATCAGGATGCCGGCCGCAAGCGCAGTCCAGAAGATCGCCGGCAAGGTCCAGCCGGCAAGGCCGGCAGCCTGCCGCCGCTCGCCGAGGTAAGCGCGCGCCATCGCGCCCATGGCGGCGACGGCGGTCAGCAGAAGCATGGCGTCGGTCTTGGCCAGACGCGCTTCGACCCCGAGCATGATCGACGTCGCCATCATCAGGCCCGCCAGCAGCGACGCGCGGCGCGAGACGAAGGCCAGCGCCGTCCAGTAGGTGAGCAGCACCGCCCCAATCGCGCCGAGCAGCGACGGGATGCGGTAGATTGCGATCGTGGTCTGCGCGCGCGGCACGCCGAGCGCTTCGGCGGCTTTGACCGTGGCTACCTGCAGCCAGTAGATGCCGACCGGCTTCTTGTAGCGGACCTCATCCTGGAAGCGGATGTCGACGTATTCGCCCGTCTCCAACATCTGCTTGGTGGCTTGCGCAAAGCGCGCCTCGTCGCGATCCATCGGCGGAATCTGGAAGAAGCCGGGCAGAAACGCGAGCAGCGCCGCCAGCACCAGCACGGCTGCGGCGCGCGCGTGCGACGCCACCGCGTAGTCGACGACTGCGGTCAATCCGCCCGCGCGAAAGCCGCCCTGGTCCTTGTTGGTGGCGGCCGTGGTCATCCCGCTCCTGCCGTGCAAATCGGGGCGGACAATAGAGAAATCGCCCCGGGCGGGATAGGACCGGCCAGCCACACCGCAGCGTCAAATGGTGCCGGAGAAATCGCGTTTTTGACGTTTCAGGTCTTATAGGAGGGATCGCGGCGGTCGAGCATCCGCTTCAGCGCCGGCCATTCCAGCGAGCCGTGCGGGCGCTTCTTGCCCTTGGCGTCCGGCGACGGCATCACCGTAAGCTGGGCGTTCGACTTGGCGATGATGGCCGCCGGCGGCATGTTCATCTCGCTGTTGCAGGCCATCGCCAGCAACTGGGTCTCGCAGGCGCGCTCCAGGCGATAGATGCTGTTGAAGGCCTGGCCGATGGTCTGGCCCACCGAAAGCAGGCCGTGGTTGCGCAGGATCATCACCTCGCAGTCGCCGAGATCGTCGACCAGCCGCTGCCGCTCGTCGATCTCGACCGCCACGCCCTCGAAGTCGTGATAGGCAACCTTGCCCCAGCGCATCGCGGTTTGCGTCAGCGGCAGGAGCCCGCACTTGAGCACCGACACCGCCATTCCGGCGTTGGTGTGGGTGTGCAGCACGCAACCCACGTCCGGGCGCGCGCCGTGGATCGCGCTGTGGATCACATAGCCCGCCAGATTGATGCCGTAGTCCGCATTGGAGTTGGAAATGATCTTGCCCTCGAGATCGACCTTGATCAGCGAGGACGCCGTGATCTCCTCGTACATCATCCCGAACGGGTTGATCAGGAAGTGCTCCTCGCTGCCCGGCACCCGCGCCGAGATGTGGTTGAGGTGCAGATCGGTCATGCCGTAGAGATCGACCAGCCGGTAGCAGGCCGCGAGATCGACGCGGGTCTCCCATTCGGCGGAATCGATGTTCGCGGGCCGCGCGTTCGCGGTGTCGATCTTCGGGATCTCGTTCATGGCAGGTCTCCGCGCTGGGCCGATTCAGTTGGGCTGGATTTTAGCCTCGGTGATGATCTTGCGCCACACCACAACGTCTTCGTCGTAGATTTTCTGCAAGTCCTCCGGCGTGCCGATGCGCGGCTCCATGATCAGCTCGCGGAAGCGCTTCTGAATCTCCGACGTGGCGATGGCGCTGTTGATCTCCTTGTTAACCCGCATCACGACATTGCGCGGGGTCTTGGCCGGCAGAACCATGCCGTTCCAAGAGTAGGTCAGGTAGTTCGGCACGCCGCTCTCGGCGATGGTCGAGATGTCCGGCAGGAACGGATTGCGCTTGGTCGACGACACCGCGATCGCCCGCATCGCGCCGGCGTTGATCTGGCCGATCGCGCCGGGGATCGTCTCGAACGCCGCCTGGATGTTGCCGGAAATGAGCCCGGTCATCACCTCGCCGGTGGTGCGGAACGGAACCGTCGGCACCGTCAGGCCCGCCATCGAAACAAACTGCAGGGTCGAAAGGTTCTGCGCGGTGCCGACCGCGATCGAGCCGAAGTTGAACTTGTCGGGGTCCTTCTTCGCCAGCGCGATGACGTCCTGCACGGTCTTGAGCGGGCTGTCCTTGTGCACGAACAGCACGAAGTCGAAGGTGGCCATCGGGCCGATCGGCGTGAAATCGCGCGACCATTCGTAGGGCATCGCCTTGAACATCGACGGGGCGATGGCGTTCTGGCTGCTCACCCAGAGCATGGAATGGCCGTCTGGCGCGGCCCGCGCGACGGAGAGCGCGGCGGTGGCGCCGCCCGCACCCGGCATGTTCTCGATGATGACCGGCTGGCCGATCGATTTCGACATCACCTCGCCGATGGCGCGGCCGGCGATATCGCCCAGGCCCCCCGCGCCGAAGCCCATGACGATCTTGACCGTCCGGGACGGAAACTCCTGCGCCGCCACAGGCCCAGCGACCGCAAAAGCGGCCACGCCGGCCGCCAGCCAAAGCATCACACGCGATCCAGTCACGATTTCTCTCCCGGGATTGTGTTCCATTTCTCAGCGCTTGATCGGCGCGAACGGCGCAGGCGACATCAGCCTGCTCTCCTGCTTGATCAGATAGCCGGCTTCCGCGTTCATCGCGATATAGGTCAGCCACTCCGGGTCCTTGTAGAGCGCCTCGCGCCGGCGGTTGCGGTCGTTTGCATCCTCGGAGACCCAGATATGGACATAGGTGTTGACGTCGCCGGTCTCGCTGACGAGCCAGGCGAGCGGCTCGCCCAGGTGGCGCTTCTGAACGGTAAGGCCGTGCTTCTCGTAGAGCGCGAGCTGCTTGCGCAGCGTGCCCACGCGCACGGTGTAGGTGCGATGATCCAGCAACATGAAGAGCTCTCCCCGGCTTCGGTTGGGACGTTACAACGCCGATCCGGTGATGGAAACGCGCTTTATTGCAGCCGTACCACGACGCTGTCGGCCGCGCCCCGGGCGTCGATCACGGTGAGCCGCAGGAAGCCCGGCCCATCGGGCTCGACGAACAGCGTCCGCCGTTCCGCGCGCGCCACGGTTGGTGGCTTCGTCGAGATCGCCGCGCTAGAAGGCCTTGTCGGCGGCGGATGCCGGAATGGAACCGAAGGAAATGGACGCAAGGGTGACGAGCGCGGCGAAAAGGCCGACGCGGAATTGCGCGAGCATGGGCTTGGATCCTCCTCCCCCTCCGGCGGAAAATTTCCGAGGGGGCGACCATCAAAGCACAATCCCGGATCGTGTCGAGGTCGTGACCGAGAAACGGCGGACTTTTGTCGGGCGGGGACAGGCTCTATCCGGTTGATCCAGCCCGGGATTTAAGCAAGGGCTTTGGGCCCTACCCCGGCCACGCACAGCCCGCCCTATGCTCCGGCCCCGGGTCCGGCTAAATCAGCAGGCTGGCGCAACGAGCCCGTAGCTCAGATGGATAGAGCATCAGCCTTCTAAGCTGAGGGTCCCTGGTTCGAATCCAGGCGGGCTCGCCAATTATTTCAATGACTTGATGCACTTTTTGTGATGGATCATTTTCAAAATCTAGTTTCGGGTAACGTCAGGGGTAACACCAAACAGAAATCTGTGCCCCTTCCCGGTGGCCGAGCCGCTAACAATCGATACCTCGTCGACAGCCCCGGGTTTGGAGTTCAGCTATGCGTCGGCGTCACAAGCGTGACGCTTTATCCGTCTCAGATTGGTTTCAAATCGGCCAAA
>SHVN01000068.1 GCA_009694215.1 Xanthobacteraceae bacterium
GAGGTCAAGACACGGGCGCTGCGCGAGCAGATCGGCGAGCGCATCGCCGCCGTCGCCGGGGCGGATTTTTCCGGGCCGCTGGTGGAGCGGGAGGTTGCCGTCGAGAAGGTGCCGCCCCGCCAGCCGGAGGTGCGGGTCCCCGAACCCGGTATCCGGCCGCCCCGTGGACAGGCTCCACGAGCCCCGAAGGGCGTCGTCCATTGGCGAGGCGCGCCGGACCGTGCGCCGGGTCGCAAGTCGGGCAAGCCCGGTCGTTCGTCCGCCGATTTCGGGTCGCATCGCGGCCGGAATGAAGATCCTCAGGCCCGTCAGGGCCGGCCTGGGAAGGGCGGGCCGCACCGGCCGCCGCGGGCTGACGGCGACAGGAAGCCAGCCCGGGGCGGCGACCGGCAGCCGCCTCATCGCAAAGGCGGCCGGCCCCATAGAGGCCGGCGGGATCGCTGATGCGCATCGTCGGCGGCCGGTTTCGCGGGCGCACGCTGTCGGCGCCGAAGTCGCAGGCGATCCGCCCGACCGCGGACCGGCTGCGCGAGTCGCTATTCAACATCCTGACCCATTCCTACGGCGATCCGGCCGAGGGCGCCCGGGTGCTCGACCTGTTCGCCGGCACCGGCGGGCTCGGCCTTGAGGCGCTGTCGCGCGGGGCGGCATTCGTGCTGTTCGTCGATGACGGCGCCGAGGCGCGAGCTCTGTTGCGCGGCAACGTCGATGCGCTGGGCGCCGGCGGCGCGACAAAGGTCTATCGCCGCGACGCCACGAGGCTCGGCCCGGCGCATCCGACGGAGCCGTTCTCGCTCATTTTTCTCGATCCGCCTTATGGCAAGGGCCTCGCCGAGCGCGCGCTCGAGTCGGTCCGCGACGGCGGCTGGCTCGCGCCCGACGCGCTGATCGTGGTCGAGGAGGCGGCGGAGGCGGGGTTCGCGCCACCGCCCGGTTTCGAGGAGATCGAGCGGCGCGCCTACGGCGACACGCAGCTGATTTTCTTGCGCGCGATCACTCCACGCTGATGTAGGCGTCCTTGATCACCTTGCCCCAGCGTTCGACGTCGGCCTTGAGGAACTGCGCGAGGTAGGCCGGCGTGCGCTGCTCCGGCGGCAGGATTTCCAGGCCGAGCGATTCCATCTTCTGGCGGATGTCGGGTCGCGCGATCATCGTCTCGATCGCCTTCTGCATCTTGTCGACGATCGGTTTGGGCGTGCCCTTCGGGAAGAAGAAGCCGTTCCAGACCGTCGCCTCGACGCCCGGCACGCCCTGCTCGCCGGTGGTGGCGAGGTCGGGAATGACCGCCGCGCGCCGCGGCGACATCACGGCGATGCCCTTCACCGAGCCTTGCCGCGCCTGCGCCGCGCCGCTCTGGATGGTGGTGCACATGTAATCGATGCGGTCGGCGATCACGTCCTGCAGCGCCGGGCCTTCGCCGCGATACGGCACATGGGTGACGTTCACGCCGAGCGCGAAGTTGAACAGCGCGCAGGGCAGATGCGTGCCCGATCCGACGCCGGCGGAGGAATACTGCATCTTGTCCTGGTTGGCCTTGGTATAGGCCACGAGCTCCTGCAGGTTCTTCACCGGCAGGCCGTTGCGGGCAACCAGGATGCGGGGCGATTCCGTCACCAGCGCGACCGGCTCGAAGTCGGTGACGGAGTCGTAGGGCCGCTTCTTGTAGAGCGACTGGCTATAGACTTGGGTGCCACTGTTGCCAATCAGCATCGTGTAGCCGTCCGGTGCGGCCTTGGCGACGCGGCCGGTGCCGATGGTGCCGGCGGCGGCACCGACATTCTCCACGACGATGGTCTGGCCCAGCACTTCGCCGATCACCAGCGCCTGCAGGCGGGCGCTGGCGTCGACGCCGCCGCCCGGCGCGAACGGCACGATCAGCGTGATCGGTCGAGTCGGCCAGTCCTGCGCCGGCGCCGTGGCGGTGAAACCGGTCAGAGCCGCCGCTACGGCGAGCGCCATTCGTGTCGTCGTCATCAATTGCTCCTGCATGGTTTAGTCCAGCGTGACGCCGCTCGCCTTGATCGGCGTCACCCAGCGCTCGATCTCGGATTTGATAAACTTCGTCAGGTATTCCGGCGAGCGCCGGTCCTTGGCGGTGACCACGACGCCGACCGCCTTGAAGCGCTCGATCACCGCCGGCGTGTCGATGGCATCGGTCGTCGCCTTCGCCAGGCGCTGCACGATTGCCTCCGGCGTGCCCTTGGGGAACGAGAACGAGCCCCAGGCGCCGCAGTCGAGGCCCTTCACGCCGAGTTCGTCTGCGGTCGGGATGTTCTCCAGGCCCGGTCCGCGTTCGAGGCCGAGCGTCGCATAGGCCTTCACCGTGCCGCCCTTGATCTGCGGCGTGGCGGTCGAAATCTGCTCGAGCATGTAGTCGAGGCGTCCGCCGAGCAGGTCCTGCATCGCGGGGCCCGCGCCGCGGTAGGGCACGTGGGTGACCTTGGCGCCCATCGCCCCGTCGAGCAGGACGGCGCAGGTGTGGCCGCCGGAGCCCGCGCCCGGCGAGCCGTATTGCAGGGTGCTCTGGTTCGCCTTCACGTAGGTCATGAACTCCTTGAAGTCGTTCGGCGGGAAATCCTTGCGCGCGATCAGCACGCGCGCCGAATCCGAGAACAGCGCCACATGGACGAAGTCGGCCAGCGGATCGTAGGGCGCCTGCTTGCGGAAAGTAGGGTTCTGCGACAGCACGGCGCTGCCCGAGAGCAGAACGGTATAGCCGTCGGGCGGGGCCTTGGCGACGCGGACCGTGCCGGTCAGGCCGCCGGCGCCGCCGACATTCTCGATCACCATCTGCTGGCCGAGGATTTCGCTCAATCGCGCCGCGATGATGCGCGCGACCGTGTCCACCGGCCCGCCGGCGGCATAGGGCACGACCACCGTGACCGGACGGTTGGGCCAATCCTGCGCACCCGCCGGGCTTACGAGCGTGGCAATTGCGGTCAGGGCGATCCCGGTAAAGACCTTGAGCATGATTGTCTCCCTTGTCGCGCAGACTTGCCGCCGCAGCGCCGCAGGTCAAGCGCTTCGCTGCCGCGCTGGAACCGCGCCTATTCGATGACGATGCCGCTCGCCTTGATCGGGGCTTCGTATTTCTTGATCTCCTGCTCGACGAAGCCTGCCGCATAGGCCGGGGTGCGGCGGTCCTTGGGCGGGATATCGATGCCGATGGAGAGGAGCCGCTTCGCGGTTCCGAGCGAATCCATCGCCTCGCTCATGGCTGCGTTGAGCTTGCGCACGATCGGCTCCGGCGTGCCCTTGGGCAGGAAAACGACGTTCCAGCTCCCGGCGTCGAAACCCGTCATGCCCTGCTCCTGCGCGGTGGCGAGGTCGGGCAAAAGCGGCGCGCGCTTGGCGCCCAGAAGCGCCGGCGCCTTGACCTGCTTGTCGCGCGCCTGCGGCGACGCGCTGGTGATGATCTGGCAGTTGTAGTCGATCCGGCTGGCGACCAGGTCCTGCATGGCCGGGCCGCCGCCGCGATAGGGAATGTGGATGGCCTGGATGACGGTGGCGGCGTTGAACAGCACGCAGCCGAGATGAATCGCGGAACCGACGCCCGCCGAGCCGAACTTCAGCTCGCCCGGGCGCGCCTTTGCATAGGCGATGAATTCCTGCAGGTTGTTGGCGGGGAAGTCCGGGCGCGTGACCAGCACCAGCGGTGTCGCGCCGACGTAGATAACCGGCTCGAAGTCTTTGACGGCATTGTAGGCGGGCTGCTTGTAGAGCCATTGGTTCTGCGCGTGGGTGCGACACTGCCGAGCACGAACTGGTAGCCGTCGGGCGCGGCCTTGGCGATGCGGTTGGCGCCGGTCATGCCGCCGGCACCGCCGACGTTCTCGATCACGATCTGCTGGCCGAGGATTTCCGCGGCGCGGGCGGCGAGGGTGCGGCCCAGCACGTCGACCGCGCCGCCGGCGGCGAACGGCACGACCATGGTCATCGGCCGGTTGGGAAAGTCCTGCGCCGACGAGGGCGCTGTCAGCGAAGCAAGCACGATGTAGGCGCGGGCGAGGGGCATACGGGACATGACGGCCTCCGGCCGGGAGACCGGACTTTAGTACGGTGCGACGCAGTCAGCGCCGGCCAAAAAGCCGCTCGATGTCGGTAAGCTTCAGTTCGACGTAGGTGGGCCGGCCATGGTTGCACTGGCCGGAGTTGGGCGTGACCTCCATCTCGCGAAGGAGCGCGTTCATCTCCTCGGGCTTGAGCCTGCGTCCGGCCCGCACCGAGCCGTAGCAGGCCATGGTGGCGGCGACATGCATCAGCCGCCGCTCCAGCGGCAGCGCCTCGTCCCACTCGGCGAGATGCTCGGCGAGATCGCGGGCGAGTGCACCGGCGTCGATCTCCCCCAGCATCGACGGCGTCTCGCGGACGGCGATGGCGCCCGGCCCGAACGGCTCGATGGCGAGGCCGAAGCGGTTGAGCTCATCGGCGCGTGCGAGCAGCCGTTCGACGTCGGCCGTGTCGAGCTCGACGATCTCGGGGATCAGCAGGATCTGGCGGGCGACCCCGCTTTTGCCGAGCGTGGCCTTCATGCGCTCGTAGACCAGCCGCTCATGGGCGGCGTGCTGATCGACGATGACCAGTCCGTCGCGGGTCTGCGCCACGATGTAGGTGTCATGCACCTGGGCGCGGGCGGCGCCGAGCGGGCGGTCGAGCAGGTCGGGCGCTGGTTCGGTGATCTCGACGCGGGCGGTCGCTGCGGCAGAGCCCACGTCGAACACGGCCTGAGCGGTTTCGGCAAAGCCCGGCTCGGCCGTGCTCCAGGCCGCCACAGCCCCGCGAGGGGGCAGCGGCCGCGACGGCGAGCGCCGCCAGTCGAAATTGCCGCGCCGGGGCAGGGCGGCCGGACGGAACGCTGCGATGGTCGCGGTGCCGCCGGTGGTGGCCGCGCGCTGGGCGTCGCGGGCGAGGCCCTCCTTGAGCGCGTGCATCAGCAGCGAGCGGACGAGGGCGTTGTCGCGGAAACGCACTTCCGTTTTGGCCGGGTGCACGTTCACGTCGACCTCGCGCGGCGGCAGCGTCACGAACAGCGCCACGACGGGATGCCGATCGCGCGGCAGGTAGTCGGCGTAGGCGCCGCGGATGACGCCGATCAGAAGCTTGTCGCGGACCGGGCGGCCATTGACGAACAGATATTGGCCGAGCGAATTGGCACGGGTGTGCGTCGGCAGCCCGGCGTAGCCCTCGACCACGGTGCCGTCGCGTTCGGCGCGGACCTCGACGGCATTCAAGCGGAATTCCGAGCCGAGAATGTCGGCGAGCCGCGCCAGCCGTCCGGCCGCGCCCGGCAGCGCCGCGGGCCACATGACCGGCGCGCGTTCGTCACTCGCAAGCGTGAAGGTGACGTCCGGCCGGCTCATCGCCAGCCGCCGCACCACCTCGCGCACGGCTTCCGCTTCGCTGCGGTCGCTCTTGAGGAATTTCAGCCGCGCCGGCGTCGCGTAGAACAGGTCCTTGACCTCGACGCGGGTGCCTTCAGAGAGCGCCGCGGGCTTGATGTCCGACTTCACGCCGCCGTCGACGGTGATGGCCCAGGCGTTAGGTTCCGCTGCGTGGCGGGTGGTGATGGTGAGCCGTGCGATGGAGCCGATCGAGGGCAGCGCCTCGCCGCGAAACCCGAGCGTGCTGATCTGCAGCAGGTCGTCGCCGTCGAGCTTGGAGGTCGCGTGGCGTTCGACCGCGAGGTCGAGGTCGGCGCGGGTCATGCCGGCGCCGTCATCGGCGACGCGAATGAGCCGCCGTCCGCCGCCGTCGGTCGCGACCTCGATCCGTGTGGCGCCGGCGTCGAGTGCGTTCTCGACCAGTTCCTTGACCACGCTGGCCGGGCGCTCGACCACTTCGCCCGCGGCGATGCGGTTGACCGTGGTCTCGGAAAGCTGGCGGACGGGCATGGCGATACGATCGGACGGCCTGATTCGGATGAGGCTCGAGCCTATCGACGCAATATGGCCCCCGCGAGGGCGGGAGCCGACATGCCCCCGCTATTCGGGCTTCCTGCTGAACCTTTTGGCCCGGCGCGCGACCAAATCGGCATGAGCACACTCCTGATCGCCGCCGATCACCAGTTTTTGCAGTTTGCTGCGGGTTTTGCGCTGCGCGCGCCGGCCTGCGGGTTGATCCTCGCTGGACGCCGCTCGCTCCGGCGCCCAGCCGAGAGCGAGAACTGGCCCGCGGTGGAGGGGTTCGTCATTGAAAGCACGGTCGCCGCCCTGCGCGACGAAAGGCAGCTCTACCGTCCTATGGTCCGCTACCGTTACGAGGTCGGCGGCGAGCGCTTCGAGGGCCGCCGCATTCATTGGGCCGCCTCGACTGGATATCGCAAATACACTCGCGCCCGCCGGATGCTGGACCGCTATCGGTCAGGGAGCGCGATCAAGGTTCACTACGACCCGCAGCGGCCCGGCGTGGCGGTGCTGCAACCCGTCTAGACCAGCGGCCTGCGCCCGATGCTGGTGGTTGCCCCGACCGCGGCAATGTATTCGCTGTTCGTCGTCGGCACCTTGTTCGTCGGGCACTGACCCTGGTTTATCTGAGCATGATCGTTTCCGAAAACCGGTTCCCACTTTTCGGAATCATGCTCTAATCGAATGATGGCTTGCTCCGGCGCAGATCCTTGATGCCGGAGCGGCGCTTCTTGCCCTCGATGCGCCGTTGCTTGGACGCCTTGGTCGGCTTGGTGGCGCGGCGCGGCACTGGCTTTATCGCCGCCTCCTTGATCAGCGCGATCAGCCGCGCTTGCGCGTCGGCGCGGTTGCGCTCCTGGGTTCGGTGGCTTTGCGCGATCAGCACCAGCACGCCGTCCTTGGTGATGCGCCGGCCGCCCAGCCGCATCAGCCGCAGCGCCACGTCGTTCGGCAGCGACGGCGATTGCCGCACATCGAAGCGGAGCTGCACCGCGGTCGAGAGCTTGTTGACGTTCTGCCCGCCCGGCCCGGACGAACGCACGAAGCTTTCCTCAATCTCGGACTCGTCGATGCTAATCTGGTCGGTGACGCGAATCATGGTGACGTGTGCTTGTTGAGCATGATCTTATCCGAAAACCGGTTCCCACTTTTCGGGATCATGCTCCGCCGGCCAGATAACTCTTCGCCAGCACCTTGCCCTCTTCCACCGCCGGCTGGTCGAACGGATCGACGCCGAGCAGGCGTGCGGCGATGATCGTCTCCAGCATGAAGTGCATCAGCAATTCGCCGAGGTGGCGCTCGTCCACACGGTCCAGATGGATGGTGCGCACCGGGCAGCCGTTCCTGGCCAGCGTCTCGGCGGTGGCGCGGCCCTGCGCCGCGACGAGATCGCCGATCGCCTTGCCGGCAAAATCCGGTTCGCCAGCAAGCTTTGCGAGATCGGCCGCCATGCGCGGCCCGCGGCCCGCGGGCGACGCGGTGACGATGGTGAAAAGCTTGTCGCGCGGGCCCGCGATGTAGAGCTGGAGCTGGCTGTGCTGGTCCACCGGGCCGAGCGCGCCGATCGGCGTGGTACCCTTGCCGTCCTTGCCGAGGCTCTCGGCCCAGAGCTGCACATACCATTTGGTGAACATCTGCAGCCGGTCGGCATAGGCCATCATCACCGAGATGGTCTTGGTTCCGGCGAGCGCCACCGACAGCGCCGCGCCGACCGCGGCGGGCACGTCGCCCGGCCGCCCGCCGGCGAGAATGGGCGCCAGCGCATCCGCCGCGCCCTGGCGGATCGCGCCGATGTCGAGGCCGCAGACCGCAGCGGGGAGGAGGCCGACATTGGTCAGAACCGAAAAGCGTCCGCCGACGCCGGGATCGTGATCCATCATGCGGATCTGGTGGGCCGCGAGCAGATCGCGCAGGCCGTTGGCCTTGCCGGCTTTGGCGGGCTCGCTGATGCCGAGAAAATGATCATGCGGATCGAGCTTGGCGGCCTTGACCGATCCGAACGCGGCGATGGTCTGCATCAGCGTCTCGCCGGTGTCGCCGGACTTTGACACCGCGACGAAGCGGCTGGTTTTCAGCGGCAGCCGGACGAGCAACTCGCCGTAACTCTCGGGATCGAGATTGTCCATGAAATGAATGCGCGGCGGATCGCGCAAGGCTCCCACGCCCGGAACGGCGTGGCCGGCGAGCTGCGCCAAGGTCTGCCCGCCGAGGCTCGATCCGCCGGTGCCGAGGAATACGACGTCGCTCGTGCCGGCGCGCAGCAGCGTCGCGTAGCCGAGGATGGTGGCGATGTCGTCGCGCTTTTCCGGCAGGTGCAACAGCGGCAGGCTGCCGTTGGCGTGGCGCGTCCGGAGATCGGCCAGCGCCTCGCCGGTGCGCGCGAGCGCCGCGGCGAAGTCCTGCGGCCGTGCCTGGTCGATCGTCTGCTTGAGCGCCATCGGAAGCCCCGGCGGTCGGCTGTCCGCGACAGCCGGCAATTGCTTAGCCGCCCGGTTCCTTCGAAGCCAGTCCCTTGGGCTGGCCCACCACCGTGACGAGCATGCCGCCATCGGCCAGCCGCTTGGCGGCGCGTCGGGCATCCTCGATCGTAACGGCGTCGATCAGGCCGTTGCGCTTCTCGATGTAGTTGATGCCGAGGTCATCCAGCTGGTTCTGCAGCAGGATGCTGGCGATCTTGGTCGAGGTATCGAAGTTCAGCGCGTAGGAGCCCTTGAGATAGGCCTTGGCCTTGGCGAGTTCCGCTTCGGTCGGGCCTTCGTCCCCCATACGGCGGATTTGCGCCTCAATCAGCTCCAGCGCCTCGCGGGCGCTGTCGGCCTGGGTCTGCGTGCTGGCCATGAACATGGCGGCGTGGCGGAGCGTCAGCAGGTAGGAATAGACGCCATAGGCAAGTCCGCGCTTCTCGCGCACCTCGTCATAGAGCCGCGACGTGAACGACCCACCGCCGAGGATGTGGTTAACCACGAAGGCCGGCATGAAGTCCGGGTCTTTGCGCATGATGCCGGCGCCGCCCAGCCACACCACAGCCTGCGGCACGTTGAGCTGCGTTACGATCCGGCGGCCGCTGTCGCGCACGGCGGCATCCGGCATGCCGACGCGCGTGCCGGTCGCGGGCAGCGAACCGAACACCCGATCGAGAATCGGGCCGAGGGCCGCAGCGTCGATATCGCCGACCACGGCGATCTTCAGCGTGTCGCGCGTAACCACCTGCCGCGCATAGGTGCGCAGATCGTCGGCGGTGATCGTCGGGATCGAGGTGAGCGAGCCGCCGGTCGGGCGGCCATAGGGATGTCCGGCGAAGGCGGTTCGCCACCACGCCCGGCTGGCGATACTGCCGGGGTCGGTGGTCTCACGCCGCAAGCCCGCAAGGATCTGGTCGCGGACGCGGCCGACCGCGTCGGCGTCGAAGCGCGGCTGGTTGATCGCCAGCCGCAGCAGGTCGAAGCTCTGCGCCTGGCGGTCGCGCAGCAGGCGGATCGACCCGAAGAAATAGTCCTGCGTGGCGGAGAAGCGCAGCTCGACGGCATTCTCCTCGAGCTGCTGATGGAACGCCTTGGCGTCGAGCTCGCCCGCGCCATCGTCCAGCAGCGAGGAAACCATGTAGGCGACGCCCGGCTTGTCGGCGGGGTCCTCTGCGCTGCCGCCGATGAAGGCGAAATTCAGCGCGATCAGCGGCAGCGACGGCTCGTTCACCAGCCAGGCCTCGATGCCGCCGGGCGAGACCACGCGCTGGATCGTGGTCGCCGCGGCGGCGGGCTGCGCCGCCGCCCAGACGGCGATCAACGCCGCCGCTGAGGTTATGAGGCATCGCAGGGGCCGGATCACGATCGCTTCTCCTCCCGGGGTGACGAATCCTTGATGAGATAGCCGGTTACCGAACGCCGCTTGTCGAGCCAGGCCTTGGCCGCGGCGCTCACCGAATCGGCCGTCACGGCGCGAATCCGGTCGGGCCAGCTTTGCACCGCCTGGACACTCGATCCGGTGGTCAGCGCCGCGCCATACCAGCGCGCCATGGTTGCCTGGCTGTCCTGCGCATAGATGGCGTCGGCGATCAGGCGGTTTTTGGCGCGCTCGACTTCGTCCGGTGTGACGCCCTTGGCGACGACGTCGTCGATCACGGCGTCAATCGCGCCTTCGAGCTGCTCCAGGGTCACGCCCGGCTTCGGTGAGCCGTAGACGCTGAACTGCGATGCATCGAGCGCGGTGCCGTTGTACCAGCCGCCGGCGCTGACGGCGAGTTCGCGCTCGACCACGAGATTCCGGTAGAGCCTGCTGGTGGTGCCGTGGCCGAGGATGAACGACAGCACTTCGAGCGCCTCGGATTCGCCTGCCTTCGCCGTCACCGACGATGGCACGAGATAAGCGCGGCTCAGGCTCGGCTGTTGGACCTGAACATCCGCCAGCGTCACGTGACGGGCGGCAACCTGCGCCGGCTCCTGCGGCCGGCGCCGCGGGCCGATCTCGGCGACCTTGGCGACCTTGCCGTAGGTCGCCTCCGCGAGCGTCCTGATTTCGTCGGTGGTGACGTCGCCCGCGACCACCAGCACGGCGTTGTTGGGCGTGTAGAACCGCTTGTAGAAGGCCAACGCGTCCTCGCGGTTGAGCTTTTCGATCTCGTGCCGCCAGCCGATCACCGGCTTGCCGTAAGGGTGATTGAGATAGAGCGCAGCGTCGATCTGCTCGGAGAGCCGCGACCGCGGGCTGTTGGCGACGCGCTGGTTCTGCTCCTCGAGCACGACCTTGAGCTCCGGCACCACCTGCTCATTGGCGAGCACCAGGCCGGTCATGCGGTCAGCCTCGAATTCCATCAGGGTCTTGAGATTGTCACGCGACACGCGCTGGAAGTAGCCGGTGTAGTCCTGGCTGGTGAAAGCGTTCTCCTGCCCGCCCACCGCCGCGACCGCCTGGGAGAAGCGCCCGGCCGGATTCTTGGCGGTGCCCTTGAACATCAGATGCTCGAGGAAATGAGCGATGCCGGACGTTCCCGGCGGCTCGTCCGCCGCGCCGACCTTGTACCAGACCATGTGGGTGACGACGGGCGTGCGGCGATCCGGCACCACGACCACCTCGAGCCCGTTGGCGAGCATGAAATGGCCGACGTCGGGCTTTTGCTGAGCTTGCGCGCCGGCGGTGAACAGGGTTGCGGCGACGGCAACGCCGGCGATGGCTTGGGCGCTACTGCAAAAAGTCAGATTGATCGGCAATGCGGTCTCGCGCGGTCTTCGCTGCATGCTACGGCAGGGATTCCCCCGCCGTCAGGATATTCAGACGGATCGTGGAAGGCCGTGCCCGATCCGGCGTCCTGTCTTACTTCACGGGTTCGTGGAGTCCGGGAACCGGCGTCGTCCACTTCTCCTTTCCGACACCATAGGGCTGGCTCGGCGAGGGAGTCCGGTATCCGGCCGGCGGTTCGATCAGGCTGGCGCGCGGCGGTTCGCCGCTGAAGGTCGTGTATTCTTCTTTCGGCGCCCAGATTGAACCCAAATTGCTGAAGATGCTCTTGCTGCCCAGTTCCGCCGCCGACATGGGATTGGAGGACTTTTCGGCCGAAGTCGTCGCCGCCTCGCCGGCCTTTCTGCCCGTGGGCGCTCCCTGATTGTATTCGCTCGGCAACAGCGGCCGGTCGTCCTTGCCTTCGGTGAAGGGCTTGCGGTTGAGTTCCAAATCCTTGCGCTGCTTGGCTTGCTTCACGGTGGGATCGTCCGGCCACGCGGCCGTCCTGGCCTTCGCGGCGGCGGCGGCGTCCGGCGGCGGCAGTTGCTTGCCGGGCGGCAGCACCAGCGGCGACCGCTCGCGATAGTCGATCGCGGCCTCATCCGTGCGCAGGCCGAGGCCTTTGAGGATGCCGCGAAAAATTTTCACATCCATCAGATCTTCCTCGTCGTCGTCCGCGGCGTGGACCCCCGTCCCGGCGCAGCCGATGACGACCGCCATGCCGATGGCTGCGGCCAGGGCGAATCGAGAGAATTTGCGTTTGGATCGAAAGATCATCATGCCGTTACCCGTGACGCGCCGAACCCCTTGAACCTACAGCAGTTTGCGGCCGGCAGACCCCAGTAAACGCGGGATCAGGGCGCTTTTGGGGCGCTGTCCCCCCGAAGGGATTCATACAAGAGACCGGCCACCCCGGCAACGATGGCTACATCGGCGAGGTTAAAGACGTACCAATTGAAGCGCCAGGTGGCGGTTTCGGCGTGCAGCAGTACGAAATCGGCCACCGCGCCGTAGGCCAGGCGGTCGATGGCGTTGCCCAGCGCCCCGCCGATGATTAGGCCGAGCGCCAGCGCCGACAGCCGCGAGGCGGCCTTGGCCAGCCATATCCACAGGAGCGCGACCGCAATGACCTTGAGCGCCACCAGCGCCCACTGCCCGAACGGACCCTCCTGCTGGAACCAGCCGTAGCTGATGCCGGTGTTCCAGATGAGCACCAGATCGACGAAGGGCGCGAGCTTGACGACGCCCCGGTTGGCCAGATCGAAGACGTGGAGCAGCCAGAGCTTCGACGTCTGGTCGAGCGCGCCCGCGATCGCCGCGGCGGCGAGCCCGAACGCCGTGAGCGGCCCCCACAACATGCGCGAGCGCGCAGGCATCAGCGGTTCACTCCGCGGCCTTGCGCATGGTTTCCCATTCGCGGAGCGCCTGCGCGTCGCGCGGCATGACGTCGGGGTATTGCGGATCGGCGCCGACGGTGTGCGAGATCTTCCACGAGCGTGCGCACTTGCGTCCCTCGGCGAGGTTGACGACGACGGCGACGCCCGGCGCATCCGACATGCGGAAGGCGTGCGCCGGCCCTTCGTCTTCGGCGAGCGTCGCGGCCGAGGTGATGCAGATTTCGGCGAGATCGACGCTAAGCAGCGCCTCGCACAGCTCGGGGCTCGACACATGCACGATCGGATCGGCCTCGAGCGAGGAGCCGATGCGCTTGCCCGCCCGCTCGATCTCGATGGCGCCGGTGACGACGCGGCGGACCAGCCGCACCTTGCGCCATTTCTCGGCAAGCTTGTCGTCGCGCCAGAAGGCCGGCACCGCGGGGAACAGCTCGAGATGCACGGAGGCTTCCTCCGAGCGCATGCGCTCGGCCCAGGCCTCCTCGGCGGTGAAGCACAGCATCGGCGCGAGCCAGGTGACGGTGCAGCGGAACAGCTGGTCGATGACGGTGAGGGCGGACTTTCTGGTCTTCGATGAGATCGGATCGCAGTACAGCGCGTCCTTCCGCACGTCGAAATAGAACGCGGAGAGATCGGTGGTCATGAAATGGCTGAGGGCTGCAAAGATGCGCTTGTAATCGAAATCGGCATAGGCCTTGCGGACCAGCTCGTCGAGCTCGGCGAGCCTATGCAGCATCAGCCGCTCGAGCTCCGGCATTTTCTCCGGCGCGACGCGGTCCTCCTCGGTGAAATGCGCGAGGCTGCCGAGCATCCAGCGGATGGTGTTGCGAAGCTTGCGGTAGGTCTCGATCGTGGTCTTCAGGATTTCCGGGCCGATGCGGAGATCGTCGGCGGTGTCGGAGGCGCACACCCACATCCGCAGGATGTCGGCGCCGGAGTTCTTGATCACGTCCTGAGGCGCAGTGACGTTGCCGAGCGACTTCGACATCTTGCGGCCCTGCTCGTCGAGCACGAAGCCGTGGGTCAGCACCACGTCGAACGGCGCGCGGCCGCGCGTGCCGCAACTCTCCAGCAATGACGAGTGGAACCAGCCGCGGTGCTGGTCGCTGCCTTCGAGATACATCACCTGATCCGGACCGTCGTCATGCTTGCGTTTGATGCCGGCGAGACTCGGGAAATGCTTCCGGTCTTCGAGCACGAAAGCGTGCGTCGAGCCGGAATCGAACCAGACGTCGCAGATGTCGTCGACCTTCTTCCAGTCCTCGTTGGCGCGTGAGCCGAGAAAGCGCTCGCGGGCGCCGGCCTGGTACCAGGCGTCGGCGCCCTCCTGCTCGAAGGCGTCGGCGATGCGCTTGTTCACTTGCGCATCTTCCAGGATCGTCGCCGAGCCGTCGGCATTCTCGCGCACGAACACCGCGATCGGCACGCCCCAGGCGCGCTGGCGCGAGATCACCCAGTCGGGGCGACTCTCGATCATGCCGTTGATGCGGTTCTCGCCGGCGGCGGGCACCCAGCGGGTGGCCTTAATTTCGCGCAGCGCAATGCCGCGCACGGTGCCGTGCAAGCCCTCGATCGGCTTGTCCATGGCGATGAACCACTGCGGCGTGTTGCGGAAGATCACGGGTTTCTTCGAGCGCCAGGAGTGCGGGTACTGATGCTTGAGCCGCCCGCGGGCGATGATGTTGCCCGCCGCCTGGAGCGCCTTGATGACGGCCTCGTTGGCGTCGCCCTTCTCGCCCTTGTCGTTGATGACGCGCCGGCCTTCGAAGCCGGGGGCATGCGCGGTCAGCGCGCCGTTTTCATCGACGGTATAAGGAATCGCCGGATTGATGCCGCGCGCTTCAAGCGCGCGTGCATTGGCCGTCCAAATTTCAAAGTCCTCGCGGCCATGACCGGGCGCGGTGTGGACAAAGCCCGTGCCTGCGTCGTCGGTGACGTGATCGCCGGGGAGGAGAGGAACAGCGAAGTCGTAGCCCCCCGCCAAGTCCTTAAGGGGATGACTACAATGTCGGATGGACAGCGGGTTCACATCAGCCAGCCGACTAAATGTCTCGGCTTTCGCCGCCTTCATAACTTCAGGCGCCAGTTTGTCGGCGAGCACAAATGTGTCGCCTTGTTTGGCCCAGTTACCTGTTGGTGCTGTGTCGACGCGATAGAGCCCATAAGCGATCTTTGGTGAATATGAAATTGCGCGGTTGCCCGGGAGAGTCCACGGTGTCGTAGTCCAGATCACGACGCTTGCGCGCTGGAGTTGGCTGATGTCGGCGCGTGCTTCGGGAATGTCCTGAACGTTCACGACCGGAAACTTCACCCAAACCGTATCGCTCGTGTAATCCTCGTACTCCACCTCGGCTTCCGCCAGCGCCGTCTTCTCCACCACGCTCCACATCACCGGCTTGCTGCCGCGATAGAGCGTCCCATTCGCCGCGAATTTCATCAGTTCGCGCGCGATCTGCGCCTCGGCCGGGAAGCTCATCGTCGTATAGGGATGCTCCCAGTCGCCCTCGACGCCGAGCCTTTTGAATTCTTCCCGCTGCACTTCGAGCCAATGCTGCGCATAGGCGCGGCACTCCTTGCGGAACGCGATCATCGCCTCCGGGTCGGACAGGTTCGGCTTCTGCTTGTTCTTGGAGCGGTAGTTCTCCTCCTCGATCTTCCATTCGATCGGTAGGCCGTGGCAGTCCCAGCCCGGCACGTAGTTGGAATCGTAGCCGAGCATCTGCTGGCTGCGTGTTACCACGTCTTTCAAAATCTTGTTGAGCGCGTGGCCGATGTGGATGTTGCCGTTGGCGTAGGGCGGGCCGTCGTGCAGCACGAATTTGTCGCGGCCCTTCGCCGCCTGGCGCAGGCGGCCGTAGAGGTCCATCCGCGTCCAGCGCGCCAGAATGTCCGGCTCGCGCTGCGGCAGGCCCGCGCGCATCGGGAATTCGGTCTGCGGCAGGAACAGCGTCTGGCTGTAGTCGCGCTCGCTTGTCTCTTCGCCTTTTTTGGGCTCGCCGGGCTTGTCGGTCATGGCGCGCTGTGTAGCAGGAGGCTCCCGGCCCCGCAAAGGATTAGCCTGGGCTGCCGAGCGTCGGAAAGGCGTCCGGCGCCCGCGCCAGCGCGTGCCGCGCCTGGCTGGAATCCTGATCCATCCGCCGGATCAGGTCCTCGACGTTGTCGAAGTTCATCTCCGGCCTGATCCAGGCGATGAAGGCGACGTCGAGCGCCGCGCCATAGAGGTCGCCGGAGAAATCGAACAGAAAAATCTCCAACAGAACCGCGCCGGTGTCGAACATCGGCCTTCGGCCGAAGTTGGCGACCGCATCGTAGCGCGCGCCGCCGACGCCGACCCGCACCGCATAGACGCCGTGCTTGAGGCCGCAGTCCGGCCCGAGCCGCAGGTTGGCGGTCGGATAGCCGAGCGTGCGGCCCCGCTTGTCGCCGTGCACCACCTGGGCGGTCACGAAATACGGATAGCCGAGAAGCTCGGTCGCCTCCGCGACGTGGCCTCCGGCCAGCGCATCGCGCACCGCGCCGGAGGATACCCGCCGGCCCTGGAGCTGGAAGGGGGGCATGACGTCGACCGAGAAGCCGTGATGGGCACCCTGTGCCGCCAGGAAATCCGGCGTGCCGCGCCTTGCCTTGCCGAAATAGAAGTTGAAGCCGATCACGGCGCCGGCGATGGCGAGCCGTTCCACCAGAATTTGCTCGACGAAGGCCTCGGCGCTGAGCCCCGCCAGCGCCGTGTTGAAGTTGAGTAGGATCGCTCCGTCGAGCCCGGTTGCCGACAGCAGGCGGAGTTTGGCGGCCTCCGAGGTGAGGTGAAACGACGGCTCGTCGGGCTGGAAGAAGCTGCGTGGATGCGGCTCGAAGGTGAGCACCGCGGCGGGCCGCCGCGCGGCCGCCGCCCGCTCCATCGCCATTCCGATCACCGAGCGGTGGCCGCGATGGACCCCATCGAAATTGCCGATGGCGACGACCGGCCGGACCAGCTGGTTGAGTCCCTGCCAGTCACGGTCGGGTCCCTCGTCGCGCACGACGGCGAACCGATGAGCGGGGTTTTGTGCGGACATGGCTAGGAAACGTCTCGGTGCAGCTTAAGACGGCGGGCCCGTCAACGATACGTTAACCGATTTGGCCGCGAAACCGGGCCTAAAGACGCATACACGACACTCTTAACCGCTTCTTCAAGCGGGCCTTGGTACCGTCGCCTTGCGTGGGGAAGGGGGCCAGTCCAATGGCGGGCAGGCTCCCCATTCGACCATGGCGAACGTGGCCGCAGCGCAAGTGGTCCCGATTCGCGCCGACGGAGGGGAAGAATGGCTGTCGACCGTTCGATGCCGATCCTCGTGGTGGACGATTACAACACCATGATCCGAATCATCCGCAATTTGTTGCGGCAGCTCGGATTTGAGGACATCGACGATGCGCATGACGGCTCTCTCGCGCTCGCCAAGATGCGCGACAAGCGATACAGCCTGATCATCTCCGACTGGAACATGGAGCCGATGACCGGCTATGAACTGCTCAAGCAGGGGCACTCCGATCCGAGCCTCAGCTCGACCCCGTTCATCATGGTCACCGCCGAATCCAAGACCGAGAACGTGATCGCCGCCAAGCCGGCGGGCGTGAACAACTACATCGTCAAGCCGTTCACCGCCGACATGCTCAAGAGCAAGATCGACGCGGTGTTTCTGACCCCGTAAGCCGGGTCACCAGGCCAGCCTCCGGGCGACCGCCTTCGGTGCGATGCCCGCGTCGGCGAACATCCTGCCGAGCGCTGCCGGATCCGGAGCGTGCCGGTCGCCCAACTCCTCGGCGTGGATGCCGGCGGTCACGAACAGGCAGTCGATTCCGAAATCGGTGGCGCCCCTGAGATCGGTGCGCACCGAATCGCCGATCGCCAGAACCCGCTTGCGGGCCGGCGGCCCGCCGCGCAGCGCGGCCACCCGTTCCAGCGCGAGTTCATAGATCGGACGGTGCGGTTTGCCCGCGTAGAACACGTTGCCGCCGAGCGTGCTGTAGAGATCGGCGATCGCCCCGGCGCAATAGATCAGCTTGTCGCCGCGCTCGACCACGAGATCGGGATTGCCGCACAGCATGAACATGTCGCGGCGCCGCAGCTCGTCCAGCTCGGCGCGATAGGTTTCCGGCGTCTCGGCCTCGTCATTGCGCAGGCCCGTGCACACCACGTAGTCGGCCTGTTCCAGCGGCACGAAGCGCAATCCGAGCCCATCGAAAATCGGCAGGTCGCGCGGCGGCCCGATGTGGAACACCGACTTGTCCGGCCGCGCCGCCATCGCGGAACGCGTGACATCGCCCGAACTGACGATGCCGTCATAGGCGCTGTGCGGCACCTTGAGGTTGTCGAGGAATTTGATCACCACCGCGCCGGGCCGCGGTGCGTTTGTGATCAGCATCACGGTGCCGCCGGCTTCGCGAAAGCGCGTGAGCGCGTCGCAGGCTGCTGGGGTCGCGGTGACGCCGTTGTGGATCACGCCCCACACGTCGCTCAGCACGGCGTCGTAGCCGCCGGCCAATGTGGAGAAGTGTTCGGTGAACGACGGCGTGGCGATCAAGGCGTGCGCCTCGAGCCGCCCGCGGCGGCCTTCCGCGTCATATCGGGGTCGTCATGCGCCGGGGGCTCCTCGGTTTCTCCCGCGCCGCGCCGCGCCCCCGCCCGCACCGGGCGCGGCTGCGAGAATAGGAAGCCCTGGCCGAAGCGGACGTCGTATTCGAGGAGATCGACCACCTGCGTCTCGCCCTCGATCCGCTCGGCGATCAGGCTGATGCCGTGCCGGCCGA
>SHVN01000004.1 GCA_009694215.1 Xanthobacteraceae bacterium
CCGGCGCCCGCGCGGTTTTCGATGACGAACTGCTGTCCGAGCCGTTTTGACAGCCACTGTCCCATCAGCCGCGCGAGAATGTCCGTCGATCCGCCGGGTGCAAAACTGACGACGATGCACACGGCGCGCGAGGGATAATCCTGCGCCTCGGCGGAGCGCGAGATGAATGGAAGCGCTGCGGTGCCCGCTGCGAGATGTAGAAAAGTTCGGCGGGGAAGCTTCATGGTGTGACCCCCGAGATGCCGACCCCCCCCTTGATCGAACTGCCGGAAAATCTCAAGACTGCGAAAGAGCCTGGTCGACATATGCAGGCGGCGGGTTTTGCGGTCCGCGCCGGGCTTTTCCACCGCCTCCTCGGGTTGCGACACTCCGCGCGTTGGACAACCGGCCGGTATCCGGTTAGTAGGCAGACTGCGAAACTCCCGCGCGAGTCTTGGCTGCCGCAATTCCGCTCGGTCTGCCGCTACGATGAAATCCAAACGGAAAGGATTTGATGCTGGTCCGGCTTGCTTGCGGCGCAGTCCTTGCGGCCACGGTGCTGATGCCTCAGGGCGCGCGGGCCAGCTGTGCCGAGGAAATCAGTCGGCTGATTCCAAGGACACCGAGAAGCTGACCACCCGCTACCCGCGCGTCACCAAGCAGATCCAGGACAAGGGCGCGAGCCCGAAGCTGCTCGCGGTGGAGTGCCGCATCGCCTGGCAGCTTGGGCCGTGCCTGGAAGAGCAACTCGCCGCAATGAGGCAGTCCGGCTGCGGCAAGGACCCGCAGATGGGCAACATGATCGCCGACATCGTCCGCGGCCACGAGGGCGATCTGGCGATGGCGCGCAAGACCACCGCCCCGGTCGGAGTGCCGCTGATCCCGTCCAATTCCGCGTGGGACGGCCGCTTTCGCGGCATTGCCCGACTTCCGCGTTTCCTCTAAATCCTAGGCCTCCTGGTTGCATCGTCCGTCCGGCCGCGCCCGCGGTTGCTGGAGATGCTTCACGAAGCTAACGGAAAGGATCGCGTGATGGCCGCGCATGGCGCCCCCGAATATGCAGTCGCTGAAGGCAATGACTACGCCGCGCACGAGCAGACCTATCTGAATTTCCTGTCGCTCGTGAAATGGGTGGGGGGCTTTGTCATCCTCATCGTCATCGGAATGGCCTATTTTCTGACCTGAGCGGTCGGGCGCTCCCGTCATGGGGGCGGGCCATGCCCGCGATGAGGGCGGGCGGCCGTTGGAGGCTTTATGAAAATCGCAGTTGCCGCCGAAGCCGACCGCGCCGAGCCGCGCGTCGCAGCCACGCCTGAAACCGTCAAGAAGATGATCGGCCTCGGCGCCGAGGTCGCGGTGCAGCCCGGCGCCGGGATCAAGTCGGGCATTCTGGACGCGGACTACACGGCGGCGGGCGCGACGGTCTCTGCCGACGCGCTCAGCGGCGCCGAAGTGGTGCTCAAGGTGCGCCGGCCGGAGCAGGGCGAGCTTTCCAACTACGGCAAGGGCGCGCTGGTCATCGCCATCATGGACCCCTATGGCAACGACGCCGCGCTGAAGGCGATGGCGGACGCCGGCGTGACCGCCTTCGCCATGGAGCTGATGCCGCGCATCAGCCGTGCGCAGTCGATGGATGTGCTGTCGAGCCAGGCCAATCTCGCCGGCTACCGCGCGGTGATCGACGCCTCCGCGGAATACGGCCGAGCCTTCCCGATGATGATGACCGCGGCTGGCACGGTGCCCGCCGCGCGCGTCTTCATCATGGGCGTCGGCGTTGCGGGCCTGCAGGCGATCGCCACCGCCCGCCGCCTCGGCGCCGTGGTGACGGCAACCGACGTCCGCCCCGCGACCAAGGAGCAGGTCGAGAGCCTCGGCGCGAAATTCCTCGCGGTCGAGGACGAGGAATTCAAGAACGCCCAGACCGCGGGCGGCTACGCCAAGGAAATGTCGGCGGCGTACCAGGCCAAGCAGGCCGCGCTCGTCGCCGAGCACATCAAGAAGCAGGACGTGGTCATCACCACGGCGCTCATTCCCGGCCGGCCTGCGCCCAAGCTCGTGTCCGCGGCGATGGTCGCCTCGATGAAGCCCGGCTCCGTGCTGGTCGATCTCGCGGTCGAGCGCGGCGGCAATGTCGAGGGCGCCGTGGCGGGCCAGGTCGCGGAGGTGGGCGGCGTCAAGATCGTCGGCTTTACCAATGTCGCTGGCCGGCTGGCGGTGTCGGCCTCCGGCCTCTATGCCAAGAACCTGCTCACCTTCCTCGAAATTTTGGTCGACAAGAAAGAGAAGAAGCTCGTCGTCAACTGGGACGACGAAATCGTCAAGGCCGTCGCGCTCACCCGCGACGGCGCCGTCGTGCATCCGAATTTCATGCCGAAGACTGCAGCATAAGGCGCGCGGCACAACGCGCAGAAGGAGCCCGCCATGACTGGTACCGTCATCGACGCCGTCGATCCCTTCGTGTTCCGGCTGTCGATCTTCGTGCTAGCGGTGTTCGTCGGCTACTACGTGGTCTGGTCGGTGACGCCGGCGCTGCACACGCCGCTGATGTCGGTGACCAACGCCATCTCCTCGGTGATCGTGGTCGGCGCGCTGCTCGCGGTCGGGGTCGCGGTGGTCGGCAACGATCAGGGGCCGATCTGGGCGCGGGCGCTCGGCTTCGTCGCGCTGGTGTTCGCCTCCATCAACATCTTCGGCGGATTCCTGGTCACCCAGCGCATGCTGGCGATGTACCAGAAGAAAAAGAAATAGGACCCCGTCATGAACGCCGATATCGCCGCGGTCCTCTATCTCGTCGCCGGAGTTCTTTTCATCCAGGCGCTGCGCGGGCTGTCGAGCCCGGAGTCGAGCCGCCTCGGCAACATGCTGGGCATCATCGGCATGACGATCGCGATCGTCACCACGCTGGCCGCGCATCCGCCGGCCGGGGTGGGCGCCTGGATTCTGGTGATCGCGGGCCTCGTGCTCGGCGGCGGCATTGGCGCTGTGATCGCCCGCAAGGTGCCGATGACCTCGATGCCGGAACTGGTCGCGGCCTTCCACTCGCTGGTCGGCATGGCGGCGGTGCTGGTGGCGGCGGGGGCGTACTACGCGCCGGCGGCGTTCGGCATCGGCACGCGCGGCCACATCCACAAGGCGAGCCTCGTGGAAATGTCGATCGGCGTCGCCATCGGCGCCATCACCTTCTCCGGCTCGGTGATCGCCTTCCTCAAGCTCGCCGGCCGCATGAGCGGCGCGCCGATCATCCTGCCGCTGCGCCACACCATCAACATCGCGCTGGCTGTGGCGCTGATCTTCTTCATCTACGGCCTTGTCGTGTCGCAGAGCCAGATCGACTTCTGGCTGGTCGCGCTGATCGCCTTCGCGTTCGGTGCGCTGATCATCATCCCGATCGGCGGCGCCGACATGCCGGTGGTGATCTCGATGCTCAACTCGTATTCCGGCTGGGCCGCGGCCGGCATCGGTTTTACGCTCGGCAATTCGGCGCTGATCATCACCGGCGCGCTGGTCGGCTCCTCGGGCGCGATCCTGTCCTACATCATGTGCAAGGGCATGAACCGGAGCTTCATCTCGGTCATCCTCGGCGGCTTCGGCGGCGAGGTGGCGCCGGCCGCCGGCGGCGCTGAGCAGCGCCCGGTCAAGATCGGTTCGGCCGAGGACGCGGCCTACATCATGAAGAACGCCTCGAAGGTCATCATCGTGCCGGGCTACGGCATGGCGGTGGCGCAGGCGCAGCACGCGCTTCGCGAGATGGCCGATCACCTGAAGAAGGAGGGCGTCGAGGTCAAATACGCCATCCATCCAGTGGCGGGCCGCATGCCCGGCCACATGAACGTGCTGCTGGCGGAAGCCAACGTACCCTACGACGAGGTGTTCGAGCTCGAAGACATCAACTCCGAGTTCGCCCAGGCCGACATCGCCTTCGTGATCGGTGCCAACGACGTGACCAACCCGGCCGCCGAGGACGACAAGACGTCGCCGATCTACGGCATGCCGGTGCTGCAGGTCTGGAAGGCCGGCACCGTGATGTTCGTCAAGCGCTCTCTCGCCTCGGGCTACGCCGGCATCGACAACCCGCTGTTCTATCGCGACAACACCATGATGCTGCTCGGCGACGCCAAGAAGATGTCCGAGAGCATCGTCAAGGCGATGTGAGCGAGCATGATCCCGAAAAGTGGGAACCGATTTTCGGATAAGATCATGCTCCAAGAAGACTAGATAGGCTTCACGATCCGCTTGTTCTGATCCGCGATCTCCTGCAGCGAAAGCGCGCCGCGCGGCTGCTCGTTCATGCCGCGCGACAGCTCCGGCAGATGATCGGAGTGGACGAAAATCACGTCCACGCTGCCGGACAGCTTGCGCAGCTCGGCGAGACTGGTCCGGACGGTGCCGCCGGTGCTCAGCAGAACGAACGGCGTGAACCCCAGCGACAGGAGCCGCGCCATCATGTCCTGCGCCGACAGCCCGCCGGCCTCGCTCAGCTCCGGGGAAAACTCCAGGATCACCGCGTCGGTGCGTTCGAGCGTCCGCGCGGCGCCTGCGATCGCCGCGGGCTCGTAGCCTTCCACGTCGATCTTGATCAGCGCAACCCGCCGGTCGTCGAATCCCAATTCCGCCATCGCGCCGTCGAGATCGGTGATCGGCACCGACCGCGATCCGTGGCCGTGGTCGGCCGCGAGCGAGTGGCGGCCGAAGTTCGCGCTTTTGTAGCTGTAGAGCGTGGTCATGCCCGGCGCCGATCCGACCGCGCGGTTGTCGACCACCACATTGCCGATGGCGTTTTCCGAAAGATTGCGCTCCAGCAGCCCGGCGTTGAACGGATCGGGCTCGAAGGCCACCACCGTCTCGACATTGGGATGCCGCGCCGCGTGCAGCGCGTGCCAGCCGAGGTTGGCGCCGACGTCGACGACGATGCCGCGCCGCGCGGCGCCGAGATACTCCGCCATCCAGCGTGTCACCAGCGGTTCGTGCGCGCCGTATTTGGCGATGTGCCGGCCGATCGTGTAGCGGTGGTGCACGAAGAACGCGAGCCCGGATTCCGCCGCGCGAATGCGAAAGGCCGGCCGCCATGGCGTTAGCCAGGCTGCCAGGAACGTCAGAGTTCCGAGCGGGCGCGGCAGCTTGAGGTTTTCGAGATTCATGGGCGGCACTCTAGTGCATTTCCGGCGACGCGCATCATGCTATCAATCGTCAATGGCTCTCTTGAAATGGCTCATGTTCGCGGCGATCGTCTTCGGCGGCATGATCGCATTCATGTATCTCATGCAGCGTTTGCTGATGTACCACCCGGAGCAGCAGCGCACGCCGCCGGCCGAGGCCGGCCTGCCGGAAGCGCAGGAGGTGGTGCTCGACACCGCCGACGGCGAAAAGGTGATCGTCTGGCATGTGCCGCCGAAAGAGGGCAGGCCGCTGGTGATCTACTTCCATGGCAACGGCGGCGCGCTGCGCCATCGCGCCGATCGCTTCCATGCGCTCGCAGGCGACGGGACCGGCGTCGTTGCGCTGAGCTATCGCGGCTACGGCGGCTCGACCGGCAGCCCCTCCGAGGAGGGCCTGATCGCCGACGCGCAAGCCGCCTATGCCTTCGCCGTGGCGCGCGTGCCGGCGGAGCGGATCGTGGTGTGGGGCGAGTCGCTCGGCAGCGGCGTCGCGGTGGCGCTCGCTTCGACGCAGCTGATCGGCCGCCTCGTGCTCGAAGCGCCGTTCACCTCGGCGGCCGATGTCGGCGCGCGGGTCTATTGGTTCCTGCCGGTGCAGCTTCTGATGAAGGACCCGTTTTGCTCCGACGCGCGGATCGGCAGGGTGACCGCGCCGCTGCTCGTCCTGCATGGCGCGCTCGACAATGTGGTTCCGATCGCGCTCGGCGAGCGGCTGTTCGCGCGGGCCAATGAGCCCAAGCGTTTCGTGCGGTTCCCCAACGGCGGACACAACGATCTCGACCGCCATGGCGCGTTCGAAGCGGTACAGGCCTTCATCGCGCAGATCACGGCCCAAGTTCCGCCTTGAGATTTGTGTCGGTATCCGTGCTATGAGACGGCTCAATTGAACCGGGGCAGGACGCGCGCATGAGCACGACCTTTGTGGGCGGAGTGACGGGCCGGGACCGTGCCGCCAAGGCCGCGAAATACGTCGTGCGGCGAATCCTGTTCCCGCTCGGCGTGCTCGCGCCGTTCGCGTTCTTCTTTCCCAAGATCGCGTTGTTTTACGCGGTCTGCGGCGCCTACGACATCGGCCGCAACACCGGCATGGATATCTCGACGCCGCGCCGCTACTTCATCGGCAACGGCTTCCTCACCTGGCTGCTGTCGCCCATCAACATCCTGCTGGACCTGCTGTCGCTGCCCTACGTCAACAAGGGCGTCTACAAGCTTGAGGATTTGCCGCCCGCCTACCAGGACGAGGTGCGCGACCTGATCCGGATTTCCAACGAGCAGAACCTCGTCGCCAAGCTCGAGGAGCGGTCGAAGGAACACCAGCGCACGATGATTTTCTTCCGCTGGTACGGCGTCAACGTCGACACCTTCCTCGATATTCCCGAATTCCATAAAAAGTGGAAGTACATCCAGACCATCGGTGTCTCGGTGTTCAACAAGAAGGTGTCCACGTCCAAGCATTTCGGCTTCATGCGTGCGTCGCTGCGCGTGCTCTACAATCTCAACGACATGAAGGACGACACCGCCTACATCGTGGTCGGCGACACCACCCAGTACTGGCGCGACGAGAAGCTGTTCATCTTCGACGACACGCTGCTGCATCAGTCCTTCAACGAGACCGACCAGACGCGCTATTGCCTGTTCGTCGACATCGTGCGCCCGACGCCGTTCCCGCGCCTGATGGCCGCCGTCGTGACCGGCATCCGGATGCTCTCGCAGAGCTTCAAGTTCGTGTATTACAAGCACTGGAAGGTCATCGACCGTTAAGGGTCGAGACCGGCCGGCGGCCCCGGCGTCCTGGCCTCCAAAGCCATTCTCCATTAGGCTCGATCTCGCTGTGCGAGTCCTGACCGCGCGGTGGGGGGACGTTGCGCTGGGGGTGCGGGCATGCCAATGCGCGCAAATTTCGAAGTCACCGCGGCCAGAGTGCTGCGCGCCCGCGGATGGGCCAGGCCCGTCACGGTTTCGGCGGTGCTGCTTGCGCTGACCACGGCCATTGTCTGGTTCATAGATGCGCGCCTGCAGCAAGACCACCTGATCTTCATCTATTTCCTGCCGACGGCGCTGATTGCCATTCGCTATGGCAGCATTTCGGCGATGTGCGTTGCGATCGTCAGCACCGTGGCAGCGGCCTATTTCTTCTACCTGCCGCAGTTCAGCTTCAGGGTGGAAAGCCCGCTCGAAGCGCTGGAGCTTGTGTTCTTCAGCCTGCTCGCCCTGCTGGCGATCCAGGTGGTTTCAGGATTCGACAACGACAGCAGCGTCGAGAAGCGGCACAGGCGGACCCGCGCGATGCCGCGGCGTGCCGGATGGCTCTCGCTGTCGTCGCTCTGGAAGCGCCTCGCGCCGTAGCGCTGCGCCGTCTCAATCAAAACGTCTGATAGGTCTGGCCCATCTTGCCGCCGACGCGGGCGAAGCCCTGCTTCGCCGGCTCGTGGTCCTTGTTGATGTTGAGCGCGCGCGCGTAGGAGCCGGCCGCCTTCTCCTTGTCGCCCAGCCGCTCGTAGGCGAAGGCGCGCGTGGTCCAGGCCTGCAGGTTCTGCGGCTCGGCTGACACCGCGTCGTCGAGATCGCCCGCCGCCGCCTTGAAATCGTTGACCGCCATGTAGCTCAGGCCCCGCGCGATGTAGGGCTCGGCCTGGTTCTGCGACAGCCCGATGGCGGTGGAGAAATCGTCGATCGCGAACTGGTGCTGCTTCTGGCTTTGATAGAGCAGGCCGCGGTTGTAATAGGCCTCGGCGTTGTCGGGGCGGATCGCGATCGCCTTGTTGAAGTCCTTGAAGGCTTCGAACGGCCGCTTCTTCAGCCGGTAGACGATGCCACGGCCGAGATAGGCCGCCGCGTAGTTCTGGTCGAGCGTGAGCGCCTTGTTGTAGTCGGCGAGCGCCGGATCGAGCTTGCCGGTCTTGCGCTCGATCAGGCCGCGGTTGCCGTAGGCCTGGGCGTAGTTCGGATCGAGGCTGATCGCCTTGTTGAAGTCGGCGAGCGCATCGGCGTTGCGGCCGGCCTGGCCGAACACCGAGCCTCGCATGTTGTACGCCTGCGGATCGTTCGGATTGTTCTGCACGACGCTGGTCAGCGAGGCGATGTTGGCCGGCGACGCGGCGAACTGGTTGTCCTCGCTGTCCGTCGTGGGGCTTGCGCCGCTCACCCCGGTCACGCCGGTGGTGCCGCAGCCCGAAAGCGAAGCAACCAGCGCCGCCGCCATCAGCACGGCGGCGAGAGCGAACCGGCCGCCGGCGGGGCCGCTCCGGCTCGCGCGGTGGGTGCGCTGCGTCGTCGTCATCGTGCGTTCGATCTTAGGTTCCCTCGCGGCCGGTCGCGATCCCGGCTGTTCACCCAAGGAATGCGGCGAACGTTCGACGATAGCGCGGGTTGCAGAAATGCCATAGCGCGGGCCGCCTTTCGGGGCCGCCCGCGCCATGGATGAAAAGACAGGAAACGAAGGGTCTTAGCGGCCGAAACCGGCGCCGCCGCCAAATCCGCCGCCGCCGCCATAGCCCCTGCCGCCACCGAAGCCGCCGCGGCCCGCTCCGCCCCGGCCGGCGCGCTCGGCGCCCGGTGCACCAGGCATGAGCTTCGGCTTCATCGGAATGAGGCCCTCGCGCCGGGCGCGTTTGCGGGCGAGCTTGCGGGCGCGGCGAACCGCCTCCGCCTTCTCGCGAGCCTTCTTTTCCGAGGGTTTTTCGTAGTGGCCGCGAAGCTTCATCTCGCGGAAGATGCATCGCGCTGCATCTTTTCCTTCAGCGCCTTGAGAGCCTAGTCGACGTTGTTGTCACGGACAAGAACCTGTACGCGTCGTTCCTTCTGAATGGAAGTCTGGTTGTAGGGTGCGCGGGAGGCCCAAAACAGCCCTCCGAGTCGGGCGAAAATAGCAGAGTGGGGCTTAAGAGTCCATCAGGGGCTGGCTTTTGCCGCCGGCCGGGGAGGCCTATTCCGGCGTAGTTCCGCCGGGGGGCGGCTCGTCCATATTGGGCGGGACGATGTGCTTGGCCGACGGCAGCGCCAGCCGCTCGAGCACCGCCATTTCCCGGAAGAAAGCCTTCATCGGCTTGGCTCTGGGGAAGCCGCCCCAGTGCGCCCCCGCCGGAACGTCGCGGATCACGGCCGAACGCGCTGCGAGCCAGGCCCCCTTGCCGACAGTGATGTGCGGCGCGATGCCGACGCCCGCCGCCAGCACGACGTTGTCCTCGATGGTGGCGCTGCCCGCCAGGCCCGATTGCGCAACGATGATGCAGTTCCTGCCGATGACCACGTTGTGGGCGACCTGCACGAAATTATCGATCTTGGTGCCGGCTCCGACCACGGTGTCGCGGATGCCGCCGCGATCGACATTGGTCGAGGCGCCGATCTCCACGTCGTCCTCGATGATGACGCGGCCGATCTGCGGCACTTTGACCTGCCCCTGGGGGCCGGACACGTAGCCGAAGCCGTCCTGGCCGATGTGGCAGCCGGGATGGATGATGACGCGGTCGCCGAGAATGGAATGGGTGATCGAGCTGTTCGGGCCGATGGTGCAATCGCGGCCGATCTTCACCTTCACGCCGATCACGGCGTTGGCGCTGATGATGGTGCCGGAGCCGATCTCAGCCTCCGCGCCGATCACGGCGCCGGGATCGACGGTGACGCCCTTTTCCAGCCGGGCGGTCGGATGCACGGTGGCGCCCGGCGCGATGCCGTCGCCGCCATAGGGCGAGCTCGGGCGAAGCGATGGGCGGTAGAATTCGCGCATCACCGCGACGAACGCCTTGTATGGCTCGCGCGAGCGCAGCACGTTGAGATGGCCGGGCGCCTGCGGCTCGAACCGCTCGGTGATGAGGATCGCGCCGGCGCGGGTCGCGGCCAGGTCGCCGGTGAACTTGAAGTTTTCCAGAAACGTCAGGTCGTCCGGCCCGGCGAGATCGATCGGGGCGATGTTCTTGATGCGGCGTCCGAGATCGGCGCCGGCGCGCGGCTCGGCTCCGGTCAGCGCGGCGATCTCGCCGATGGTCATGGTCGATTGGGTGCTGAAGAACTGCGGCTCGTCAGCCATGTCACGGTCCCCTGCCTGGGCTGCAACCGGCGGTGGCCGGCTGTGGATAAGTCTGCTGCCAATGATCGCGGTGCAGCGCCGGTCGGAGGGTGGGATTTCTCCTGGATCTGAATTCTCCGGCGTGCCTAACGGCCGGTGAACGGCGCAGATTCACGACCGCCCTCGATGAAACCCCGGAATTTGGTGGATTGTGCCGGTTTTCCGGCCGCCCGCTCAAGCGATAATGTCGGGCGTCAGCTGGTCTTCGATCTGGATGATGCGGTCGCGCAGATGCAGCTTGCGTTTCTTCAGCCGCTGCACCTGCAGAAGGTCGGATCCGGACGAATTGTGCAGGGCCTCGATCGCGACGTCGAGATCGCGATGCTCCTGGCGCAACTGCCCGAGCTGCGTGCGTAATTCGCTTTCGTCTTCCTGCTTCATCGCTGCCGCTGCACGAAGGGCCTGATGGGCCACACTGGCGGAATCTCCGACCGCCGGCGCAGAACCTGAGATCAGCATAAACTCTTGAATTCCCATAGATTTCGCGGCTCACGCTCGGACAAGGCGGGCGCCCGCCGCGATCGTGTCCGCAGCCGGCGCTTTCCATACAGGTAGGCAATTATCGCCGGTTCCTCAAGGCCTGTTCCAGCAGCTTCCGGTGGCATCGGCCAAAGGAAAGCGGGGATTTCTGCGCTGCACAAGGATCGATAATCGACTTGGCGTGGGCCTCGTGGCAGACTGCGCAAGTCAGGGGTGTTCGGCGAACTGTATCAGGAGCCGCTCCACATGACCATGCATGCGCATCTTTCGGAACTTGAACGGAAGCACCGGGCGCTCGAGGACAAAATCGCAGACGCGATGACCCATCCTTCGACCGACTGGCTCAAGATTGCTGAATTGAAGCGTCGCAAGTTGCTGGTAAAGGACGAGATCGAACGGCTTCGGGTTGGGGATCCAGTCAGTCTGCACTGAAGCATCCGGTCTTTAGTTTCTCGAAATAGACCGCCGGCTCTTCGCAGAGGGGCCGGCGGTGCTATTTTGTCAAAACCAATAACGAGACAAAAGCGAATACGGGAGAATGTCATGGGCAGGCGCGTGTCTTGGATGACGGCACTCGGGATTCTGGTATGCGGTCTGCTCGGCGCGGCACAGCCTGCCGCGGCGCAGGGCGATTATCCGAACAAGACCGTGACCCTGGTTGTGCCCTATCCGCCCGGCGGCGGCGTTGATGTGCTGGCGCGGGTCGTCGCCGAAAAGCTCTCAGGCGTGCTCGGCCAGCAGGTTATCGTCGACAACCGCGTCGGCGGCTCGGGCCTTGTCGGCACCCGCGCGGCGATCCGCAGTGCGCCCGACGGCTACACGCTGTTTCTCGGCCACACCGGTTCGATCTCGATCAACCCGAGCCTCTACGCCAACTCCGGGTTCGATCCGCGCAAGGACTTCACCGCGATCGGCCTGTTCGCCTCGATGCCGGTCGCGCTGCTCGCGCATCCGACGTTTGCGCCCAAGACCATCGGTGAAGTGGTCGAGTTCGCCAAGAAGGAGGGCGGCAAGATGAACATCGGCACGTCGGCGGTCGGCACCGGCGGCTATCTCTCGGCCGAACTGTTCAAGTCGATCACCGGCGTGCAGGCGACCATCGTGCCCTACAAGGGCACCGCGCAGCTGATGAACGATCTGCTCGGCGGCCATGTGCCGATCGCGTTCGGCGTGCTGCCGCCGGCGATGGGCAATCTCGCCGCCGGCACGCTGCGCGGCATCGCCACGCTCGACCGCCAGCGCTTCAGCATGCTGCCGAACATCCCAACCTCGCATGAGTCGGGGCTGCCGGGCTTCGAGTCGGTGCTGCATTACGGCCTCCTCGGCCCCGCTGGCTTGCCGCGGCCGATCGTGCTCAAGCTCAACGCGGCGATGAAATCGATCGCCACGACCGACGAGGTAAAGAAGCGGATCAACAACGAGGGCGGCGATCCGCTGACCTCGACGCCCGAGGAATATGCGGCTGACATCGACCAGGAAGAGCGCAAGTGGAGCGCGCTCATCAAGAAGCTCAATCTGAAGGTGGAGTGATGCGGCCGGTTTCAGCGTTCACCGCGGCGCTGCTCGGCGCGGCCTTCGCCTGCGGGGCGGCGTCCGCCCAGGACTATCCCACCAAGCCGATCACGCTGGTGGTGCCGTTCCCGGCCGGCGGCGGCAACGACGCGCTCGCCCGCATCGTCGCCGAGAAGATGAGCCGCACGCTCGGCCAGCAGGTCGTGGTCGAGAACCGCGGCGGCGCCGGCGGTACCATTGCCACCCGCGCGGTCGCCAGGGCCACGCCGGACGGCTACACGATCCTGCTGTCCTACACCGGCACGTTCGCCGTCAATCCGAGCCTCTATCCCAACGCCGGCTATGATCCGCGCAAGGATTTTGCGCCGATCGGCCAGATCGCTTCGCTGCCGAGCGTGCTGGTGGTCAACCCTTTGTTGCCGGTGCGCTCGACGACCGAACTGATTGCCTATGCCAAGGCCAACCCAGGCAAGATCAATTACGCCTTCGTCCCGAGCACGATCGGTCACATCACGACGGAACTGTTCGCCCAGACCGCGGGTATCGAACTCACCAAGATCCCCTACAAGGGCAATGGCGAGGCGCTGGGCAATCTGATCGGCAACCACGTCTCGATGATGTTCCTCTCGATCGTGCCGATCATCGGCAACGTCAAGGCAGGCACATTGCGTGCGCTGGCTGTGACGAGCGCCCAGTCGCCGGCGCTGCTGCCCGACGTGCCGCCGATTTCCAAATCCGGGCTGCCGGGCTTCTCGGCTGAGATCAACTACGGGCTCGCGGCGCCGACGGGAACGCTGCGCCCGATCGTCGAGCGGCTGAACAAGGAGCTGCGCGCGGCGCTTGCGGCCGAGGACGTGCGTGCGAGACTTGCGGGCGATGGCGCGCTGCCGGTGCCGGGCACTGCGGACGAATACGCAACATTGATCGACGCCGATGAGAAGAAATGGGCGCCGATTGTCAAAGGTCTCAACCTGAAAATCGAGTAGCGCAAATGCTTCGTGTGATTGCCTCTCTGCTGTCCGCGCTCATGCTTGCGTTCGGAGTTCCTTCGCCCGCCTCCGCGCAGGACTATCCCACCAGGCCGATTACGCTGATCGTGCCGTTCCCCGCGGGCGGCGGCGTCGATGTGATCGGGCGCATCGTCGCCGATAAGCTCGCCGCCGATCTCGGCCAGCCGGTGATCATCGACAACCGCGGCGGCGCGGCCGGCGTGATCGGCACGCGCGTCGTCGCGCGCTCGGCGCCCGACGGCTACACGCTGGTGATGGCGACGTCGGGCTCGATCGCGATCAATCCCAATCTCTACGCCAATCCCGGCTATCAGACGCTCAGGGATCTCAGCCCCATCGGGCTCATCTCCTCGACGCCGATCGTGCTGATGGCGCATCCGTCCGCGCCGGAGAACTCGCTCGCCGACGTGATCGCCGCGGCCAAGCGCGCGCCCGGCGCGCTCAACATCGGCACGCCGCCGCCCGGCACCAGCGCCTATCTCGGCGCCGAGCTGTTCAAGTCGCTGGCCGGCGTCGACATCACCATCGTCACCTATCGCGGCACAGGTCCGCTCACCACCGATCTGCTCGGCGGCCACGTCAAGCTCGCCCTCAACGTGCTGGCGCCGGCGATGACCAGCCTCAAGGCCGGCAGCTTGAAGGCCCTGGCGGTGCTGGCGCCGAAGCGGTCGAGCCATCTGCCGGACGTGCCGACCTCTGCGGAAGCAGGACTTCCGGGTTTTGAGTCGGGGCTCAATTACGGCCTGCTCGCTCCCGCTGGCACGCCGCGGCCGATCGTCGAGCGGCTCAACCGCGCGCTTCGCGCCGGCATCGACACGCCCGAGGTGCGGGTGCGGATCGACGCCGACGGCGGCGATCCGATGCCGTCGACGCCGGAGGAATACACCAAGGACATCGAACGCGAGGACGGGCGTTGGGGCGCGCTGATCCGCAAGCTCAATCTGAAGGTGGAGTGACGTTGAATATGCAACGCGCTCGGCGCGCTCCCTCCCCCGCCTGCGGGGGAGGGCCGGGGAGGGGAATGGCGCAGGCGCGGCCTAATGCCGATCCAGGACCATTCGCAGCATTTCCGCTAGCTCCTGCCGCCGGAACGGTTTGTTCAAGAGCTTGAGGTCGGGATCGAGCCGGCTGGGGCTGACGGCCGCGTTCTCGGTATAGCCGGACGTGTAGAGCACCTTCAGCCCCGGCCGCGTGCGCACGGCCTCTTCGGCGAGCTGGGGCCGAACATGCCGCCTGACATCACCACGTCCGTGAACAGCAGGTCGATGTGGCCCGGTTGCCGCAATATCTCCAGCGCCGCCGACCCGCCACTTGCCAGGATGACGCGGTAGCCAAGTTCCTTCAATTCCCTTTCCACGTAGGGGCGCACCATGTCGTCGTCCTCGACGACAAGAATGGTCTCGCTGCCGCCGGGCGCGGCGATCCGGCCGCGCGACGGCTCCTCGGCCGGCAGCGTCGCACTAGCGCGCGGCAGATAGAGTTCTACGACCGTGCCGTGTCCCTGCTCGGAATAGATTTTCATCGACCCGCCGGATTGCTTCACAAATCCATACGCCATGCTCAGGCCGAGGCCGGTGCCCTTGCCCACCTCCTTGGTGGTGAAGAACGGCTCGAATGCCCGTGCGACGACGTCGCTGGTCATGCCGATGCCGGTGTCGGTCACCGCGACCATGACATAGTCGCCGGGCCAGACCTCCACGTTGTGTTCCGTGTAACCCTTGTCGAGCGGCGCGTTGCGGGTCTCCAATGCCAGGCGGCCGCCTTCGGGCATCGCGTCGCGCGCGTTGAGCACCAGATTGAGAATAGCCGACTCCAGTTGCGCCGGGTCGATGGTTGCCGGCCACACATCGCGTCCCGGCACGGACTTGAATTCGATCTTCGTGCCCAAAGCCCGCCGCAACATGACCTCCATGCCTGCGATCAGCCGGCCGACGTCGATGTTCTTCGGCGTCAAAGGCTGCTTGCGTGAGAATGCGAGCAGACTCTTCGTCAATTCCGCGCCGCGCTCGGCCGCCGCAACCGTGCCGTCGGCAAAATTGCGCAACTCCGGGTTTGCCGACAGTTGCTCGGCTAGATGCTCTGCGTTGCCCAGGATGACCGTCAGCAGATTGTTGAAGTCATGGGCGAGGCCGCCGGTGAGTTGACCCAGGGCCTCCATCTTCTGGGATTGTCGGAGCTTCTGGTTGAGATCGTCGATTGACATGCGTTGCCGTTCGAGCGACTCGGCGGTGCCGTTCAGCACCGTCATCAGGCCGCCCAGTTCGCCGCCCGGATAGGGTGGAGCAATGCGCACGCTCAGGTCGCCCAACCCGAGCCTGGTTGCCATCGCCGCGAGGCGTCCGACCGGGCGCCGGATGCCGATGTCCGCCAGCGTCCATACGCCTGCGAAAAGCAGCAGTAACACCGCGGCGAGGATCGTCATGTCTTTACCCAGGCGGCGGTTGGCGGCAGCGACCAGATCGTCCTTGGATCGCCCGACCATGAAGTAGATCCCGGCATCTCGGGCGGCGGGCGAACTGGCGATAGCCCAAACCTGCGTCCGGCCGTCGCTGCCCGTCACTTCGCCGACGCGTCCGCCATTCGGAGCGGTGGCAAGCTGGAACAGGTCCGTATTCGCGATCGAGGCGCCCGCCTGCTTGAACCAGGGATTGCTCGTCGAGGGACGAACGAGGACCGTGCCTTTCTTGTCGACGATCAGAACCGCCGTGTCTCGCGAAAGCCGCTCGTTGTGATAGTCCGCAAAGGTCTGAAGGCTGAGCGACGCCAGCAAGACATACTTGAGTTGCGCGATCTCCGAGCGCACGGGATAGGCGATCTGCAGCACCGATATCCCCGTCAGCCGGCCGAACACCGGCTCGAGCGTCACGGCGTCGTTCGTGCTCAGCGCTTTCTTGAAATAGTCCCGATTCCTGAGATCGAGGGTGCGGCTGGTCTGCAATGAATCGCAGAACAGGCTTCCGTTCGGGTCGATCGTCAGTATGCCGGTGTATTGCGGATATTCCTGGAAAACGGCGGAAAGGAATGCCGAGCACACCGCTCTGTCGCGAGTGTCGAGAGGCAACCAGGACTTCTCGCCGCCTCATCCTGAGGATCGATCCGAGGGATCGCGTTTCGAAGGATGAGGCAGGGAGAGGCCGAGGCAGGGAGAGCCAGGGCGATGGCCGCGCTGCTCTCTCAATCCGGCCGGATTGCCTTGCGGGCGCGGTCGACGATCGCCGGCGGCGTTGCGTAGAGCTTGCCCACCACCTCCTGCACCTTGGCGCCGGACAGGGGCTCGATGTCGACGCTCAGCTTCGCCGCGTCGGCGAGGAAAGCCGCATCGGCCACGGTCCTGTCGAACGCCGCCCGCAGCACGTCGAGCAAGGCCTGCGGCGTGTCCGGCGGCGCGATGTAGGAGCGGTGGAACACCGTCTGGCTGATGATCAGCTCCACCACCTTGCGGTCGTCGTCGTTTTTGACGAACTGGAACACGCTCGGCACGCCCATCTTGGTCAATTCGGGATGCGGATCGAGGCTGACCTGCAGCAGCACGTTGGCCTTGTTGTCGCGCAGCCAGTCCGGCTTCTGCGACTTGAAGCTCGACCAGTCCCAGCCGCACAGGCCGTCGATCTCGCCGCGCTCCATGGCAAGCGCCATCTCCGCGGTGCCGCGATAGCCCGGCACGATGTCGAACAGCGCGCCGGAGGTGTGCTTGTGCAGGTAGCCGTATTCGAAGGTGGAATCGTTCGGCGCGCTGCCGCCGAATTTAGCCTTCACCTTCTGCGCGTCCTCGAACTTCGAAATCTTGCCGCCCTTCATCGTCACGCAGACGCGGGTGCCGCTGTTGGCGGTTCCGACGTAGCGGACCTTGGTCGGATCGAACAGCGGCGCGGTGCGGTCATCGAGCAGCGGGCCCATGATCGCGCCCGGCATGATGCCGGCGATCGAGGTGCCGTCCTTCGGCGCGATGGTGGAGACGTATTGCGCGGCCTTGGCGGAGCCCGCGCCCGGCATGTTCTTGACCACGATGGTGGGCTCGCCCGGGATGTTGCGGCCGAGATGGCGCGCCACCACACGCGCATAGATGTCGTAGCCGCCGCCGGGCGGCGCGCCGACGATCAGCTCGATGGTCTTGCCGGCATAGCTCTGGGCCAGCGACGGCGTGGCGGTCAGCGAGGCGGCGAGCGCCAGATACAGCGCGCAGAGCCTGGGTCTCGGAACGGGCATCGGCGGTCTCCCCAAACGGCCCTAGTTTCCCCAAGGGCTTTTCGGGAAGGCTAGGTCAACCTCGGGCAGAGGACAATGTGGCGAAAACTGCCTGGAAAAAGGGCTGCCACCGTAATGCCTTGTTGACTGGCAAATCTGCCTGGGCGGGCACCTGCCACCCCGGCGTTGACGGGGGCGGGCTGGGATCGTAGGAGGGTTCATGGGCTTTCGTCTGGCGCATGCTTGGTTTGGGGTCGCCGCCGCCGCTTGCGTGCTGGCGGCCCCCGCCGCGCATGCTTTCACCATTGAAAACAAGGACTCGGCGGGCGCCTACGCTGTGCCCAAATTCGACATCGAGGAGCAGGCGAGGAACTTCCGCAAGAGCGGCTCCGATACCGCTTCGAGCGGCAAGAGCAGTTTCGATACGCCGGCCGGCAAGCTTGAGTTCGGCGTGGGGCAAGGCCCTCGTTCCAGTTTCGGAACCTTCGGCGGCTCGGGCTTCGGCCCCGCGCCGCGGAGCACGCGGCAGGACTTCGAGCGCATGGTGACGCCGGAGAATCTGCGTTAGGCGTTCCGCCGAAGCGGCTCCGGGTCGTCACATCGCCTTCGCCATCTCCCTCAACCTGAACTTCTGAACCTTCCCAGTGCTGGTCTTCGGCAATTCCACGAACACCACATGGCGCGGCACCTTGTAGCCGGCGAGGTTGCTCTTGCACCACGCCACCAGCTCGCCGCTCGTCGCCGTCTGCCCGGGTTTCAGCTCGACGAAAGCGCAGGGCGTCTCGCCCCACTTCTCGTCGGGCTCCGCCACCACGGCGGCCGCCTGCACCGCCGGATGCTTGTAGAGCGCGTCCTCCACCTCGATCGACGAGATGTTCTCGCCGCCGGAGATGATGATGTCCTTCGAACGGTCCTTGAGCTGGATGTGGCCGTCGGGGTGCATCACGCCGAGATCGCCGGAGTGAAACAAGCCGCCGGCGAAGGCCGCGTCGGTGGACCGCTTGTTCTTCAGATAGCCCTTCATCACCAGGTTGCCGCGGAACATCACCTCGCCCAGCGTCTCGCCGTCGCGCGGCACCGGCTGCATCGTGTCGGGGTCGAGCACGTCGAGACCCTCCAGCATGTGATAGCGCACGCCCTGGCGCGACTTCTTCGCCGCCTGCTCGTTGAGGGGAAGCGCGTCCCATTCCGAATGCCAGTCGTTGACGACGGCGGGGCCGTACACTTCCGTCAGCCCATAGACGTGCGTCACGTTGAAGCCCGCGGCCTTCATCGCCGCCAGCACCGCCTCGGGCGGCGGGGCGGCGGCGGTCGCGAACTGCACCGCATGCGGCAGCGGCTTCTTCTCTCCGGCCGGCGCGTTGAGAAAGGTCGACATCACGATCGGCGCGCCGCACAGATGCGTGACCTTGTGCTCGGCGATCAGGTCGTACATCGCCTTCGCCCGCACTGCGCGGAGGCAGACATGCGTGCCGGCCACTGCCGAGATGGTCCAGGGAAAGCACCATCCGTTGCAGTGGAACATCGGCAGGGTCCAGAGATAGACCGGCCGCGGCCCCATCCCGCAGGTCAGCACGTTGTTGACCGCGAGCAGATGCGCGCCGCGGTGGTGATAGACCACGCCCTTGGGATCGCCCGTCGTGCCTGAAGTGTAGTTGAGCGCGATCGCGTCCCATTCGTCGTCCGGCATCTTCCATGCGAAATCCGGATCGCCATTCGCGATGAAGGTCTCGTATTCGATTGTCCCCAATCGCTCGCCCGCGCCGGAAAATTCCGGGTCGTCGTAGTCGACGATCAGCGGCTTGACCTTGCACAGCGCCAGCGCCTCACCCACTACCTTGGAGAACTCGCGGTCGGTAACCAGCACCCTGGCGCCGCCGTGGTCGAACTGGAACGCGATCGTTGCGGCGTCGAGCCGGGTGTTGATGGTGTTGAGGACCGCGCCGGTCATCGGCACGCCGTAGTGGCATTCCAGCATCGCCGGCGTGTTGGCGAGCACCGCCGACACCGTGTCGCCGCGGCCGATGCCATGTTTCGACAGCGCCGAGGCGAGCTTGCGCGACCGCGCGTAGAATTCCCTGTAGAACCGGTGCAGCGGCCCATGCACGATCGCGATCTGATCGGGGAAGACCTGCGCCGCGCGCTCCAGCAACGTCAGCGGCGTCAGCGACTGGAAATTCGCCGCGTTGCGGTCGAGGTCGGTGTCGTAGGCGATTTCGGCATGGCGGCTCCCCGTCGCAGGTTAGCGGGGGAGGCGGGCGGCGATCAATGCTTGCTTGCTATCGCATCAAACCCGTCACGCCTTGCCTCGTCAGCTCCAGCCCGATCAGCAGCACCAGCACGTTGGTGATCCGGTAGAAGATCGTTTCCGGCGTAACGCGGACCAGCCAGATTCCGAGGTAGTTGCTGGCAATCGCGAGCGGAAATAGCGCGAACGACGTCAGCAGTCCCGCGGTGGAGAACTGGCCGAGCGCGGAATAGGGAACGACCTTCATGGCGTTCGCCGCGGCGAAGAACATCACCGTGGTGCCGACGTAGATCATCTTCTCCAGCCGCTGCGGCAGCACGAAAGCGTAATAGGGCGGCGCGCCGATCTGAATGAGCGTCGTGGTGAAGCCCGACAGCGCGCCCCAGAACACGCCGTGCGAGGCGCGCGGGCGTGGCGATTCGCCGGGCAGATAGTGGCGGAACACCGCGTAGACGACGAAGCCTAGCGCGATCAACCCGACCATGAGCTGGACCGCCGAGTCCGACACATGAGCCGCAAACAGCCAGGCGCAGCCCACGCCGATCACGCAGCCCGGCAGCAGCACCTTGAGGTTCCAGGGATCCCAGACCCGGCGATAGATGAAGGCCGAGAATGCGTCCTGCACCAGCAGGATCGGCAGCAGCAGCGCGGCCGCCTCGAGCGGCGGCATGATGATCGCGACCAGCGGCGTCGACACCATGCCGATGCCGGAGAACCCGCCCTTGGACAGGCCGAGGAAGACGATCGCCGGCACGGCGAAGGCGTAGAACAGCGGGTCGATGATGAGGGTCATGCGGGCGGAGTTAGAGCGGAGAAGGCGGCCCCGCGCCACCCGTTTTCGCGCATGGCTTCCGCGCTACCAAAGCTCGCGGACCGAGCCCCGGATCAGTTCGATGGCGATGACGAACATCAGCACATAGGCGATGCGAAAGAACATCTCGGTCGAGACCCGCCGCACCATCCAGATGCCGGCGTAGTTCGAGGCGATGGCGATGGGCACGAGCGTCAGCCCGATCAGCAGGTTGTCGCGGGTGAGGAAGCCCAGCGTGGCGAAGCCCGGGATCTTGATGAAGTTGCTCGCCGCGAACAGGATGCTCACCGTGCCGATATAAGGCAGCTTTTCGAGCTTCTGCGGGAGGAGATGAATCTGCCAGGCAGGCCCTCCGGCGTTGGCCAGCATGGTGGTGACGCCGCCGATCGCACCGAATACGATCCCGGTCGCGGCGCTGGGCTTCGGCGTCCAGCGCTCGAAGCGCCCGCTCAGCCAGTGCCGCAGCACGAACAGCGCGGCGATGAGGCCGATGGCGAGCCGGATGTGCGCCGCCGACAGCGACGCCGCCAGGAGCCACGCGACGCACATGCCGGCGAACATGCTGGGCAGCATAATCTTGAGGTTCCAGGCGCTCCACTCGCGCCGGTACACCCACAGCGTCAGAAAATCCTGCGCGATCGCGGTGGGCAGGATGATGGCGGCGGCCTGCAGCGGCGGCACGAACAGCGACATCAGCGGCAGCGCCATCACGCCGAGGCCGAGGAAGCCGCCCTTGGAGAAGCCGAGCAGGCACACGCCGATGATGGCGACGGCCATGAAAATGGGGTCAGCGAGCAGTTCCACGGGCACCCAGCATGCGAGGGAAACAATTGCGGGCGCATCTGAGCGCAGGCCCGCGCCTTGCGCCAGATCAATTTTCTGCTGGTGCCGGATGAGACCTTGGGCGTGCTTGCAAAAGCCGTGCGGGCGCTCACAATCGCGGCGGAGGAACGCTATGGACGCCACCACAAGCCGCTACCCGGAGGTCTACGCGCGCTGGCAGCGCGACCCGTTGGGCTTCTGGGGCGAGGCAGCCCATGCCATCGACTGGATCGAAAAGCCGAAGACCGTATTCGATCCGGAGGCGGGCGTGTACGGCCGCTGGTTTCCCGATGGCGTCTGCAACACCTGCTACAACGCGGTCGACCGCCATGTGATCGCCGGCCGCGGCCAGCAGCCTGCGATCGTCTACGACTCGCCGGTTTCCAACACCAAGCAGACCATCACCTACGCCGCGCTGCAGACCAAGACCGAGATCCTCGCCGGCATCCTCGAAAAAGACTTCGGCGTCAGGAAAGGCGACCGCGTCATCCTCTACATGCCGATGGTGCCGGAGGCCCTCGTCGGCATGCTCGCCTGCGCGCGGATCGGCGCGGTTCATTCGGTGGTGTTCGGCGGCTTCGCGCCGAAGGAGCTTGCGACGCGCATCGACGACGCCAAGCCCAGGGTGATCCTGTCGGCAAGCTGCGGCATCGAAGGCGCGCGCGTCATCGGCTACAAGCCGCTGCTCGACTCCGCGATCGATCTCGCCAGGCACAAGCCCGACGCCTGCCTGATCCTGCAGCGGCCGCAGCTTGCCTGCGAGCTCACGCCGGGCCGCGACCGCGACTGGCAGAAGACCTGGGACGAGGCGCTGGTGTGGGCGAAGAACGTGCTCGAGCCCGTGCCGATGCTCGCCACCGACCCACTCTACATCCTCTACACCTCGGGCACCACCGGCATCCCCAAAGGCGTCGTCCGCGACAACGGCGGCCACATGGTCGCGCTGCAATGGTCGATGAAGAATCTCTACGGCATCGAGCCCGGCGAAAGCTGGTGGGCGGCCTCCGACATCGGCTGGGTGGTCGGCCACAGCTACATCGTCTATGCGCCGCTGTTCCACGGCTGCACCACGATCCTCTACGAAGGAAAGCCGGTCGGCACGCCCGACGCCGGCGCGTTCTGGCGCGTCATCGCCGAGCATCAATGCGCCGCGATGTTCACGGCTCCAACCGCGTTCCGCGCCATCAAGAAGGAAGACCCCGAAGGCAAGCTGTTCTCGAAATACGACCTGTCGAAATTCCGTACGCTGTTCCTCGCGGGCGAACGCGCCGATCCCGACACCATCCAGTGGGCCGAGCGCCTGCTGAAGAAGCCGGTCATCGACCACTGGTGGCAGACCGAAACCGGCTGGTGCATCGCCGGCAATCCGGTGGGCCTCGGCCAGCTTCCGGTCAAGCACGGCTCGCCGACGGTGCCGATGCCGGGCTACGACATCCACGCGGTGGACGACGCCTGCAAGGAGGTGCCGCGCGGCACGATGGGCTCGCTCGTGGTCAAGTTGCCGCTGCCGCCGTCGTGCCTGCCGACGCTGTGGCAGCAGGACGGCCGCATGACCGAGAGCTACCTCGCGGAATTCCCCGGCTACTACAAGACCGCGGACGCCGGCTACATCGACAAGGACGGCTACGTCTTCGTCATGGGCCGCACCGACGACATCATCAACGTCGCGGGACACAGGCTTTCGACCGGCGGCATGGAGGAGGTTCTGTCCGGGCACCAGGACGTCGCCGAATGCGCGGTGCTCGGCATCAAGGACGCATTGAAGGGCGAAGTGCCCTGCGGCTTCATCGTGCTGAAAATGGGCGTCAACCGGCCGCACGCCGAGATCGAGCAGGAGTGCGTGCAACTCGTGCGCGACAAGATCGGACCGGTGGCGGCCTTCAAGCTCGCTATCACCGTTCAGCGGCTGCCGAAGACGCGCTCGGGAAAAATCCTGCGCGGCACCATGAAGAAGATCGCCGACGGCGAGGCGTGGACCATGCCGGCGACGATCGAGGACCCGAAGGTGCTGGACGAGATCGGCGGCGCGCTGAAGGGCAAGGGCGTGGGGGTTTAAACAGCCGCACGCGCAATCCTCTCGCTTGTCATGCCCGGGCTTAACCCGGGCATCCATGAGGCCGTGCGGCGAAGAACAGCTTTACCGATCGTGTTCGCGGAAACTCATCATGGATTGCCGGGTCATAGGCGATCGGAGCGACGCCGTCCTTCGGACGGCTATGCCCGGCCATGACGGCGGGTCCGTTCGGGCTTGATCACGCCCGATTAGGACATTCCCGCCCAATCCCTATATGTATCTCTCGCTGGACGATCGCGGCCCGCGTCCTTCACCGTCCCCGGCCCCAGGAAACAACGTGAGAAAACCAGAACTCGGTACCAAGCGCCTCTGCGCCGGCTGCAGCGCGAAATTCTACGATCTGATGAAGACCCCGGCCGTGTGCCCGATGTGCGAGGCCGTGTTAGTGCCGCCGAAGATCGTGCCGTCCCGGCCGCGGCGCGGCTTCGAGCCGATCCCGGCGATCGCGGCATTGCCGGTCGCGGCGGCTGTCGCCGAGACCGCGGAGAAGGACGACGATGCCGAGGTCACGCTGGTGACGGCCGACGGCGAAACCGCCGAAGGCGAGAAGGAAGCCGATGGCGGCGTCGGGCTGCTGGAAGAGATCGACGAGGATTGAGCGCGCGCCTCAGGCGCCGGGCAGCTCGATGATCTTGTTGATGCCTTCGGCGGAGTTGTAGATCGACACCTGCACGATGGGATGGCCCTTCTTGATGAGCAGCCCCGCGGCCTGGGCCGCCTCCTCGGTCATGTAGAACGCCTTGGTCTGGCGGTCGACTTGGAGCCGGTAGTTGCCGGCTTCTTTCTTGGCGCGCTGGTTCGGCGCTTCCTGCGCGGCTTCCTCCACCGGTGCCGGTTTGTTGATCTTGATCTCGGGTCGCGAAGCCATGTCGTGATTTCCTTTGGTTGAACGGGTCGATGGGTGAACCTAACAGCCAACCCCTGCAACAGCCAAGCGTCTTCAAACATAGCACGATCCCCATTTAACCTAGTATACTGCGAAAGATTCGTAGGGGCCGCTAAGGTACAAAATGCGATCAATGTTGAAATTGATTTTTGGTGCGACGCTTTTCGCTCTCAGTGCCCCGTCTGGCGCATTCAGCGCGGAATTGCGCGCTTGCTTCACACCGGGCGAGGATTGCACCGCCATGATCGTGCGCGCCGTTGATGACGCGAAGTCTGAATTGCTCATTCAAGCATACGGCTTTACAAGCGCCCCGATTATTCAGGCTGTAACACGGGCGAAAGAACGGGGTGTAAGCGTCAGGGTCATCCTCGACAAGATCAATGAGCAAAAGAGGTATACTGCGGCAACCTATTTAAAGAATCACGGCATTGACCCAATGATCGATTTTCAGCCCGCCATCGCGCACAACAAGGTTATGGTGATTGATCGCCGTAATGTGATCACCGGCTCTTTCAATTTCACTACCGCTGCACAGAAGCGGAATGCGGAGAATGTGCTCATCGTTTTGGATGGTCCCGCGATTGCGGAAGCATACGCAGCGAACTGGCAACGGCGAAGCGATGCGGCAAGGCCGCTCAGAGATTTTCGGCAGGGCCCGACTCCAACCGATACGAGCACTGATTAACGTTCTGTGATCCGCATGTCTGCTTTGGGTCCAGGCTGTGTGAAAACCCTTGCACAGGTTGGTCTGGCGCAAGATTGATTCAAGCACCCCGGCGATCACGCATGAAAGAGTCGCCAAGATTGCGAGTTCGATCCTTTTGTTGCGCGCCGACGACTGCTGACAGCGTTTTTACACAGCCTGGGTCACAAGCGGAAAGGCTCAAACTGAGCACATGTTGTCCGCTTTCCACCCCATTGCGACCGGATCGGCGACATGAAGAGGCGCATCTCTGCATATCCCTGATCCTCAAACGCGCAAGCCTCAACCGATCCAGCGGCGACTGGTCCGGCGATGACTATGACGTGCTGTGCGATGGCAAAACCGTTGGCCGGATATTTCTCGCGACGAGTTCACCGCCAGCCGCGCCGTGGTTCTGGGGAATTGAATTTCTCCAGCGCAAGGGAAGTGGCCCGCACCAATGTCATGCCGCAGATCGTGAGGCGGGGATTGTGTTTCGGCATGGAATAAGGACCCCGCTTTCGGGGTGATCGGCATCCAATCGGGACCCCGGCACTGAGGGTCCACACTGGCTTCCATTTTCATGGGAGCCGAGATTGGAATGCTGGTCGTGGAGACGATTGCGAAGATTCGTCGCGCATATTTTGTTCATGGCCAGCCGATCAAGTATCCCTTCGCCATTGCACTCCCACGCCGCTGTCGACGAAGAAATCTGAATCTGATTTGCGCCGCCGGGGAATCCCCTGTAACTGAAATGATTCACATCAACCGGAAAATGCTCTAGAGTGACCTCAACAACAAAACTGTATTGGGGAGGACGTCATGGCCGACACGCAAGCCGAACCGAAACTGCTGCTGCCGCAACTCAAGCCGTTCTACGAATTCGCCATGCCGCTGGCGTGGCCGGTGATCCGCATTGCCTGCGGCTGGAATCTTCTGGTCCACGGCTGGGGCAAGGTGACGCGCGGGCCATCCGCCTTCCTCAAGGGCTTCTCCGACATGGGCTTCGAGCCCGCGATGATGTGGGTGTGGTGCGCGCTTGCCATCGAGTTCGTCGGCGGTGCGGCGCTCATACTCGGCCTGTTCACGCGCTTCTGGGCCGCGGCCGCTGCGATCGAGATGGCGATCATCACCTATCTCTACTGGAACAACGGCTTTGCCTGGCTCGCGCGCGGCTATGAATACGTGCTGCTGTGGGGCCTCGTCTGTTTCGCCATTGCGCTGCGCGGCGGCGGGCCGTACTCGCTCGACCGCAAGCTCGGCACGGAGCTGTAGGCGGTTCAGGCCGTCTTGAACTGCAGCTTCGCCAGCCGCGCGTAGAGCCCGCCGCGCGCGGCGAGGCTGTCGTGCGTGCCCTCCTCGACGATCCGGCCCTGGTCGAGCACCAGGATGCGGTCGCAGGACAGCACGGTCGCAAGCCTGTGCGCGATCACCAGCGTGGTGCGGCCGGCCATCAGGCGCGTGAGCGCGGTCTGCACCAGTGTCTCGCTCTCGGCGTCGAGCGAGGAGGTCGCCTCGTCGAGAAGCAGCAGCGGGGCCTCGCGCAGGATCGCGCGCGCGATGGCGATGCGCTGGCGCTGGCCGCCGGACAGCGTGACGCCGCGCTCGCCGACCGGCGTGTCGTAGCCTTGCGGCAGCGCGCGGATGAACACGGCGGCGGCCGCGTCCTCCGCCGCCCGCTCGATGTCAGCCTTGGAGGCGTCCGGCCGGCCGAAGCCGATGTTGTCGCGCACGCTCATGGCGAAGATCGCGGTGTCCTGCGGCACGAGCGCGATGTGGCCGCGCAGTTCGGTTGGATCGGCATCGGGCAGCCGGACGCCGTCGAACGTCACCGTGCCGGACTTCGGATCGTAGAATCGCAGGAGCAGGTGGAAGATCGTGCTCTTGCCGGCGCCCGAGGGGCCGACGATGGCGACCTTCTCGCCGGGCTTGATGTGGAACGATACGCCGTCGAGCACGTCGGCCTCCGGCCGCGCCGGATAGGCGAAGCGCACATTGTCGAAGACGACCTCGGCGCGGGGGCGCTGGGGCAGGGGGGCGGGATGCGCCGGCGCGCGGATCTCCGGCTCGATGGCGAGCAGTTCCGCGAGCCGCTCGGCGGAGCCCGCGGCCTGCGACAGCTCGCCCCAGACCTCGCTCAACTGCCCGAGCCCGCTTGCGGCGAACACCGCGAACAGCACGAACTGGCTGAGCCGTCCCGGTGTCATCTCGCCCGCGATCACGTCCTGCGCGCCGACCCAGAGGATCATGACGACGCTGGCGGAGGCGAGGAAGATGATGATCGCGGTGAGGATCGCGCGCGCCCGGGTGGACTGGATCGCGGCGCCATAGGCGCGCCCGACCGCTTCCGAGAAACGCCCGCTCGCCATCGGCTCGTTGGTGAAGGCCTGCAGCGTGCGCACCGCGCCGATGAGCTCGGCGGCATAGGCCGAGGCGTCGGCGAGCGTGTCCTGCGCCGCACGGGACCGCCGCCGCACCGAGCGGCCGAAGCCGACGAGCGGCAGCACGATCAGCGGAATGGCGGCCAGCACGAAGCCGGAAAGCTTGGGGCTCGTGATCACCATCATCGTGGCCGAGCCGAAGAACAGCACGAGATTTCGCAGCGCGACCGAAACGGCGGAGCCGACCGCGGACTTGATCTGCGTGGTGTCCGCGGTGAGCCGCGAGGTCAGCTCGCCGGTCTTGGCGGTGTCGAAGAACGGCGCGGAGAGCGCGGTCAGGTGGTCGAACACCGCGGAGCGCAAATCCGCCACCACGCGCTCGCCGATCGTGGTCACGAGGTAGTAGCGCGAGGCGCTGGCGATCGCGAGCACGGCCACCACCGCGATCATCACGCCGAAATACTGGTCGATGAGGCCCATGTGCTGGGCTTCGAAGCCGAAGTCGATCATCCGCCGCACGGCGACCGGCACCACCAGCGTGGTGATCGCGGCCGTCAGCAGCGCGATGAGGGCCGCCAGGGCGCGCCCGCGGTAGCGCATGACGTAGGGAACCAGGAGCTTGAGCGGGCGCAGCTTGGCCCGGCGGGCGGCGGTTGCCGCGGCGTCCGCGGGCGCGGATGGGGCAAGCTCATGCCCTGCGCTGCCGGCGGTGTCGTTCATGTCCCTGTTCCGTCCCAGAATTACTGCTGCGCCCGGACTTGCTTTGCCCCCGCCGCAGGCCAAATGCAACAAGGCTGGCCCGGCTCAGGTCTTGTCGGAGCAGGTCCTGTCCTGTATAGAACGGCGCAAATCCAGCGAAATTCCCAACGGCGGCCGCGGCCGCAGGATCCCGATCATGAAGCCCGATGCGCATCCCGAGTACCACTCCATCACGGTCAAAATGACCGACGGCACCGAATTCACCACCCGCACGACCTGGGGCAAGAAGGGTGACGTGCTGCATCTCGACATCGATCCGAAGTCGCATCCGGCCTGGACCGGCGGCAACCAGCAGCTGATGGATCGCGGCGGTCGGCTGTCGCGCTTCGAAAAGAAGTTCGCGGGCTTGAGCGTCAGCAAGAAATAAGTCCCCGCCTTCAGGACAAATAAAAACCCCCGCGTGAGCGGGGTTTTTCGTTTTCCGGCGGCTTGAGCTAGTGCCCGTCCTGCTCGAACGCGGCTTTCAAAAGCCCGAGCTGGCGTTCCACCGGATTGCTGACCCGGGGCTTGTCTGGGGCGAGCGGCGGCGCATAGATGTTGGCGTCGAGGCGGCGGACCTGGTCGTTGAGCTTCTTGGAACGGTCGATCAGCGCGCGCAGCCGCTCGGGCAGAAGCTTGATCGTCTCCGGATCGCCGGGCTCGCCGGCGGCGAGCTTGACCTTGGACTTTTCCTTGTTGGCCTGGGAGAGCGTCATCTCGCCCTCCTTGACCGCGCGGTGCAGCAGAAGCCACGAGGCGAGCTGCATCAGGCGCGTGGTCAGCCGCATGCTTTCGGTGGCATAGGCGAGCGCGGCGCTCCGCTCGAGCCTTTTGGATTCCTGCCGGCCGGGGCCGTCTAGATAGGCCGCGGTTTCCTCGACAAGCGCCATGCCGTCTCGAAACAGACCGGTAAACGCCTGCGAGCTGGCGAGCTTCTCGCCGAAGTAAATCGGCGCCGCTTCGTCGGCGGAACGCTCTTTCATACTGGTACGCCTCACCCCAACAGGCGTCGATATGACCGGGTGGGGGTGAACCTGTCCAGCCGTTCAGCCGCAATGTTTACAAAATGGTAACCGTCCGGACAGGTGCCCCGAAACGGAACAAAAAAGAGCCGCCGTTGCCGGCGGCTCAAAGTGATAACAGGGAGGCGTCAAACAGAGTGGACAGGAGCCACTCAATGTCCATGAAGATGGACAGCCATCAGTAATGAACGAGAAAGCTTAACGCAGGGTTAAGAACGGGCCGGGAGCGGCTTATGGTTAACGCGCGGTTACCGTTTCCGGGGCCGGATCATCGCGCGTCACTTCTTGAAGAACTGGTCGGCCGCCGATTTCGACGCCTGCTTGGTCGCCATGTTAGCCTCCAGGCGGGCGATCTCTTCCTTTAGCTGCGCGACCCGCTCCGCCAGTTCGCCGACCGACAGCAGCGTCAGCTCCTGTCCGATCTCATGGACAATCTTTTTCTTGGGCCGGTCTTCATCGTCGATTGCTGCCATGCTCGGCCTTTCGCGTCTGCAGGAAACCTGGGCGGAAAATAGCGCCGGCCGGCACGGTTGTCACACCGGGGCGGGGCGACTAGAAATTCGCCATCCCAACATCGAGGACCAAATGACACTGCCCGCACGCATGACCGCGATTGCCATCCTCGCCCCCGGCGGACCGGAGATGCTGGTGCCGGAGGAGCGCCCGGTTCCGGTGCCCGGCCCCGGCGAGATTCTGGTGAAGGTCGCGGCGGCCGGCGTCAACCGGCCGGATGTGCGCCAGCGCCAGGGCACCTATCCGCCGCCGAAGGGCGCCACCGACATCCCCGGCCTTGAGATCGCGGGCGAGGTGGCGGCGCTGGGCCCCGGCGTCGCGCGCTGGAAACTGGGCGACAAGGTCTGCGCGCTTGTGGTCGGCGGCGGCTACGCACAATACTGCCTAGCCTACGAGCCGCACGCGCTGCCCGTGCCGGCGTCGCTCTCGATGCTCGAGGCCGCGGCCATTCCGGAGACATTCTTCACCTGCTGGCAGAATATGTTCATGCGCGCCACGGTCAGCAGCGGCGACTGGGTTCTGGTGCACGGCGGGACTTCGGGCATCGGCACCACCGCGATCATGCTGGCCAAGGCGTTCGGCGCCAAGGTCATCGCCACCGCGGGCTCGGCGGAAAAATGCGCGGCGGCCAAGAAGCTCGGGGCCGACGTTGCCGTGAACTACAAGATCGAAGATTTCGTCGCCGTCACCAAGGACGCGACCGGTGGCGCCGGCGCGAACCTGATCGTCGACATCGTCGGCGGCGACTATGTCGATCGCAACTACAATTGCGCGGCGATTGACGGGGTGATCGCGCAGGTGTCGTTCACCGGGCCGCCGAAGGCCATCGCAAACTTCTCCAACCTGATGCGCAAGCGCCTCACTCACACAGGCTCGACGCTCCGCCCGCGCACTGTTCCCGAGAAGGCGGCGATCGCGCGCGGCATCGAGGAGAAGGTCTGGCCGCTGGTCGCGGCAGGCAAGGTCAAGCCGGTGATCGATTCCACCTTTCCGCTGGCCAAGGCCGCCGATGCCCACGCCCGCATGGAGACGAGCCTGCACATCGGCAAGATTGTGCTGACGGTTTGAGCCCCTCTGGCCTCATTTCCGGCGGCGGGGATGGTTAATCCGCGACGCCTGCGGCCGGTCGACGGATGGAAATCCTTGCTCTTATCGTCAGCGAAAGCTACTCATCGCGTGGCCCCCGGTGAAGTTCCGGGCGGACATTCAGCCCCTGCGGCACGGGCCGCGAAATAGTTGTAATGTTAAGGGCTTAACTCGGGCCCGAAGGGCACGAACGAGACAGCTGCGGAGGTAGGGTTTGGGCTTGCTGCGCGCCGCACCGTTCGCGGCACTCCTGTTTGCTGTCCTCTTTGGCGCATCGTCGGGTCACGCCGTCGAGGCGGTGAACGTCCGCACCGACGTGACCGCGATCGACCTCACCGGCGTCGCCGACCTGGTCAAGACCGAGAACGACACCATCCAGGTGTCGGCGGCGCCCGGCGCCGACGGCATCGTGCGCCGCATGCAGCAGCCGGCGCGCGAAGGCTCGACCAACTGGGCGGTGTTCGCGCTCGCCAATTCCGGCGACGAGCAGATCGACCGGCTGATCGTCGTGCCGCACTACCGCATGGTCGGATCCGGCCTGTTCCTGCCCGATCTCGGCCTGTCCCGCATCGTCACCATCTCGCCGAGTTCGGGAGAGCGGCCCGAGCAGCAGTACAGCCCGACCGCCGACATCTACCGCGTCACGCTCGATCCCGGCACGGTGGTCACCTACATTGCTGAGCTTCGCACCGACCGCCTGCCGCAGCTCTATCTGTGGGAGCCCGACGCCTACAAGGACAAGATCAACAGCTTCACGCTCTACTACGGTATCGTCATCGGCATCGCCGGATTGCTGGCGCTGTTCCTGACCATCCTGTTCGTGGTCAAGGGCCGCGTGATGTTCCCGGCGGCCGCGGCGCTCGGCTGGGCGGTGCTGGTCTACATCGGCATCGACTTCGGCTTCTGGGGCAAGGTGTTTGACATGTCGTCGGGCGTCGAGCGCATCTGGCGCGCATCCGGCGAGGCGGTCCTGGCCGGCACCCTGCTCGTTTTTCTGTTCGCCTATCTCAATCTCGGGCGCTGGCATGTGCGCTACATGCACATCACCATGGGCTGGCTCGCGGGCCTGGCCGCGCTCGTGGTGATCGCGCTGATCGACGCCTCGATTGCCGCGGGGATCGCGCGGCTGTCGCTCGTTTGTATCGCGTTCCTGGGCTTCGGCCTCGTGGTCTATCTCTCCACCCACGGCTATGACCGCGCCGTGCTGCTGATCCCGACCTGGTTCCTGCTGGTGATCTGGGCGGTTGGCCTAGTGATGACGGTCTCCGGTTTCGTCACCAATGACATCGTCGGGCCGGCGCTGCTCGGCGGCCTCGTGCTGATCGTCATGCTGATCGGCTTCACCGTCATGCAGCACGCCTTCGCCGGCGGCATCACCCACAATATCGTCACCGACGTCGAGCGGCGCGCGCTCGCTCTCACCGGCGCGGGCGACATGATCTGGGACTGGGACGTGTCGGCGGATCGCGTCTACACCAGCCCCGAGACCGAGCAACTCCTGGGGCTCAAGCGCGGCACCCTCGAAGGCCCGGCCTCGCGCTGGCTCGACGTGCTGCACGCGCTCGACCGCGACCGCTTCCGCGCGGCGCTGGACAGCGTGCTCGAGCAGCGCCGCGGCCGGCTGATGCAGGATTTCCGGCTGCGTACGCCGGACGGCCACTATCTGTGGTTTGCGCTGAAAGCGCGGCCTGTGGTCGGCTCCGACGGCGAGGTGGTGCGGCTCGTTGGCACCCTGACCGACGTGACCGAATTCAAGACCGCCGAGGAGCGGCTGCTTCACGATGCCGTGCACGACAACCTCACCGGCCTGCCGAACCGCCAGCTCTTCATCGACCGTCTCGAAGGTGTGATGGCCTTCGCCAAGTCCGACCCGGCGATCCGCGCGACCGTGGTGGTGATCGATCTCGACCGCTTCAAACAGGTCAACGATTCCGTCGGCATCGCGGTCGGCGACTCGATCCTGCTGACCTTGGCGCGGCGACTCGGCCGGCTGCTCAAGCCGCAGGACACGCTGGCGCGGCTCACCGGCGACCAGTTCGCCATGATCCTGCTATCGGAGCGGAACCCGACAAGGCTGATCGCATTCGCCGAGACCATCCGCCGGACGCTCCGCGCGCCGATCACGTTCAACGACCGCGAAATCTTCCTGACGGCCTCGATCGGGCTTGCGCTCGGCGACGCCCAGCCGAATCGCTCCGAGGAGGTGCTGAAGGACGCCGAGCTTGCGATGTATCACGCCAAGCGCATCGGCGGCGACCGTGTCGAGCTGTTCAAGCCGGCGATGCGCGCGCGCAAGACCGACCGTCTGATGCTTGAATCAGAGCTCCGGCGGGCGCTGGAGCGCGAGGAGATCACCATCCTCTACCAGCCGATCATCCGGCTGGAGGACCGCTCGGTCGCGGGCTTCGAGGCGCTGGCGCGCTGGGACCACCCGAAGATGGGGCGGATGTCGCCCGCGGAGTTCATCGGGATTGCCGAGGAGATCGGCCTGATCGTCGATCTCGGCCTGTTCGTGCTGGAGCGCACCGCGCGTCAGCTCAGCGCCTGGCAGCGCAGCGTGCGAATGCGCGAGCCGGTGTTCGCCAGCGTCAACGTCTCGTCGCGGCAGCTTCTCCGCCACGACCTGATCCACGATCTGCGCACTGTGCTGTCGCGCTCGGGACTCGCGCGCGGCACGCTCAAGCTGGAGCTCACCGAGTCGATCGTGATGGAAAATCCCGAGCACGCGGCGCAATTGCTCACCCGCATCAAAGAGCTCGGCGCGGGGCTGGCGCTCGACGATTTCGGCACCGGGCATTCGTCGCTCGCTTATCTGCAGCGGCTCCCGTTCGACACCATCAAGATCGACCAGTCGTTCGTGCGCACCAACAACAAGGGCACGCGGCCGGTGCTGCTGCGTTCGATCATCTCGCTGGCGCACGATCTCGGCATGGATGTGGTGGCTGAGGGCGCGGAGACCGATTCCGACGCGGTCGAGCTTTATCAGATGGGCTGCGAATATGCGCAGGGCTTTGCCTTCGGCGAGCCGATGACGGCCGAAGCCGCGAGGAAGCTCCTGGTGAACGAGCAGCTTGAGCCGGAGCGGTGACAACGGCGACCGACCGAGCCAAGTTCATGCAGCGCGCCGCCGAACTGGCGCTCCAGAAAATGCGCGAGAACAGCGGCGGGCCGTTCGGCGCCATCATCGTGCGCGAAGGCAAGGTCGTCGCTGAGGGATGGAATCAGGTCACGTCGGGCAACAACCCCACCGCGCACGCGGAAATCGTTGCAATCCGCAATGCATGTGCGAGCCTGAAGTCCTTCAGCCTGGAAGGCTGCGAGATCTGCACCAGTTGCGAGCCGTGCCCGATGTGCCTCGGCGCGATCTGCTGGGCGAGGCTTGAATGTCTCTACTATACCAATTCGCGACAGGACGCCGCGCGGATCGGTTTCGACGACGAATTCATTTATGCCGAGATCACCTTGCCGCTTGATGGGCGGAAGATATCGGCTGTGCGGATCGCCAGCGAAAGCGCGAACCTGGCCTTCAGCGAATGGGCGAGCAGCCCAAACAAGATCCGCTATTGAGGGCCGGAACGGCGGCTACTTCGCCGGTTGCCAGCCGGCCTTGGTCCAGCGGTCCCGCATCGCGGGCGCGGTTAGTGCAGCAACAAAGGCGCGCGCGGCGGCGGGATCGGCGCTGCTGATTAGGATTGCGGCAGAATAGACCATCGAGCGCTGAATCGGCTCGGGCAAGGGGCCGACGAGCTTGGCGTCTTTTGCATGGATGTCGGTGATCGGAACGATGGCGATGTCCGTCTTGCCGTTGGCGACCTTGGCCGCAGCGTCGTCGCCGCCGGTCGAGATCAACCCCTTGCGGATTACATCGTCTTTGATGCCAAAGCCTTCCGCGACTTTCATGAGGTGTTCGACGGATGTGCCGCCGAGCTTCGGGTCGGTGTAGGCGATGATTTTTGCGTTCATCAGCGCGGCCTCACCGCCTCGGGAGTGGAAATATCGGGTGAGGGCGTGCCCTCGCGAACCACCACGCCCAAGCCGACGCGGCCAAGGTCGATGCGGCTCCCAGCTGCGATTTTTCCAGCGCTGTCGAGTTCCGCCAATAGCGGTGCTGCCACGATGACCAGATCGACCGGCTTGCCGGACGAAAGCGCGTCGCGCAATTGACCGGTCGGTCCGACGGTGAAGTTGAATTTGAGACCGGTCTGCTTGGAGTAGTCGTCGATCATGCCGCCGACGATGCCGCGTACCGCTCCCGCCGCAACCACGTTGATCTCTGCCGCGCGGGCATGCATCGCGAGAATGAGGGTTGCACCGATCAGCGCTGCGCGAAAAATCATGGCAGCCTCAAGCGTGGCCGACGTCGCTCGACAGCATCCCGGGACGGATGCCGATCTTCTGCATCGCCCGGTCGTATTTCGCGCCGACATCGGTGCCGAAGATCAGGTCGGGATCGGCGCTGCAATGCAGCCAGCCGTTCTGCTGCAGCTCGTTCTCGAGCTGCCCCGGCGACCAGCCGGCGTAGCCCAGCGCCAGGATCGCGCTCGCCGGGCCGTTGCCGCGCGCGATCGCCTTGAGGATGTCGAGGGTGGCGGTGAGGCAGATGCCCTCGTCGATCGGCAGTGTGGAGTTCTCGATGAAGAAGTCGGCGCTGTGCAGCACGAAGCCGCGCTCGGTTTCCACCGGTCCGCCCTTGAGCACGGTGACGTCACCCGCCTTGGAGGGAAGCTGAATCTTGTCGGCCGCCGGAATCACGTCGAGCTTCACCAGCAGTTCGGGGAAGCTGATATGCGGGGCCGGCTGATTGACCACGATGCCCATCGCGCCCTCGGACGAATGGGCGCAAATGTAGATGAGGCTGCGCGAGAAGCGTTCGTCCTGCATGCCGGGCGCCGCGATCAGCATCTGCCCGTCGAGGAACCCACGTCCGGGGCCTGCTCCGGCGCTCTTCTGCAAGGCCTTGCGGGTCATTCGCATGGGGAAAGGTTACCTCGATCGCTGGAGCTTGGGAAACAAAACTTGTCAAAACACACCGCTGCGTTCACGAGCATGTCAGTGGCTTGTGCACGCTGCCTCAATTAGAGCATCTCCATGTTCGTAGCCTTCCACCGGCATTTGTTGACGATCCTGGCCGCGGCAAGCTTGCTCGGCACGGCATCGCCCGCCGCAATTGCGGCGAACATGTCGCCGTGGGATGAGGACGTGCAGTCGGCGGCGCGTCTGATTGCCGCGCGCCCGCGCGTCGAATCGGGCGGCCGTGTGTTCCGCGCCGGGGTCGAGATCAAGCTAAAGGAAGGCTGGAAAACCTATTGGCGCCATCCCGGCGATTCCGGCGTGCCGCCGGCGCTGGATTTCTCCAAGTCGCAGAACGTCAAAGCGGTGACCGTGCTCTATCCCGCGCCGATGCGTTTTCCCGATGGCGCGGGCGGCAATTCGATCGGCTACAAGGGCGCAGTCATTCTGCCGCTGCACGTCGTGCCGCAGGATGCCGCCAAGCCCGTGCGGCTCAATCTCAAGCTTGACTATGCGGTGTGCGAGAAGCTCTGCGTGCCGGCCGAGGCCAACCTGGAGCTGGCTTTAACCGGCGCGGATACCGCGAACGAGACGGCCGTCAGCACAGCCGAGGCGCGGGTGCCGAAGCACAGGGCTGTCGGCGATAACGGCACGCCGGCGATCCGCGCGATACGGCGCGAGGCGGGATCGGGCAAGCCGCGTGTGGTGGTGGATGTGGCGGCTCCCGCCGGTGCGCCGGTTCTGCTGTTGGCGGAAGGGCCGACCGCGCAATGGGCGCTACCCCTGCCGGAGCAGGTCACCGGCGCGCCCGCCGGCCTGCAGCGCTTCGCCTTCGAGCTGGACGGTCTGCCGCCCGGCGAGAACGCCTCCGGCGCCACCCTCCGGCTCACGGCGGTCTCGGGCGACAAAGCGGTCGAGGTCGCATTTCGGCTCGACTAGCTCGCCGCAGGCACGCTAGAGTTTAGCATGATCGGCTCCGAAAATCGGCTCCCGCTTTTCAGGATCATGCGCTAGTTTGGCGCCCATAAACCCAATCCATAACCCTGCGAGAGGATGCGACTCATGGCTATCAAGGTTGGCGACCGCGTGCCCACTGGGACCTTCACCGTGATGACGGCGGAAGGCCCGAAGCCGAAGACCACCGACGAACTGTTCAAGGGCAAGAAGGTGGTGCTGTTCGCAGTGCCGGGCGCATTTACGCCGACCTGCAGCAACAACCATCTGCCGGGCTTCGTGAAGAACGTCGACGCGATCAAAGCCAAGGGCGTCGACACCATCGCTGTCACCGGCGTCAACGATGTGTTCGTGATGAACGCCTGGAAGAAGGCCTCCGGCGGCGATGCGATCGAGTTCCTCGCCGACGGCAGCGCCGCCTGGGCCAAGGCCGTTGGCATCACGGCGGATCTCACCGAGCGCGGCCTCGGCCTGCGTTCGGGCCGCTACGCCATGGTGGTCGATGACGGCGTGGTGAAGACGCTCAACGTCGAGGACGCGCCGGGCAAGGCGGATGTCTCCGGCGCCGATAATCTGCTGAAGAGCCTGTAGGCATTTTCGTCGAAATCGGGCCCTCTCTCCGCGGATGCGGGGAGAGGGCTTTCTATTTCTGCGCCGCGCGCATTTCCGCGATGGCTGCCACGGCGAGCTGGTCGGCGCGCTCGTTCATCTCATGCCCGGCGTGGCCCTTGACCCATTGCCAGCGCACGCTGTGCTGACCGAGCGCAGCGTCGAGGCGCTTCCAGAGATCGATGTTCTTGACCGGCTTCTTGTCGGCGGTCTTCCAGCCGTTGCGCTTCCACCCGTGGATCCACTTTGAAATGCCGTCATGCACGTACTTGCTGTCGGTGTGCAGCTCGACCGTGGACGGCTTCTTCAAGGCCTCAAGCGCCGCGATCGCTGCTATCAGCTCCATGCGGTTGTTGGTGGTGTGCGGCTCACCGCCCTTGAGTTCCTTCTCATGTTCGCCGTAGGTGAGGATCGCGCCCCAGCCGCCGGGGCCGGGATTGCCCGAGCAGGCGCCGTCGGTGTGAACGATGACGTGCGGCCCTTGCGTCACGTGCGCGCTCCGTCGGCGGGCAGGCCATAGTCGCGCACGCTCGCGGCCTTCTGATGGAAGCGGAGCTTGCGGAAATACTCGATAGGGTTCTTCGGCTGCACCAGCGCGCCGGACGGCACGTTGAGCCAATCCACTAGCCGGGTGAGCAGGAAGCGCATTGCCGCGCCGCGTGCGAGCAGCGGCAGCGCGTCGCGCTCGGCACCCGACAGCGGCCGGGTCTTGATGTAGGACGCCAGGAGGTCCCGGCCCTTGGTGACGTTGTAGGAGTGATCCGGTTCGAAGCACCAGGCGTTGAGGCAAATGGCGACGTCGAAGGCGAGCGTGTCGGTGCAGGCGAAATAGAAGTCGATCAGGCCGGAGAGCCGATCGCCCAGGAAGAATACGTTGTCGGGAAACAGGTCGGCGTGGATCACGCCCTGCGGCAGGTCCCGAGGCCATGCCTTTTCGAGGTGCCCCAGCTCCTCCTCGATGATCGCGCGCATGCCGTGCTGCACGCTGTCGGCGCGATCCGCCGCCTGCTCGAACAGCGGCCGCCAGCCGGTGACGGAGAGCGCGTTGCGCCGCCGGCCGGAAAAGTCGGCGCCGGCCAGGTGCATGTGCGCGAGCGCCTCGCCGACCGCCGCGCAGTGGTCGGCGTCCGGCCGGCGCATCCACATGCCGTCGAGGAAGGTGACGATGGCGGCCGGCCGGCCGCACAGCTCGCCCAGCGCCTGGCTGTTCCGGCTTTTCACCGGCTGCGGGCAGGTGATGCCTCGCGAGGCCAGATGCTCCATCAGCGCGAGGAAAAAGGGCACGTCGCCGGCCGCCACGCGCTTCTCGTAGAGGGTCAGGATGTAGTGGCCGGAGCCGGTGTGGACGAGGAAATTGGAGTTCTCGACGCCCTCGGCGATGCCTTTGTAGGACAACAGCTCGCCCAGGTCGTAGCCCGCGAGAAATCGTCCCAGGTCTTCGGCGGAAACGTCGGTGTAGACGGCCATGCGTTTACTACGGCACTGCGCCGCCCCGCTCCGTCAAGGGCTGTGGAGAACGGTCAGGCCGCCGCGTTGTCGCGAAGCTGACGCGGCAGCGGGAAGAACATGCCCGATTCGTCGGCGCCGGAGACGGTCTCGACGTTCAGCGTGTAGCGCGCCGCGAACGCATCGAGAATCTCCTCGACCAGGACTTCCGGCGCCGAGGCGCCCGCGGTAACGCCCAGCGTCTTGATGCCTTCGAATTTCGACCAGTCGATCTCGGCCGCGCGCTGCACCAGCACCGAATAGCTGCAGCCGGCGCGCTCGGCGACCTCCCGAAGGCGCCTGGAGTTGGATGAGTTCGGAGCGCCGACCACGACCAGCGCATCGACTTGCGGCGCCACGCGCTTGACCGCCTCCTGGCGGTTGGTGGTGGCGTAGCAGATGTCCTCCTTGTGCGGAGCGACGATGGTCGGAAAGCGGCGCTTGAGGGTTGCGACGATGTCGGCGGTGTCGTCGAGCGACAGCGTGGTCTGCGTCACATAGGAAAGCTTGCTGACGTCGCGCGGCTCGAACGCCTCGGCCTCCGCGACGGTCTGCACCAGCGTGATCGCGCCGTCCGGCAACTGGCCGAGCGTGCCGACCACCTCGGGATGTCCGGCGTGGCCGATTAGCACGATCTCGCGGCCGCGCTTGTGATGGATTTCGGCCTCGCGATGGACCTTGGTGACTAGCGGGCAGGTGGCGTCGAACGAGAAGAAGTTGCGGCGCTGCGACTCCACGGGAATGGATTTCGGTACCCCGTGAGCGGAGAAGATCACCGGCGCCTTGGTGTCGTCCGGGATTTCGGAAAGTTCCTCGACGAAGATCGCGCCCTTGGTCTTGAGGCTCTCGACCACATATCGGTTGTGCACGATCTCGTGTCGGACATAGACCGGCGCCCCATAGCGATTGAGCGCCTGCTCGACCGAATCGATGGCCCGCACCACGCCGGCGCAGAACCCGCGCGGCGAGCAGAGCAGAACCTTGAGCTGCGGTTTGGCGGAATTGCCGCTGTTTTCTGCTGTCATAGGAGAGAAATGAGGTTCCGACCCCCGACCTGTCAAGGCGACAGGCAAATCCTTGCGCTTTCAGGGGGTAAATGCCTATATTCCGGCGAATTCCAGTCATCCATGATGACATTGGCCTCGTCCGGAAGGGCGGGCGGGGCGCAGAGGAGATTTACCCATGCAAGAAGCGCCTCTGATGCCAAAGGCGACCGCCGTCTGGCTGGTGGAGAACACCGCGCTGTCGTTCGACCAGGTCGCCGAGTTCTGCAAGCTGCATCCGCTGGAAGTGAAGGCCATCGCCGATGGCGACGCCGCTCAGGGGATCAAGGGCCTCGACCCAATCCAGACCGGACAGCTGACGCGCGAGGAGATCGACAAGGGGGTCGCGGAGCCCGATCACAAGCTCCAGCTTTCCAATCTGAAGGTACGGCTGCCGGAAGCCAAGACCGGCACCAAGAAGAAGGGCCCGCGCTATACGCCGGTGTCCCGTCGCCAGGACCGGCCGAACGCCATCCTCTGGCTGATCCGCAATCATCCTGAACTCAAGGACGCCCAGATCATGCGGCTCGTCGGCACCACCAAGTCCACCATCGCGGGCATCCGCGATCGCACCCATTGGAATGCCGCGAGCCTCTCGCCGCTCGATCCGGTGACGCTCGGTCTGTGCTCGCAGATCGACCTCGACTTCGAGGTGCAGCGCGCGTCCAAGGAGAAGCCGGCCCCGGTCGAGAACAGCGTGACGCTGCTGCCGGCCTCGGTCACAACGGCGCCGCCGGAGCCCGCCGAGCCGGAGAGCCCGCAGGCGACCAAGGCCAAGGATGACCTCGACACCGCCGCGGTGTTCGCCAAGCTCAAGCAGCTCGGCGGTAAGTCCGACGATAAGGGTGAGGATTGACGGTTACGACCGCCAGCGCATCTTGAAGACTGGCTTGCCCGAGACCGGATTGACGTCGTCACCGGCCATGACGAAGCCGTGCTTTTCGTAGAACGCGATGGCGCGCGCGTTGTCGGTGTTGACGAGCAGGTCGAGCCGCGTCGGCGAGATGCGCTTGCCGGCGTCGAGCAGCATCCCGGCGACGTTGCTGCCCCAGAATTCCGGCGCCACCACGATCTGATCGAGATAGCCGGTCTTGGGATCGACGGTCACGAAGCCTTCCAGCACGCCGTCCATTTCGGCGACCAGGATATTGACCTGCGGCACCAGCTCCTGGCGCCAGCGCTCGCGCCACCACGCTGCGCGCGCCTCGAAGTCGATCTGCGGAAATGCCTCCTGCCAGGTGCGCTGCCATAGCTCAATCGCCGCGTCCTCATCGGCGGCGGCGTAGGGACGGAGCTTGAGAGGCGATTCGCTCACTTTGGCGCTCACCGCTCCGTCAGCTTCAGCTCGATGCGCCGGTTGCGTGCATAGGCCTCGTCGGTGGTGCCGGCATCGATCGGCTGGAACTCGCCGAAGCCCGCGGCCACCAGGCGCTGCGGCGGCATGCCCTTGCTGATGAGATACTGTACCACCGCGATGGCGCGGGCGGCCGACAGGTCCCAGTTCGTGCGCCCGCCGCCGGTCGGCCGGACGTCGGTATGGCCGTCGACGCGGAGCACCCAGGCGATGTCCTGGGGGATCTTGCTGGTGAGATCGAGCAGCACGGTGGCGATCTTGTCGAGCTCCGTGCGTCCTTCCGGCTTCAGCACCGACTGCCCGGTGTCGAAGAACACCTCGGATTGCAGCACGAAGCGGTCGCCGACGATGCGGATGTCCGGGCGGTTGCCGAGCAGTTCCCGCAGCCGCCCGAAGAAATCGGAGCGGTAGCGTGACAGTTCCTGCACGCGCATGGCTAATGCTACGTTCAGCCGCTGGCCCAACTCGGCCAGGCGGGATTGAGATTCCTTGTCCTTCTTGTCGGAAACATCCAGCGCCTGCTCTAGCGCGCCAAGCTGCCGGCGCAGCGCCGTGATCTGCTGGTTGAGCACCTCGACCTGGGCCAGCGCCCGGAGCAAAACCTGCTTCTCGGCGTCGAGCTTGCCGCTCAGCTCCGACACCTGCCCCTGCGCGGCCGCGGTACCGCCGCTCAGGCTGTCGTAGAGACCCTTGTAGCGGTCGCGCTCGTTGTCGGTGGTGGCGAGGCTGGCGCGCAGCTGCGCGATCTGCTCCTCCAGCGACACCTTGCTGCTCTGTTCGAGCCCCAGCAGGTCCGTGAGCTGCGCGATACGCGCGGACAGGCGCGCCAGCGCGGTGTCCTTGCCGGTGACCTCCTGCGACAGCACGAACTGCACGACCACGAATACGGTGAGCAGGAAAATGATGCCGAGGATCAGCGTCGACAGCGCATCGACGAATCCGGGCCAGTAATCGACGCCGCGATCGCGGCGGGCGCGGGATAGGGCCATGTTATTCCACTCGTCCCGATGCTCGCCCCGTCACTTGTCGATCCGCTCGCGCGCCAGAATCTCGAGCAGCCGGCGCACTTCGCGGTGCTGCTCTGCCTGCGCGTCGAGCCAATCGCGGATCATCTGCTGTTCGGTTTGCATGTGGTGAACCAGGCCCTGGATAGCTTCGGCGAGATTCGCCATGGCATTGGTCGCGGCCTTGTTCGAGCCGGAACTGGTGATCGCCTCGCGCAGCCGCTCGATCGCGACCCGCATATCGCCGCCGCCTCCGCCGCCGGCCGACAGGGCCTCGGCATCGCCCGCGCCGCCGAGGTCGTGCACGGTGGTGGCAAGCCAATCCTCGAGTTCGGTGTGGAAGCGGTTCTGCGCCTGGCTCATCTGCAGGTCGAGGAAGCCCAGGACGAGCGAGCCCGCGAGGCCGAACAGCGAGGATGAGAACGAGATGCCCATGCCGCTGAGCGGAGCGGCCAGCCCCTCGCGGAGCGAATCGAACGTCGCGTTGGCGTCGCCGCCCACCTTCAGGTTGTTGATGACGCTGCCGACCGAGCTCACGGTCTCGATTAGTCCCCAGAACGTTCCGAGGAGGCCCAGGAAGATCAGCAGTCCGGTCATGTAGCGGGAGATCTCGCGCGCCTCGTCGAGCCGGATAGCGACCGAATCGAGGATGCTGCGCATGGTCTGCGACGACATCGACATGCGGCCGATGCGGTCGCCCAGGATCGCGGCCATCGGCGCCAGCAGCACCGGCGGCCGTTCCACCGCGATTCCCGGATCGGCCAGCCGGAACCCGTTGACCCAGGCCACCTCGCGGAACAGCCGGATCACCTGCCGGAACGCCAGCAGGATGCCGATCACAAGAACGCCGATGATGAGCGCGTTGAGCGGCGGGTTGGCCTTGAACGCGGTCAGGATCTGCGGGTGGATGACGACGACGATGAGGCCGCACAGGATCAGAAAGACGAACATCCGCACCAGAAAGATGCGGGGCGAGGAAACCTTGAACGGATCAATGTCTTGCGCCATGGCCGGCCTTTTTAGTCGCCGAAGCCCGTTTCACATTATGGCACGGGCTCGGCAAATGTAACTTAGGTTATTGCGGATTCAACGCAAATGGCGCCGAAACGGTCCGCCGTCGCGCCGGCCTGGCCCCGAAACGTTCTAACCGGCGGCTTTCAGCGATGTCTGCAATTCGCGGTGGATCGCTTCGTTGCCGGCAACGACATGCTTTTTTGTATACATGGCGTCGCCGCCGTCGAGATCGGTGACGAAGCCGCCCGCCTCGCGCACCAGGATCATCCCCGCCGCGATATCCCACGGCGAGATGTTGCGCTCCCAGTAGCCATCGATCCGCCCCGCTGCGACGAAGGCCAGGTCGAGCGCGGCGGCGCCGAACCGGCGCAGGCCCGCGACCTTGTTCTGGACGGCGCCGAGTTCGCGCAGGCCGAGTTCCAGGTCGCCGCGGCAACGGTGCGGCAGACCGCAGGCGATCACGGCATCGGCAAGGCCTTTGCGCGCGGCCACGCGCAGCCGCTTGTCGTTCAGAAACGCGCCCTTGCCGCGTTCGGCGGTGTAGAGCTCGTCGGTGATCGGATTGTAGATCACGCCCGCCACGACCGTGCCGGAACGTTCCAGCCCGATCGAAATGCAGAACTGCGGAATGCCGTGCAGGAAGTTGGTGGTGCCGTCGAGCGGATCGACGATCCAGCAATGGCTGGTGTCGGTGCCTTCGTGGCGGCCGCCTTCCTCGCCGAGGAAGCTGTAACCGGGCCGCGCTTTCTTCAATTCGGCGCGCAGCGTCTCCTCGGCGCGGCGGTCCGCAGCGGTGACGAAATTGGCAGGTCCCTTGAGCGAGACCTGGAGGTTCTCGACCTCGCCGAAGTCGCGCTTGAGCGCGCGGGCGGCCTTGCGGGCGGCGGCGATCATCACATTGAGCAGGGCGGAGTGTTGCATCAATCGGCCCGCCGCACGTAGGCGACTTCGTCGGTCGAGACCACGACCTTCTCGCCGGTGCCGATGAACGGCGGCACCAGTACGCGCAGGCCGTTCTCGAGCTTCGCCGCCTTGTAGGACGAGGTGGCGGTCTGGCCCTTGATGTGGGCGTCGGCCTCGACCACTTCGAGCACCACCGTCTCTGGCAGCTTGATGCCAATCGGCCGGTCCCCGTGCAGCTGGACCTGCACCATCATGCCGTCCTGCAGGAAGGTAGAGCGGTCGCCGACGAAGTCCTCGCCCAGTTCGATCTGGTCGTAGGTCGTCGTGTCCATGAATACGAGCTGCTCGCCCTGCTTGTAGAGGAACTGGAACTGCCGGCGCTCGACCTCGGTTTCCTCGACCCGGTCGCTGGCACCGAAGCGCTGGTTGAGCTTGCGGCCATCGAGGATGTTCTTGAGCTCGACCTGGTTATAGGCCGGGCCCTTGCCGGGTTTCACCGCGCCGGTCTTGACCGCGGCCCAGAGCGAGCCTTCGTGCTCGATCACCATGCCCGGCCGGATATCGCTTCCGCTGATCTTCGCCATGACGTGCAGATGCCCCGACGCCGGAACGTCCGTCAAGGCTTGATCGGGTCAACGCTTGGGCGCGGCGGGTGCGGCGGTGACCGGGGGTGGGGCGATTGCCTGCATGCGGGCGATCCAGGGCTTGGCCCTGGCCTCGGCCGCGGTGCGATCCGAGGGCTTCATGGTCCGCAGGACGTCTTCGAGGTACGGATCGCTTTCGCCGCCGGCCTTGGCGATCAGGTACCAGCGGCCCGCCATGACTGGGTCGGTCTTGATGCCGCGGCCACTTGCATACATCATTGCAAGCCGGCTCTGGGCCATCGCGTTGTTTTTCTGGGCGGCCTTGAGGAAGTATCCGCCGGCGGTACTCTCGTTCTTGGCGATCCCGGTGCCGTTGAACAGCGCGATGCCGTATTCGACCTCGGCGTCGGTGTGACCGGTCCGGGCCGCGATGCCCAGCAGGCGCGCGGCCTCCGCCGGATCCTTCTTCACACCGCGGCCGTCCTTATAGAAGGTGGCCAGCGCATACTGCGCCTGCGGATTGCCGGCGTCGGAGGCCTTGCGCATCAGCTCCGCGGCGCGGCTGGAATCCTGCGGGACGATCTGGCCTTCGAGATAGAGCAGCGCGAGATTGTAGGCGGCCACGACGTGGCCGAGCTTGCCCGCCTCGGCCAGGAGCCTCGCTCCTTCCTGGCGGTCGGGCGGGCCGCCGCGGCCCGACATTTTGAGGATGGCAAGCGCGAACATCGCCTCGCGATCGCCGCGCGCGCTTGCGAGCTTATACCACTCCACGGCCTTCTTATCGTCGTTGGCGACGCCGAGGCCGTCGGCATAGAGCTCACCCAGGAGCGTCATGGCTTTTGGATCGCCTTTTTCCTCGACCCGCCGCGTCGCTTCTCTGAAAGCGGTGAGATATTCGCCGCGCTGATAGGCGCCGTAGGCCACATCCGGCTCGGCCGCCCCGGCTGTTGGAGCGGCAGGCTTGGGCTGTGCCGCGGCCGGAGCGGAAAGCCACGCCGCGATCATCGCCGCGATCACGATGCTGCCGACGCTCATGGCACCTTCTCCGGCGCGGCAAGCAGGTGCGCCACCTCCGCGACGGCAGCCGCGGCGCCGCGGGGATCGTCCCAGATGCCACCGCCGATGGCGATGAAATCCGCGCCAGCGGCCGAAAGCGGAAGGGCCTCCAGCGGGTTAACGGCAAACCCGATGCAGGGGATCGTGAACAGCTCCGACCACCATTCGACGCGCTCGACGATCGCCTCGAACGATGGGCGGCGCTGTTCAGGCTTGAACTCGCCGAACATCACGTAGTCCGCGCCCCGTTCGCCCGCGAACATCGCCTCGTCACGGCTGCTCAAGGCGCCACAGCCGGCGATCCGCGCGGGCTTGAGGCCGTCGACCGCCGCCGTGAACGCCTCGATCCCGGCGAGATGCGCCCCGTCGGCGCCGGCGTGGGCCACGATCTCGGCATGCCCGTCGAGCACCAGCGCCGCGTCCCGGGCCTGCACGATCGGGGCCAGCAGCTTGATGTGATTGATCAGGTCGCGGTCGCCCGCGAGCTTGAGGCGAAGCAGCACCGCCGCGACGTCGGTCTCCGCGATCGCATCGCGGAGCGTGCCAGCGAACGCCGCCGCATCCTCGATGACGGGCGTGACGAGATAGAGCCGCCGGGCAGGGCGCTTGTCTCCGCTCGTGTCTCCGCTCGTGTCTTGGGCCTGTTGCGATGGAACCATGGTCGACGGATGCAATCCTATTGGGGCGGAAGTCGGGTCACTGCGATCCCTCAAGCCCGAGCTTGCGGACCAGATTACCCCACTTCTCGCCCTCGGCCTTGATGTAGCCGCGCATGGCGTCGACCGAAGCGATGTCCAGGGGGATCAATCCGATGTCGGCGATCTTCTTGCGCATGTCGGGCGCTTCCATGATGCGCTTCATCTCGGCGTTCAGCTTGCCGACCACCTTCGGCGGGGTGCCGGCCGGCGCCAGCAGAACGTGCCACGACACCGCCTCGAAGTCAGGCGCGCCGACCGCTTCGCCGAACGGCGGAAGCTCCGGCACCGTCGGCAGCCGCATCGCGGACGTGACCGCCAGCGCCCTGAGCTTGCCGTCGCGAATGAGCGGCAGCGACGCGCCGGCCTCCGCGAAGGCCATCGCGACATGGCCAGCCGCCACGTCGGCGATCGATTGCGGGCTGTTGCGGTAGGGCACGTGGGCGAGATCGATGTCGAAGCGCTGCTTCATGTATTCGGAGGACAGATGCGGCGCGCCGCCGACGCCGGATGACGAATAGCTGAGCTTGCCCGGCCGCTCCTTGACGTATTTGATCAGGTCGGGGACCGAGCGGATCGGCAGTTCCGGATTGACCACCAGGATGAACGGCGACTTCACATAGAGCGCGATCGGGATGAAGTCCTTCTGCGGATCGTAAGGCGCGCTCTTGAGCAGCGTCGGACGGATCGCCATCACCGCGCTGGTCGCGACGATCATGGTGTAGCCGTCGGCTGGAGCTGCTTTCAGCGCGGCGACGCCCGCGAGTCCCGCGCTGCCGGGCTTGTTCTCGACCACGACCGGCTTGCCGAACGCCTGCGACAGCTGCTCGGCATAGAGACGCACGGTGATGTCGAGGCCGGTGCCGGCGGCGAGCAGCGGCATGATGGTGATGGATTTGCTTGGATAATTGTCGGCCTGCGCCGGCGCATGGAGCGCGAGCGCCATGAGCGCGAGCAAGGCTCGCTTGAATATGTCCGACATGCCCCCCGGCGATCGATGACCGCCGGAAGCCTATGCCGTTCTCCGTGGGGATGCCAAATTTTTCTGAGCTTTGAATTTGCGGCGTTTTGCAGCGAGAGCCAGCGCAGGTTCAGATGAATTTCGGGTGCAGCGGCAGTCCCAGGAAATGCTGCCCGATCGATTCGAACAGCGAGAAATGCGCCTGAATCTGTTGCGACACCGTGTGAATGTCGCGGAACCGGCGCTCGAACGGATTGCCCTCGAAGATCGCGGTGGCGCCGGCGGCGTGATAGGCCGTATCCACGACGCACTTGGCCCGGTGCGTCCCATTGGATGAGGCCATGCGCAGCATGATGCGCTGATCGACGGTGGGCGTGCCAGATCGCGAGGCCTCCTCGTACATCGCCCGCAAAGCCTCAATCAGGAACACCCGCGCCGACGCCAGTTGCGTCTCCGCCATGCCGATCTGCAACTGGATCACGGCGTTGTCGCGCAGCAGGCTCTTGCCGCCCGTCGGAGTTTTCGATTTGGCGAGGTCGGTGAAGGAGTCGAGCGTGCTTCGGGCGATCCCGAGCGCGATGCCCGCGAAGCTCGCGGCGAAAAGCTGAAACACCGTGAACCGGTAGAGTGGCCCGCGCTCATGCTTGCTCTCGAGATCGCGCCCATATGCGTTCACTGTCATCTCGTTCGGCACGAGCAGATCGGTGACCGCGTAATTGTCGCTGCCGGTTCCCTTGAGCCCAACGACGCACCAGTTATCGGTGATCGTGGCGCCCGCTTTCGAGAAGATCGCGGTGATCTCCGCTTGACTGCCATCGGCATGGAGGCGCGGTTGTCCGTTCGTCTCGTAGACCGGGCAATGGGCGGCCAGCCATGTGGCGTGGCGGCTGCCGCTGGCGTAGCCCCAGGCGCCGCTGATGCGATAGCCGCCGGCGCAGGCGACCGCCTTTGCCTTGGGCGAAAACGGACCCCAGGCCAGGAGCGAGCGCCCGGCAAACACCTTGCGGGCCACCTCGGGTTTGAGCGACGCGGCAAGCGTCGAGCAGATCGCTGTCTGCGCCACGCACCAGGCGGTGCTGGCATCGGCCTTGGCAATCGCCTCGGCCGCCAGCACGAAGTTTTCCGGAGACAGTTCCTCGCCGCCGAGCGAGCGCGGCAACAGCATGCGGAACAGCCCGGCCTCGTGCAGGGCTGCGACGATGTCCGGCGTCAGCTCGCGGTTGGCTTCGATCTGCGGCGCGGCTGCGGCGATCGTGGGTGCGAGCGCGCTTGTGCGGGCAACGCAATCACCGGCCCCAACGGCGGCGCCCGGCTGGTTCGTAGCCGTGCCGCCGCTGCTTGCCGCCGTCACGCCCGAAACGTTCACTGACCGGCCCGCACTGAGTGGTCCAGCCGGAATGTTAACTCAGGGCATTTGGTAACGCCAGCGCGCCCCGGTGCGCAGGCGTCAGGCCGCCTTCAACTCCAGATCCTGCTTCCACTGGCCGAGCGAGGCGAGCCCGTTCATGCGCGCGCGGTGCGCGAACACGCGTTGCGCCGCGGCGACGTTCTCCGACTTGCCCGACCACGCCTTCTGCGGCGCGTGCTGCAGGGCGCGGCCGTAGGAGAAGGTGAGATTCCACGGCAAGTTGCCGATCTTGTTCATCGTGTCGAGATGCGCGGTCGCCTCTTCGTCGGGCTGGCCGCCGGAGAGGAAAGCGATGCCCGGCACCGCGCCCGGCACGCAGTTCTTCAGCATCCTGACGGTCTTCTCGGCGACCTCTTCGACGCCGGCGCGCTTGCCCGCCTTTTTGCCGGAGATCGCCATGTTCGGCTTGAGCACGATGCCCTCGAGCGCGACGCGCTGCCGGTAAAGCTCCTCGAACTGCGCCTTGAGCACGGTGGTAGTGACCTCGAAGCAGCGGTCGATGTCGTGGTCGCCATCCATCAGCACCTCGGGCTCGACGATCGGCACGATCTGCGCCGCCTGGCAGAGCGCGGCGTAGCGGGCGAGCGCATGGGTGTTAGTGTGGATCGCGGTCGCGGTCGGGATGCCCGCGCCGATGTCGATCACCGCGCGCCATTTCGCAAAGCGCGCGCCCTGCTCGTAGTATTTCGTCAGGCGGTCGGCGAGCTTGTCGAGGCCGACGGTAATGAGCTCATTCGGGCGGCCGGGCAGCGGCTTCGTCCCCTCGTCGACCTTGATGCCGGGGATCGAGCCTGCCTTTTTGATGATGTCGACCAGCGGCGTGCCGTCCTTGGCCTTCTGCCATATGGTCTCGTCGTACAGGATCACGCCCGAGATGTGCTTCATGCCCTCGGCCGCGCGGAACATCATCTCGCGATAGTCGCGCCGGTTGTCCTCGGTGCATTCGGTGTTGATGGCGTCGAAGCGCTTCTTGATCGTGCCGGTGGATTCGTCGGCGGCGAGGATGCCCTTGCCAGGCGCTGTCATGGCCTCGGCCACTTTGTTGAGCTCTGCGAGATTCATTGTCGTCTCCCAGGTATTGGATTTAGTGTGGTCCCGGGTCTGCGGTGCATCATTTCATGCTGCGCCGCGCCCGGGATAACTCCTTCGGGGTCATTTTTGCCTCAACACCTCGACGCCGGGCAAGGGCTTGCCCTCCATCCACTCCAGGAACGCACCGCCGGCTGTGGACACATATGTGAATTGTTCCGCCACGCCCGCCGCGTTCAGGGCGGCCACCGTGTCGCCGCCGCCGCCCACCGAGACGAGCTTGCCGGCTTTGGTGCGCGCCGCCGCATATCTGGCGATCTCGACCGTAGCCTTGTCGAACGGATGCAGCTCGAAGGCCCCCAGCGGCCCGTTCCAGACGAGCGTCGAGGCCTCGTCGATGGCGCCCTTGATCCGCTCGATCGACTGCGAGCCCACATCGAGCATCATGCCCTCGTCCGGGATAGCATCCACCCCATAGGCGTGGTTGGGCGCGTTGGCCTCGAAATGGTAGGCGACGATGGCGTCCACCGGCAGGATGATGGCGCAATGCCGGGTCTCGGCCTTGTCCAGGATGCGGCGCGCGGTGTCCGCCATGTCCTTCTCAACGAGCGACTTGCCGACCTTGAACCCCTGCGCGTGCAGGAATGTGTTGGCCATGGCGCCGCCGATCACCAGCGCCTCGACCTTGCCGATGAGGTTTTCGAGAAGTTCGAGCTTGGTCGAGACCTTGGCGCCGCCAACGAGGGCGATCACCGGCTTCCTCGGTGATTCCAGCGCCTTTGACAAGGCTTCCAGCTCTGCTTGCATGGTGCGGCCGGCGTAGGCGGGGAGCTTGTGGCCAAGCCCTTCGGTTGAGGCATGAGCCCGGTGCGCGGCGGAGAAGGCGTCGTTGACCCACAGATCGCCGAGCTTGGCGAGTTCGGCCACAAAAGCTGGATCGTTCTTCTCCTCGCCCTTGTGGAAGCGGGTGTTTTCTAGCAGCAGAATGTCGCCGGGCTTCATCGCCGCGACCGCGGCCTCGGCCTTCGCGCCGACGCAGTCCTCGGCAAAGCCGACAGGCCGCTTGACGGCGTGCGCAACCGCGCCGGCGATGGGCTTCAGCGACTCCTTGGGGTCGGGCCCCTTCGGTCGGCCGAAGTGCGCCAGCAGGATCACCTTGCCGCCCTTGCCGGTGATCTCGGCGATGGTCGGAGCGATGCGTTCGATACGGGTCGCGTCGGTGATCGTGCCGTTCTCGGTCGGCACGTTGAGATCGACGCGGAGCAGGACGCGCTTTCCCTTTACGTCGGCCTGATCGAGCGTACGGAACGGCTTTGTCATCGGCGTCGCTTCTTCGAACGATCATCCGGCGGCGGCGATTTGAAGCCGACCACCAGGCTCCAGATTAGGATGCTGGTGAAGACGATCAGGCCGCCAAGCCCGATCCACTCCCCGATCGTGAATTCCGCCAGACGGGACATCGCCTCAGATCAGCTTGCCCATCGCCACGGCGGTATCGGCCATGCGATTGGAGAAGCCCCACTCGTTGTCGTACCAGGACATCACCCGCACGAAGGTGCCGTCCATGACCCTGGTCTGGTCCATGTGGAACACTGACGAGTGCGGGTCGTGGTTGAAGTCACCGGACACGTTCGGCTCGTTGGTGTAGCCTAGGATGCCCTTGAGCTGCTGCTCGGCGGCACGCTTGATCGCGCCGTTGATCTCGTCCTTGCTGGTGGCCTTCTTCGCCACGAACTTGAAATCGACCACCGAGACGTTCGGGGTCGGCACGCGGATCGCGACGCCATCGAGCTTGCCATTCAGTTCCGGCAGCACGAGGCCAACGGCCTTGGCCGCGCCGGTCGAGGTCGGGATCATGTTCAGCGCCGCGGCGCGGGCGCGATAGAGATCCTTGTGCATAGTGTCGAGCGTCGGCTGGTCGCCGGTGTAGGAGTGGATCGTCGTCATGAAGCCCTTGTCGATGCCGACCGCATCGTTGAGCACCTTGGCGACCGGGGCGAGGCAATTGGTGGTGCACGAGGCGTTGGAGACGACCTTGTGCTCCTTCGTGAGCTTGTCGTGGTTGACGCCATAGACCACGGTCAGGTCGGCGCCTTCGGCCGGGGCCGACACCAGCACGCGCTTCGCTCCGGCGGTCAGATGCAGCGATGCCTTGTCCTTGGCGGTGAAGATTCCGGTGCATTCGAGCGCGATGTCGACGCCGAGATCCTTCCAGGGAAGCTTCGAGGGGTCCTTCTCGGCGCTGACCTTGATAGCGCCGTTGCCGATGCTGATGCTGTCGCCCTTGACCGTGACGGTGCCCGGGAAGCGGCCGTGCACCGAGTCGAAGCGCAAGAGATGCGCGTTGGTCTCGACCGGGCCGAGGTCGTTGATGCCGACCACTTCGATGTCGGTGCGGCCTGACTCGGCGATGGCGCGCAGCACGTTGCGGCCGATGCGGCCAAAGCCATTGATGGAAACCCGGATCATGTTCGTTCCCGCTTGAGATGTGGTCACGCCCGGCGAGGGCATCCACGTCTTACACATAAGACGCGAATGGCCGAGGTTAAGCCCGGCCACGACGAAGAAAACACTAGGCTGGGCGGGTTGTTATCACCTTTTGCCCAGCTTGCTCAACGCCGCCTCGGCAATCTTCTCCGCGGTGATGCCGAAGTGCTTGTAGAGTTCCTTGTACGGCCCGCTTGCGCCGAAGCTGTTCATGCCGACGAAGGCGCCGTCCGAGCCGATGATGGCATCCCAGCCCATGCGAACGGCCGCCTCGACGCCGATTTTTACCGGCGCGTCGCCGATCACCGTGCGGCGGACCTCGTCGGAGGCCGCCTGGAACAGTTCGAAGGACGGCACCGAGACTACGCGGGCCTGGACGCCCTGCGCGGCGAGGAGCTTTTGCGCCTCGACCGCAAGCGACACCTCGGAGCCGGTGGCGAAGATCGAAACCTGGGCCTTGCCCTGCGCGGGCGAAATCTCGTAGGCGCCGGCAACGCATTTGTTGCGTTCGTCGAGTGTCTGGCGAAGCTGCGGCAGGTTCTGCCGCGTCAGCGCCATCACGCTTGGCCGGTCGCGCGCTTCGAGCGCCAACTGCCAGCACTCCAGCGTCTCGATCGCGTCGCAGGGCCGGAACACGTTGAGGTTTGGGATGGCGCGGAGCGCCGCCAGATGCTCGACCGGCTGGTGCGTCGGCCCGTCCTCGCCGAGACCGATGGAGTCGTGCGTCATGATGTGGATGACGCGCTCGCCCATCAGGGCTGCAAGCCTAATCGACGGCCGGCAGTAATCGGAGAAAACGAGGAACGTGCCTGAGTAGGGAATGATCCCGCGATGCAGCGCCATGCCGTTCATGGCGGCGGCCATCGCGTGCTCGCGGATTCCGTAATGGATGAAGCGGCCGGAATAGTCCGAGGCCGACAAGGCCTTCATCGATTTGGTGCGCGTGTTGTTGGAGCCGGTGAGGTCGGCCGATCCGCCGATCATCTCCGGCACCGCGGGGATGAGGCTTTCCAGCGCGAACTCGCAGGCGGTGCGGGTCGCGATCTCCTTGGGCTCCTTGAACAGCGACTCCTTCACCGCGCGGACCGCGGCGTTGAGCGCGCCCGGCAGGTCGCCGCGCATGCGGCGCTCGAACTCGCCGCGCTTGTCGGCGGGCAGCGAAGCGAGCCGCTTGTCCCATGCCGCGCGGGCGGGCTTCGAGCGCTGGCCCGCGGCGCGCCATTGCGTCAGCACCTCGGCGGGAATCTGGAACGGCGCATCGCTCCAGCCGAGTTTTTCCCGCGCGCCCTTGATCTCGTCGGCGCCGAGCGGCGAGCCATGCGAACTCGACTTGCCGGCCTTGGTCGGGGCGCCGTAGCCGATGGTGGTCTTGCAGGCGATCATGGTCGGCTTGTCGCTCGTCTTTGCGTTGGCGATTGCTGTCGCAATCGCTGGCGGATCGTGGCCGTCGATCCGCGAGGCGACCCAGCCGGCGGATTCGAAGCGCTTCACCTGATCGACCGAGTCCGACAGCGACAGCGGCCCGTCGATGGAGATGCCGTTGTCGTCGAACAGCACGACGAGCTTGTTGAGCTTCAGATGCCCCGCGAGCGCGATCGCCTCCTGGCTGATGCCTTCCATCAGGTCGCCGTCGGAGACGAGCACATAGGTCGAATGATTGACCACGTCGTCGCCGTACTCGGCCGCGAGGTGCCGCTCGGCGATGGCCATGCCGACGGCGTTGGCGAGGCCCTGGCCGAGCGGCCCTGTGGTGGTCTCGATGCCCGGCGTGATGAAATTCTCCGGATGCCCGGGCGTCATCGAGCCGAGCTGGCGAAATTTTTTGATCTGCTCGAGCGGTACCGACTCGAAGCCGAGCAGATGCAGCACCGCGTAGAGCAGCATCGAGCCGTGGCCGGCCGAAAGCACGAAGCGGTCGCGGTCCGGCCATGACGGATCGGCCGGATCAAATTTGAGCACCTGCGTGAACAGCACGGTGGCAATGTCGGCGGCCCCCATCGGGAGGCCGGGGTGACCGGATTTGGCCTGTTCCACGGCGTCCATCGCCAGCGCGCGGATCGCGTTGGCCATGCGGTCGTGGTGCGCGCGAGTCATGGGCACCTCATCGCCGCGACGCGGGGATGGCGCGACAGCGGCAGTCGAAGTTTTTGCGTTCATTGGGGCCTGTCTGGATGGGCGGTGGGATAGCACGCTGGCCTTGCGAGTCCAACGCGGCTGCGGGCGTGCATTTGAGCCATGCACAGGACAGCGAAAAGCCAGGGATAACGTGGGTTTCGAGCGTTGACGCCAAGATGGCGCAACACGTAAGGTTTCTCGCTTAATTTATTGCGGATTCAACGCTTTTCATTGTGTCTGCGCTGTTCGCCGCCGCGCAACGAAGGTTGAGTCATGACCGACCAGGCCACGATCGATTCCGCGACCCGGCGCCTGACCCAGGCGCTGGATATGCTCGACGCTGCGGTCGACCGCAGAATCGAAATCGACCGCAGCCGGGCGCTGCTCGTCGAGCAGAACCTTGCCCTCGACGCCGACCGTTCCAAGCTCGCCGCCGACCTCGACAATGAGACCGCCAAGGCGCGCCGGCTCGAAGCCGCGAACCGCGACATCGCCCGACGGCTCGATGCCGCGATGGAGAACATCCGCCTCGTGCTCGAAGCCCAGAACTAGCGGAGCATGATCCCGAAAAGTGGGAACCAGTTTTCGGACAAGATCATGCTCAAAGAATGAGGAGCCCGCGTGCCGCAGGTCACCGTCACCATCAACGCCCGCCAGTTCCGCATGGCCTGCGAGGAGGGCCAGGAGGACCATCTGCGGCAACTCGCCAAGGAACTGGACGAGCGCATCGTCGCGCTGCGCGGCCAGTTCGGCGAGATCGGCGATGCGCGGCTCACCGTCATGGCGGCGCTGATGGTCGCCGACGAGCTTTCGGAGGCCGGCAAGAAGCTGAAGCGCCTGGAGGAGGACCACACCGCCCTGCAGGACGCGCGCGGCGTTTCCGCCGAACGCACGCAGGCGACTCAGGCGGCCATCGTTGCCGCGTTTACCTCGGCGGCGGAGCGACTCGAAGGCATGGCCCGAAAGCTCAGCCAGACCGGCGGCAGCGGCAACCCCGTCGCGCAAGGGTAATCAGGCGCAATTCACCGTCGTTTTACGCCATTTCGCGGCATGGCTGGCAGCAGCGGCCTATCCGCACTACATTGGCCTTGCGGGGCTGCGGGGTGCGTCAGAGACACATTCCCCGGGGCCTTACGATCTCGAAGGGAGCTGTCCCTGGCCGGGGCCCTGGTTCCGGTCATATGGCGCCCACCTACTTATGTAGGTTCCCGGGATCACGCTCCGACGGCCTTCGCGGCTCCGCACTTTGTTTGCTTCCGTCGGGGAGTGGAATTCGGTCCCGGTTGATGACGGCCATCCCAGTCGGCGATCTCAAAATCGAATTGCGCAAATCCGCGCTGGCGCGGCGTGACGCGCTGCCGGCCGCCGAACGGCAGGCCGCGGCCGAGGCGATCGCGGCGCGGCCGTTCCCCGTTGCCATCAAGCCGGGCACGATCGTGTCGGGCTTCTCGCCGCTCAAGTCCGAGATCAACCCGCTGCCGTTGATGCGCAGGCTCGCCGCCTTGGGCGCGACGCTCGCGCTGCCGGTGGTCGCCGGCCGGGGCCAGCCGCTCATCATGCGCGCCTATGCGTTCGGCCAGCCCCTCAACGAAGGCGTCTGGGGCATCCGCGAGCCGAACGAGGACGCCGCCGAGGTCGATCCCGACATCCTGATCGTGCCGCTTGCGGGTTTCGACCGCCGCGGCCACCGCATCGGCTATGGCGCGGGCTACTACGACATGACCATCGGCCGCCTGCGTTCCCTGAAGCCGGTCGTGGCGGTCGGCATCGCCTATGCGGCACAGGAGTTCCCCGAGGTTCCCGTCACGCCCCGCGACGAACGGCTCGATCTTGTGCTAACCGAGCGTGACGTGATCGATTTCCGCAAGGCGTGAACTTCTTAAGGCAAGATATGCGAATCCTCTTCATCGGCGACGTCGTCGGCCGCACCGGCCGGAGTATCCTGCTCGACCGGATGCCGAAGCTCATTGCCGAATGGGCGCTCGACCTTGTCGTGGTCAACGGCGAGAACGCCGCCGGCGGCTTCGGCATCACTGAGTCGATCTACAACGATTTCATCGATGCCGGCGCCGACGCCATCACGCTCGGCAATCACGCCTGGGACCAGCGCGAGGCGCTGGTGTTCATCGATCGCGCGCCGCGGCTCATCCGCCCGATCAACTATCCGCCCGGCACGCCGGGGCGCGGCGCCGCCATGATCGACACCAAGAGCGGCAAGCGCGCGCTGGTCATCAACGCCATGGGCCGCATCTTCATGGAGCCTCTCGACGATCCGTTCACCGCGGTCGAGCGCGAACTCTCCGCCTGTTTGCTCAAGAGCGGCGCCGACGCCATCGTCATCGACATGCATTGCGAGGCCACGAGCGAGAAGCAGTCGATGGGCTATCTCTGCGACGGCCGCGCCAGCCTCGTGATCGGCACCCACACCCACGCGCCGACCGCCGACCACCGCATCCTGCCGGGCGGCACCGCCTTCATGTCCGACGTCGGCATGACCGGCGACTACCAGTCGGTGATCGGCATGGACAAGGACGAGCCGCTCAACCGCTTCCTGCGGCGGATTTCACAAAGCAAGTTCGAGGCGGCGAATGGCCCCGCGACGCTTTCGGCGCTGGCGGTCGAGACCGACGACGCGACCGGTCTGGCCGTACGGGTCGGGCCGGTGCGGCTCGGCGGCATACTGGAAGAGGCGCGGCCCACGTTCTGGGATTGAGGCGCTGCACGAGTGGCCTGCTGCTTCTTGGGTTCTCTTGGCTTTCGTCCGCCCCGGCAGAGTGGTAGCAGTTTCGCCGATCTCCGGCCCTCCGGGGAATGACAAGCCAAAGCTATCATGGTGGCCCATTTTGTTTCCGACGGACCTCACCTCGTTCCTCGACCTCATACGGCAGCACGGCGATGCGGCCTATAGCCTCATGTTTGCCTACGCGGCCTCGCACAGCCTGCTGCTTGCGCTGTTCGCGGGGTACGCCGCGCATTCGGGTGCGCTGAGCTTAGGCGCCCTGATAGCGGTCTGCTGGTTCGGCAGCTTCACCGGCGACGTGATCCGCTTCTGGATCGGGCGGCGATTTGGCACTCGCTGGCTCGGACCTTTTCCCCGCATCAAGCGCGCGGTGGAGACGGCAGCTCAACTGGCGGACTGTCACTATTTCTGGATGGTCCTCTTCCATCGCTATCCGCACGGCATTCGAGGTGTCGCCGGCTTCGCCTACGGGATGTCGCGGCTGCCTTGGACCACTTTCCTGGTGCTCAATTTCGGCGCGGCGGGTCTGTGGTCTTGCGCCATCGTTTCGACCGGCTATGCCTTCGGCCAGGTTTCGGAGAAGTTCATGAGCGATGCATCTTCGGGCCTCGGCATGGTCATGCTGTTCGTGTTCCTTGGCCTTTCCTGGATTCTGAGCAAGAAGCTCGATCGCATCGTGGAACGAAGCTAAGGCGCGCGGGCTCGATTTGAGAGCGGCGATGGCCGAGCGTTTATGCATCCGCGCCTAGTGACTTTTTCAGCCGCTGCGCTTTATATCGCGGGCAATCCAGCGCGAGCGAATTCAGAGTAAGACCATGGCCGGTCATTCCCAATTCAAGAACATCATGCACCGCAAGGGGCGCCAGGATAAGGCGCGCTCCAAGCTGTTCGGCAAGCTCGCCCGCGAAATCACGACAGCCGCCAAGCTCGGCCAGCCCGACCCGGCGTTCAATCCACGGCTGCGCGCGGCCATCATCGCGGCGCGCGCCGAGAACATGACCAAGGACGTCATCGAGCGTGCGATCCGGAAGTCGCAGGGCGGCGATGCAGAGAACTACGACGAGATGCGCTACGAGGGCTATGGGCCGGGCGGCGTCGCCGTCATCGTCGAGGTGCTGACCGACAACAAGAACCGCACCGCGGGTGACGTGCGGGCGACCTTCACCAAGGCCGGCGGCAATCTCGCCGAGACCGGCGCGGTGTCGTTCATGTTCGACCACGTCGGCGTGGTCGAGTTCGACGCCAAGGTGGCAAACGCCGACCAGGTGCTGGAGGCCGCGATCGAGGCCGGCGCCGAGGACGTGGTGTCGGACGAGAGCGGCCACGAGATCTACACCATGACGGAGACGCTTCGCGAGGTGGCGAAGGCGCTGGAGGCCAAGTTTGGGGAGCCGCGCAAGTCGGCGCTGGTCTGGAAGCCGAAGAACACGGTCGCCATCGACGACGAGAAGGGCGAGCAGCTGATCGGCCTTCTCGAAACCCTCAACGAGAACGACGACGTGCAGAACGTCTACGCCAACTTCGAAATGTCGGACGCCGTCGTTGCGAAGATGACGGCCTAACGCAATATCGGATCGAGCAACGGCAGGCTGAGCAGCGCCGCCAGCGCGCAGATGGCGTAGGCGATGCGGCGGTAAAGCTGGTCGGATGCTCCGCGGAAGAAATACGCGCCGGCGCCCACGCCCGCGACGTAAGGCACGCCCAGCATCAGCGACAGCGCGACCGAGCGCGCTGTGAACAGGCCCTGCCAGCCATACACCGCGATCAGCGCGATACCGCAGAACAGGAAGAACACCATCAGGTTGGCGCGCAGCGTGATCGCGCTGTTGCCGCGGCTGAGCCAGTAGAGGATCACCGGCGGCCCCGCGATCTGCGCCGCGCCCGCGCCGACGCCTGCGATCATCCCGACGCCGGCGGTGATCGGCAGCGACGACGGGCCGCGGTAGCGCCATCCCGACATCAGGATGAGGACGAGGCCGATCACCAGAATGGCGATGATCCAGCGCAGCACGATCGGATCGAGCACCACCAGCAGATAGGTGCCGAGCGGCACCGTCACCGCCATGGCGATCGAGATCGGCAGCACCTCGCGCCAGGTGCAGCGGCGAAACTCGAAAATCACGAACGGCGTGCTCGAAAGGAAATCGACCAGTAGCAAGGTGACCGCGGCGATACGCGGCTCATAGACCGCCGCGATCAGCGGCATGTAGATCATCGCGCCGCCAAAGCCCGAGAAGCCGCGCACCAGGCCTGCCGTGGCGGCGATGGCCGCGGCCGACAGAAAGCGGACGTCGGTGAATGCAGCGGCAAACGTCGCGCTGTCTGGAAATTCGATCACGTTTCAGGTCCCGGCGGCTTGGTCTAGCAGGCGCCTGCCCCGAGCGCGATTGGGGAGAATGGGGAGCCGCCAAGCAGGCGCTTTGCCGCGGACGCTCGGCGGGGCTATCAACGGGGCATCATGGGCCGCCCGATTCGCATCCTCGGCATCGATCCGGGGCTCCGCCGCACCGGCTGGGGTCTGATCGAGGTTGAGGGCAACCGCCTGATCTTCATCGCCTGCGGCTCGGTCGCGACCAGCGACAAGGTCTCGCTCGCCGAGCGGCTGGTGACGATCCACGACGGGCTTGCCAAGGTGGTCGAGGAATTCACCCCCGACGAGGCGGCGGTGGAGGCGACCTTCGTCAACAAGGACGCCAATGCGACGCTTAAGCTCGGCCAGGCCCGCGGCGTCGCCATGCTCATTCCGGCGCGCGCGGGAATTCCCGTGGCCGAATACGCGCCCAACCTGGTGAAGAAGACCATCGTCGGCGCCGGCCACTGCGAGAAGGAGCAGATCCGGCTCATGCTGCGCGTGCTGCTGCCGAAGGCCGACCCGCCGACGCATGACGCTGCCGACGCGCTCGCCATCGCGGTGACGCATGCGCATCACCGGCAGAGCGCGCTGTTGAGGCTGAAAGTGGCGGCAGCGCGATGATCGGCAAGCTCAAGGGCGTCATCGATAGCTACGGCGAGGATTTCATCGTCCTCGACGTGCACGGCGTCGGCTATCTGGTGCATTGCTCGGCGCGCACGCTCCAGGCGCTGCCGGCCGCGGGCGAGGCAGCGACACTGTCGATCGAGACTCATGTCCGCGAGGATCAGATTCGGCTGTTCGGCTTCCTCTCGGACGCCGAGCGCGAATGGTTTTGCCTGCTGCAGACCGTGCAGGGCGTCGGCGCCAAGGTCGCGCTTTCGGTGCTGAGCACGTTTAAGCCCGGCGATCTCGCGTCCGCCATCGCGATGGGCGACAAGGCCGCGATCCGGCGCGCGCCCGGCGTCGGCCCCAAGGTCGCCGAGCGCCTGGTCATCGAGCTGAAAGACAAGGCGCCGACCTATTCCGATCTCGACCCGGCGGTCATCAGCCTGTCCGGCGCGCTGTCGGAGAAGCGTGCGCCCCGGCCGGTGCTGGATGCGGTCTCGGCGCTGGTCAATCTCGGCTACGGCCAGCCGCAGGCGGCCGCCGCGATTTCCGCCGCCAGCCGGAACGCGGGCGAGGGAGCGGAAACGGCGCAATTGATCCGGCTCGGACTGAAGGAGCTCTCGAAGTGACGGCGCTCAACGAGGCCGACCGCGAACTCGTCGCCGCCGCATCGGAAGCGATCCGCCGCCGCTATCGCTACGACTGGCAGGAGGTCGGCGCGGCGCTGCGGACGCGCTCCGGCAAGATCTTCGCCGGCGTCAGCCTCGACGCCTATCTCGGCCGCATGGCGGTCTGCGCCGAGGCCGTCGCACTGGGGCAGGCGATCACCAACGCCGGCGAATTCGGGATCGAATCCATCGTCGCGGTGCGGCATCCTCCACCCGAGGAAAAAGATAGCCCCATCGCGGTGGTGTCGCCCTGCGGCGCTTGCCGGGAGCTGATCTGGGACTACGATCGGAACGCGCGGGTCATTGTGCCGGGGCCGAATGGGCCCGAGGGGGTCGGGATCGGCGAGCTCATTCCGAACAAGTACAGCCGCGAACGAGGAACCTGAGCCGTGACCACCACGCCCCGCCGCCTCGTTACCTCCGAGCGCCGCGAAGAGGATTTGGCCGAAACATCCCTGCGGCCGCAGCGGCTGTCGGAGTTCATCGGCCAGCAGCAGGCGCGCGCCAATCTTACGGTTTTCATCGAGGCGGCGCGGGCGCGCAACGAGGCGCTCGACCATGTGCTGTTCGTCGGGCCCCCGGGACTCGGCAAGACCACGCTCGCGCAGATCGTCTCGCGCGAGTTGGGCGTCAATTTCCGCGCCACCTCCGGGCCTGTGATCGCCAAGGCCGGCGACCTCGCGGCGCTGCTCACCAATCTCGAGGACCGCGACGTTCTCTTCATCGACGAGATTCATCGGCTCAACCCGGCGGTGGAGGAGGTGCTCTACCCGGCGATGGAAGATTTCCAGCTCGATCTCATCATCGGCGAGGGGCCGGCGGCGCGCTCGGTGAAGATCGATCTGGCGAAATTCACGCTGGTCGGCGCCACGACGCGCGCGGGGCTTCTCACCAATCCGCTGCGCGACCGCTTCGGCATTCCGGTGCGGCTCAATTTCTACACCGAGGCGGAGCTCGAGCTGATCGTCAACCGCGGCGCGCGCGTGCTCGGCATCGGCATGACGCCGGATGGCGCCAACGAGATCGCGCGGCGCTCGCGCGGCACGCCGCGCATCGCCGGACGACTTCTCCGCCGCGTGCGGGACTTCGCCCACGCCGGCGGCCTGGACAAGATCGACCGTACGCTGGCCGACAAGGCGCTGCTGCAGCTTGAGGTGGACGCCGCCGGCCTCGATGCCATGGACCGCCGCTATCTCCTCACCATCGCCGAGCACTACGCTGGCGGGCCGGTCGGGGTCGAGACGCTCGCCGCCGCCCTGTCGGAGCCGCGCGACGCCATCGAGGAGATCATCGAGCCGTTCCTGATCCAGAAGGGCCTCCTGCAACGCACCCCGCGCGGCCGGCTAATCACCTCGCATGCGTTCAAGCATCTCGGCCTCGCCGAGCCGGCGCGCGATCCGTCGCAGTTCGGATTGTTTGCGGGAGACGATGAATGAGCGACAAGGTCATCAGTGTGGTGGCCGCGTTGATCCGCGACAAGAACGGCCGGGTGCTGCTGGTGCTCAAGCGTGGCACCTCGGCCTTTATGCAGCCCGGCGGCAAGCGCGACACCGGCGAAAGCGATGTGGCCGCGCTGTCGCGGGAGATCGTCGAGGAACTGGGCTGCAGCGTCATCGAAAACAGTGCTCAGGCGTTCGGCGTGTTCGATTGCGCGGCGGCGAACGAGCCGGGCTTCCAGGTGCGTGCCGCCATTTATGCCGTCGATGTCCAGGGTACGATCAAGCCGCAGGCCGAGATCGATCAAGTGCTCTGGGTCGATCCGCGGGCGCTTCCCGATCTGCAATTCGCGCCGCTGACCCGCGACCACATCCTGCCGCTGGCGCGAATGCTCTGATGCCGGACCCGACATCGCATCTCGACGGCGAGATCCGCGACGGCCGGCATCGCCAGCCGGTCCGGGTCTATTACGAGGACACCGATTTTTCAGGCGCGGTCTATCACGCGAGCTACCTGCGCTTCATGGAGCGCGGCCGCACCAACCATTTGCGCCTCGTCGGCGCCGACCAGCGCGCGCTGTTTCAGGAGGTGGCGAAGGAGGCGCCGGGCTTTGCCTTCGTGGTGCGCTCGATGCAGATAGAATTCATGAAGCCCGCGCGGATGGACGACATCCTCGAAGTCGTCACGGCGCCTGTCGAGGTGAAGGGCGCGTCGATCATCTTGCACCAGCGGGTTAATCGCGGTGAGGAAATGCTGGTCGATGCGCGCGTGCAGGTTGCTTTCGTGTCGGGTGGCCGGGCGCAACGCATTCCGAAGCCGCTTCGTGTCGCAATGGAATCCCATCGTTTGGTGAGCGCAGTTTAGGGTCCTAGGGCCTATCTTCAGTTGAGGAGGATGATAGCGGAAGCCAGTTGGACCCCGGCGAGAAAATTTCTGGCGAGTTTGTCGTATCGTGTTGCGATGGCGCGAAAGTGCTTGAGTTTATTGAAGAAGCGCTCGACGAGGTTGCGTTCGCAGTAGAGCGCGAAGTCGCAATTGCGCTGGACCTTGCGATTGGCTTTTGACGG
>SHVN01000069.1 GCA_009694215.1 Xanthobacteraceae bacterium
GAGAGCTTGAACTGCTTCGGCCGATTTTGGAATCGTCCAAATGAATCAGACCACTAGTCCAGCGGGACTCGAACCGGAACGCCCCTCAGCGCGCCACCACTTCGATCTCGCTATCGACGCCGGGAATGACGGTGAGGTCCTGCTGGTAAACCTTGTTGTCGTTGCGGGCGATTATCTTGTACTCGCCTTCGGCGAGGATCACGCGCGGGAACGCGCCCTTGATTTCCGCGATGGTGTCGCCAGCGGGAGAGAGCACCGCCCAGTCGGTGTTGGCCAGCGCCTCGCCGCCGCGCTTGCTGACGAGCTTGAACATGATCTGCGCGGCGCGGTGCGTCACTGTGATGTCGGTCAGCTTGCCGGCCTGCACGCGAATGTCGGAGCGCACCACCGCGTTGCCGTCGCCGTATTTGGAGAGGATGTAATAGGTGCCCTCCGGCACCAGCACGATCGCGCCGGTGAGCACGCTTGAGGCAAGCGGCCGGCGGTCGATCTGCTCGAATTGGCTGCCCTGGTAGATGTCGAACGAAACCTGGCCGGTCGGAATTTTCACGTTGCCGACGCGGGCCTCGATCCGCAGACCGCCGCCCGCGATCTCGAACACCTCGCGCGCCGGCTCCCGGCCGACCTGGACGGGCTTCGCCGTGCTGGCAAGCCCGAACGCGACATGGACGATGTAGTTTCCGGCCGGCAGCACGAAGGTCGGCTGCGCGGACGAGTCCTCCTTGATCAGGCGGAAGAAGCCGGTCTGGTCCGGCTTGTCGGCGTAGATCCGCCAATGCAGGCCGCCGTTGATGGCGCCGCCGTCGTTGCTGTAGCGCGCCGTAGCCAGGATCGCGCCTTCGCCGGCCTTCATGTTGGCGGGCGCCTGAGGCGGCGGCGCGGTAGGCATGGTGAAAGGCGACTGCGCCAATGCGGGCGATGAGATCGCGAAGAGCGCAAGCGCCGGCAGCAGGAGACGGCAGCGGTGGGTGGTCGGGGGGCGCATCATCAGGGGCCGGTTTTCGGCCGGAATCGCGGCGAATTCAAGCCAGCATCTCAGAGCGTTTCCAGGGTGGCTTAATTGTCTGGAGCACCGGCCCGTGCTACGCGCAAAGCGTAACGGAGCCCCCGGTCAAACCCCATGCTCGAAGCCATCGATCTCCTCACCTCCCGGCGTTCGGTCAAGCCAATCGAGCTCAACGGCCCGGGTCCCACCGCAGCCGAGCTCTCGACGCTGCTCACCGTCGCCTCGCGCGTGCCCGATCACGGCAAGCTCACGCCGTGGCGATTCATCGTGTTCGAGGGCAACGCCCGGCTCAAGGCCGGCGAGACCATCGCCGAGGTGTTTCGCGACAAACGGCCCGACGCCACGCCCGACCAGGTCGAGCACGAGAGAAAGCGCCTGGCCCGCGCGCCGCTCGTGGTCGCCGTCGTCAGCCGCGCCGGACCGCATGTGAAAATCCCCGAATGGGAGCAGGTGCTGTCGGCCGGCGCCGCCGCGACCAGCCTCGTCTTCGCAGCCCACGCGCTCGGCTTCGCGGCGAGCTGGCTCACCGAATGGTATTCTTACGATCGCCGCGTGCTGGATGCGCTCGGCGTCAAGCCGGAGGAGCGCATCGCGGGCTTCGTCCATATCGGACGCCAGGCGAAGCCGACCGAGGATCGCCCGCGCCCGCCGCTCGACGAGATCGTCACGCGCTTTAGCGCCACATAGGCGCTATCGCTTTTTCTTCTTCGTTTGCTTCTTCTTCGCTTGCTTCTTCGTTGGCTTCGTCTTCTTCGCGAAAATCGCGTTCCAGTTATCCTTGTAGGCCTGGGAAACCGGCTTCTGGCCTTCGCCCCTGCTATAGTTCGAGGGCGCGGCGCCCGTCTTCTCGCCTCCCTCGGTCTTGGGCGTGGCAGCATCTGCGGGGGCTGCCGCCGGGGTACTCTTGGCAGCCGGAGCGGCCTCGGTTTTTGCAGCGGGAGCGGTTTTGGTTTTCTTGTCGTCGCCGGCCATGGATCTTTCCTGACGCTGATTTCTCTTGAGTTGATACGCCTTGCCGCGTGATGGCGGCAAGCCACATAATGAGGTCCCATGTTCTACGACACCCGCAAGAACGACCACGGCCTGCCGCACAATCCGTTCAAGGCCATCATCGCGCCTCGCCCGATCGGCTGGATCACCACGATGAGCGCCAGGGGCGAAATCAACCTCGCGCCCTACTCGTTCTTCAACGGCATCACCGACAAGCCGCCGATCGTGATGTTCTCCAGCGAGGGCGCGAAGGACTCGGTAGCCTTCGCCGAGGAAACGAAGGAATTCGTCTGCAGCCTTGCGACCTTCGATCTACGCGACCAGATGAACGGCACCTCGGCGCCGCTGCCGCGCGGGGAAAGCGAAATGCAAGCCACCGGCCTTGAGGCCGCGCCGTCGCGGCTGGTCAAGCCGCCGCGGGTCGCCGCCTCCCCTTGCGCGCTGGAATGCAAATGGTTGCAGACCGTGCGGCTTAGCGACATCGAAGGCCAACCGCTCGAGCGCTTCGTGGTGTTCGGGCAGGCGGTCGGGGTCTATATCGACGATCGCTTCATCAAGAACGGCCGGCTCGACACCGCCGCCATGAAGCCGATCGCGCGGTGCGGCTACGACGAATACGCGATGGTCGAGACGGTGTTCAAGATGACGCGCCCGAAGGGCGGCGGCTAGCTCCACGGTCCGTCGCCGGACTCCGCTGCAGCGCCGCATTTGCGCCACCTCGCTGCGGCACGGCTTTCACCATAACAGCGCGACTGCCTTTTATCGCTGCCGCTTCGGCGTGATCATCGCGGATGACGGAGAGGCGCACTTGAGTTTCGAAGGTCAGGGCCGCGGGCGAAACGGGGACCGCGGCGCCAAGGCAACATCCGAAGCGCCCGAACGCACGTCGGAGCGCCCGACCATCGGGCTCGCGCTCGGCGGCGGCGGCGCGCGCGGCTTTGCCCACATCGGCGTGATCCGCACGCTGCTCCAGCGCGGCATCGAGCCCGACGTCATCGTCGGCACTTCGATCGGCGCGGTAGTCGGCGGCTGTCAGGCGGCCGGGCGGCTGGACGTCATCGAGGAGTGGGCGCTCGCTCGGCCGAGCGCGTGCTGGACGAGATCGACGAAGCGGTGACGGCGCTCGCACCGCAGCCGGCGACGCCGGCCGTCAAGTAATGCTTTTTGATTTGAGCATGATCTTGCCCGAAAACCGGGTTCCACTTTTCGGGATCATGCTCTCTCAAGCAGTCTGGATGTAGTCGCGCAGCGCCGACTGCTCCCGCTCCATTTCCTGCAGCCGGTGCTTGACCACGTCGCCGATCGACACGATGCCGACCAGACGCCCCCGCTCGACCACAGGCATATGACGGAACTTGCCTTGCGTCATACGTTCCATCACAGAACTGATGGTGTCGCCCACGCCGCAGGTCATGACCTTGCGCGTCATTACATCGGTCAGTGGAAGGACGAGCGCGTTCGCGCCGTGGGCGGCAAGCTCCTTGACGAGGTCGCGCTCCGATACGATGCCGACCACGCACTGATCAGGGCTGGTGACAACCAGCGCGCCGATCCTGCGCTCGGCCAGAAGCTTGGCCGCGGCTGCCAGATTTGTCGTGGGCTCGATGGTGGCAACCTCGCTCCCCTTCACCGATAGAATGGCTTTGACGGTCATTGGGTCGCTCCCTGAGATCGCTTCCTGTCCGCTGCTCCCCGATTTTCCGACTCGAGGTGGCGAACAGACACCTCAACGGTAGCGGGTTAACCCGCAAGGTGGGTCAGGGTTCCTGTCCTGCTCGACCGATTACGGGGCAGCCATGCGAACGCCGGTTAACAGACGGTGACGGGCTCAATGCAACGTGCGCTCATCTTCGGCGATCGGCGCCGACCGGACCGGATCGAACATCGAGAACAGCGACAGACCGGCGAGAAAGCCGCCGACATGGGCCTCCCATGCGACGCTTTGATTGTCGCCCGTCAAAAATGACACCGAACCGAGCCCAAACAGCAAATTGAGGCCGAACCAGACCCCGACGAATGTGACCACGCGCGGATTCCGCAACGCAACAAGGAGCGGCGCCGCCGGCACCCGGTCGGCGTTGTCGCGATCGCCGTGCCACATGTCGAGCGACCCGCCCGGCTCGAAGGCAAATCGCGCGGCCGCCCCCGTCATGCCCGAAATGCCGGCGGACGCGCCGATCATCGGCGTCAGCGCGCCGGCATGGACCAGCAGATAGGCCAATGCTCCGCCGACGATCGTCGCCGCGAAGAACAGCACAAAGCGCGGCGTCCCAAACCGCTGCGCCACCGGGCTTGCGAAGGCGAGCAGCCAGATCCCGTTGAAGCCCAGATGCATCCAGTCGACATGCAGCAGGGCGTAGGTGAAGAAGCTCCACAGCTCGGCGCCCCGGCCGCCGGGCAGGATGCCTTCGGTGAGCGCGCCGGAGTCGAAGCGCGCCGGCACGAAGGCGAGCGTCCACACCAGCACGCGGTCGATGTCGTCGGGCAACAGCCACTCGCGCACGGCATGCACGAGGCCCAGCACCACGAGCATAGCGACGACGACCGCCGGGACGTTCAGCATCGGCTCGCGCGGCTGGTTCAAGAACACTCCTCAGCGCGCTTCAAATGGGCAGGCGCCGCATGTTTCAGTAAGCGAGACCGGCGGCGCAATCAAACAAAGAAAAAGGGAGGGCTTTCGGCCCTCCCTTTCGGTCACATCCCCCACTCCCCGGGATTTGATGAGCGACCCTACGGGAGCGGCCGGCCCGAGCCAACGACGAGCGAGATTTAACGCTAACGCGCGACGGGCCGCCGCTGCGCCAACCGGCGCGGCGCTCTGGCATGCGCCCTGCTCCGTCCCCAGCAACCAAGAATCCGCGCGGCGAGCGTGTCCCGGCAGGGACACAACGACGCGCAAAACGCGCAACTGGGGGCACAAAATGAAACACCCGTCCAATCGCGAGCTGTTCGACTATTGGAACGAGCGCCGCGGCGAACGGCTTGCGCCGGAACGGGCCGAGATCGAGCCGAGCGCCATCCGGCAGGTGTTGGGCGACACCTTCGTGCTCCAGGTGAACGGCATCGATAACCATCTGTTCCGCCTCGCCGGCACCCGTCTCTGCGCGCTGTTCGGGCGCGAACTGAAGTCGAAGAGCTTCATGAAGCTGTGGCAGCGGTCCGGCCAGACCGCCGTCCGCGAATTGATCGCGGTGGTGATGGAGGAGAAGATCAGGAGCGTCGCCAACGTCACCGGCGCCACATCCGACGACATGCTGGCCCCGGTTAATCTCGAAATGCTGCTCTTGCCGCTCGCCTACCACTCGCGCGGCAAGGCCCGCGTCCTGGGCGCGCTGGCGCCGATGGCGGCCACCTATTGGCTCGGCGCCAAGGCGATCGGACCGCTCACTCTCGGCATGTTCCGCCACATCGGCGCCGCGGCCGATACGGCCCCGCTGTTCAAGGCCGCCGCCGGACGGCTGAAGCACGGCCTAACGGTGTATGACGGCGGCCGGGCTGAATAGGCGATTTGCCGGCGTTGTCGAAGATAGCGCCGGTTCACGGGCCGTTAACGAAGCGTGAATAGTCTGCGGTCTAACTCCTGGGCCAAAGGTCCCCGCCGCATGGCGTTGCCGCAACAGAAATAGCACTCGCTGCCGCACGCTGAAGAAAAGCGGCGCCATCAGCGCGTCCGCGTCAACCTGCTCGGCCGCTATATGCTCGCGGATCGCCGCGAATTCCCCTGCCAGGTCATCAATATGTCGCCCGGCGGCATCGCCATGATCGCGCCGGTGTCCGGCAACGTCGGCGACCGCGTCATTGCCTATGTGGACCATCTCGGCCGCCTGAAAGGCCAGATCGCCCGCCCGCTTCAGAACGGCTTCGCCATGACCATCTCGGCGACCCCGCGCAAGCGCGACATGCTGGCGGCACAGCTCACCTGGCTCGCCAACCGCAGCATCCTCAACCTGCCGGAAGACCACCGCCACGGCCGTTTCGTGCCGAAGATCACCGTGGCGCGCTGATCATGCCGAACGGCGCCAATGTTGGGGTGCGGATCATCGACATCTCGCTGTCCGGCGCGGGCATCGCCACCACCAACCGGCCGGAGGTCGGCAGCCACGTCACCCTGGGCAAGATCCCCGGCCGCGTGGTCCGCCATCTGGAAGCAGGCTTCGCGATCGAGTTCACGAGGCTCCAGCACGAGGACTCGGTCGAAGATAACGCGACCGCACAGTAAACGCCGTCTTTCACGATTTCGCCGGCTGGCCGCGATTTCCGGCCGTGCCTGGCCCCCTGCCACGCCCCAAACACGATCCTGACCCCGGCCATCGGCCTTAACCGCCGCGCGGTGCTTTTGCGCGCGACAAGGCTTCGGCTGCGCCCGCATGCTTAAAGTTACAATTTTATTCAATTGAGAATAGTCGGGATTTTACTCAATTTCTCGAAGAATTATCATAGTATTTGTTTCAGTTTTTACTCTCATTTGCTTTGAAGTTACTTGGGCGGATTAGCGGCAACACAAAGGCTTTGTGCAAACTATGGCCCCAACAAGACGGGAGAGGGGTCGCATATGTCGCCGAAGTCCAAAACCATTCTGGGTGCCGCACTGGCTGCCGCCATGATCGTCATTCTCGGCGCGGCGGCGGCGGAAGCCGCGTCCAAACGGCCGATCTATGTGTCGGTCGGCGCGACGGCGCGCCCGCCGATCGGCCACGTCGAATTCTGCAACGAAATGCCGAAGGAATGCGCCGTGTCGGCGAGCGAGCCGCGCGACGTCGTGCTCACCGCCAAAGTCTGGAAGGACCTGGTGCGCGTCAATAAGTGGGTCAACGACAGCATCGCCCCCGTGACCGACATGGATCACTGGGGCGTGGTCGAGAAGTGGTCCTATCCCGATGACGGCAAGGGCGACTGCGAGGACTACGTGCTGCTGAAGCGCCGCATGCTGATGGAGGCCGGCTGGCCGCGCGAGGCGCTGCTCATCACCGTGGTGCGCGACAAGAAGGGCGACGGCCACGCCGTGCTCACGGTCAAGACCGACAAGGGCGACTTCGTCCTCGACAACCAGGAGGAGCAGGTCCTGCTCTGGTCGGAGACCGGCTACCGCTTCGTCAAGCGCCAGTCGCAGAGCAATCCGAACAATTGGGTCGCGCTCGGCGACAACCGGCCCACCACCGCCACCGCCACCTCGTCGCGCTGAAACACAGGAACTACGCGTCCCCGGTCACGTCCCCACCCCTCCCCGTCCCCAGACCGGGCTCCCGCGCGGCCGGCGTCCCCCAACGCCGGCCGTAACTTTTTTGGGATCACCCAATTCTTTTCAGGGTCTTCTCGTACTGCTGCCAGCGCTTCACATAGATGTCGGCGCCGCCGGCGATCAACTTGACCGCCTTTTCGTCGAGCGTGCGGATCGCGCGAGCCGGCGCTCCGACGATCAGCGAATTGTCGGGGAATGTCTTGCCCTCGGTCACCAGCGCGCCCGCGCCGACCAGCGAGTTCTTGCCAATCTTGGAGCCGTTGAGCAGGATCGCGCCCATGCCGATCAGGCTGTTATCGCCGACCGTGCAGCCGTGCAGCATCACCTTGTGGCCGATCACGCAATTCTTCCCGATCACCATCGGAAATCCCGGATCGGTGTGCAGCGTGGAATTGTCCTGGATCTGCGAGCGTTCGCCGATCTCGATCCATTCGTTGTCGCCGCGCAGCACCGCACCGAACCAGACGCTCGCATGGCTCCTGAGCCGGACCCGGCCGATCAGCACCGCGGTCTCGGCCACCCAGTAGCGGCCGTCGGCCGGAAATTCCGGCGCCTGTCCGTCGAGTTCGTAGATCGGCATCGAGTCCCCTCCGCTATGGAGGCGACCATGCCATGTCCGGCGGGTGGAGAAAACTAAGCGACCAGATGGCCGATGGCCTGGAGCGCCAGCACCACGACGGTGCCGGACATCAGGCTCCAGAAGCCGGCGACGATGGCTGCGAGCGCGGCAAAGCCGAAGTTGCGGCCCTCGACGCGCCGGCCGCGAACGGTGTTGCGGACGATAATGAAGGGCGCGGCGAACACCAGGAACGGCACCGCCGCCAGCGCTTGCTTGCGCTCGCCCTCCTGCAGCAGCTTGAAGCTCGGTGGCTGCAGCGTCAGGAGCTGGTAGCCGCTGGACAACAGCCCGGCCACCGCAAAGCCTATTCCGAGCGCAATCAGCGAACGCATGGAATCCGACCAGAGCAACGCAAGCACGAGATCTTCAGGCGTCATCGCAAAGGGCCCCGCCGCAACACAACACCGGCATTTCTTCCCAGATTGAGGCCGCCCCCGCCAGCGCATCGTTAATTAAGGGTTAACGGATGCGGGGTCCCATAGGGGACCGGCGATTCGCGGCACGGCAAACCCGAGAAGGCATCGATGGCTTACGCAGGAACCATGGGGCGCAGGCGGCGGCCGGCCTCCGGCGGCAGGCTCGGCCGGCTGATGGTGCTGGCGCTTGGCCTGACCGCAACGGGCCTCGCCGGTGCTCCGATCGCCTACATGCTGTGGCCTGCCCCCGCAGCGATCGCTCCCGACGCCCCCTCGCTGCCGGTCACCGTCGGCGGCGTGGCGTTCAACGTGCCGCCGGCCGCGATCCGCTTCAAGGTCCAGCGCCGCCCGGGCTCGCAGGCCCGCATCGATCTCAGCTTCGTGTGGCCCTCGCTCACCCCGCCCGATGCCAGCATCAAGCCGCTGCCGACCGGCGCGCCGGATGTGTCCGACCGGCTGTTCGTGACCATCGCGGCGAGCGACAGCACGCTGTCGCCCATGGAACGGCTCAAAGTGATCTATCCGCGCTACGCCGACCTGGCCCCGATCGTCGGAACCGACGGGCTCAGCCTGCAGGGGTTTCGCGAGGGCTCGCCGTATCAGGGCGAGGATATAATCCAGGATCCGGCGCAGCCGGAGCGCTTCCTGCTCCGCTGCACCCGCCAGATCGCTGCCACGCCTGCCATGTGCCTGCACGAGCGGCGGATCGCCGGCGCCGACGTGACGGTGCGCTTCCCGCGCGTCTGGCTTGACGACTGGCGGATGGTCGCCGACGGCATCGACCGGCTGCTCGCGGGCTTCCGCCCCACGCCGATGCCGGGTTAGGGCGTGCCAGCAGGGTCGATGTCGACGTCGAGGATCGGCAGTTCGAAAATGTAGGACCGGCGGCCCTTTTCATTCTCGACGAACAGCACGCCGAGAAATTCATCGCCGATATAGGCTTCCAGTGAATCGGTTTTCTTCGGGCGCGTCACGACACGAATTTGCTCGTTGTCGAATTTGGCCCGCAGATAGGTGGTCAGCGTCGGCACCGGCTGAAAGCTCGGATCGCTGCTGACCTGGATGACCATCCTGAAATTGAAGGACCGGTCGCCATCCTCGTCGTCGACGGTCAGTTCGCCAAGATCATCCTCGCCGACGAACACCTCGGCGACGTCGCCCTTCTTCGGCACCACCCGGATGCCGGGATTGCCGAACAGCTTGCCCAGATAGGCGTCGAGCTTTCTGACTTCCACTACGTCCACGGGACCTCTCCGCTCTGCGGCTCCGCTTGAATGCGGGTGCCCGGGATACCAAACAGCGCAACGATTATCCAGGGAACATGTGATCCATGGTGCGCGACGGCTCCAGGCACGGGGAGTCGCCGACGATCTTCGCGGGGACGCCCGCCACGGTCACGTTGTTCGGAACCGCCTTCAGCACCACCGATCCCGCCGCGATCCGGGCGCAGCGGCCCACCTCTATGTTGCCGATGATGCTGGCGCCCGCCCCGATCAGCACGCCGTCTCCGATCTTCGGATGGCGGTCGCCGTGGTCCTTGCCGGTGCCGCCGAGCGTCACGCCGTGCAGCATCGACACGTTGTCGCCGATCGTCGCGGTCTCGCCGACGACAAGGCCGGTGGCGTGGTCGAGGAAGATGCCGCGGCCGACCCTGGCCGCCGGATGGATGTCGCACTGGAACACGCCCGAAGAGCGGCTCTGAAGGTAATAGGCGAAGTCCTTGCGGCCCTTGTTCCAGAGCCAGTGCGCAAGCCTGTGTGTCTGAATGGCGTGGAAGCCCTTGTAGTAGAGCACCGGCTCCAGGAACCGGTCGGTAGCGGGATCGCGGTCGTACACCGCGACGATGTCGGCGCGGAACACCTCGCCAAGCCGCGGCTGGTCCTCCAGCGCGTCGGCGTAGGCCTGCCGGATCAGTTCGGCCGAAACATCGGCATGGTCGAGGCGCTCGCTCACCCGATGCACCACCGCCGCTTCCAGCGCGTCGTGGTGCAGGAGCGATGAATAGAGGAAGGTTCCGATCTCGGGCTCGCGGCGAACCACATCCTCGGCCTCGGCGCGGATCTTGGCCCACACCGGATCGACCTTCTGGATTGCCGCCTGGGATCGTGAATTCTGCTGCGCCATGGATCGCTTTCCCGACTTGGGCTTTGGTCTTGGGCCTTGGCCTTGCGGCCCTGCTTTTAGCACAAGTAGGGCGACGCCATGCCAAACGCAACGCTGCGGGTGGAATGATATTGTGTTGCCGATGAGTTACGAGGCAACTTTCAACTTCATCAGGAAGCTCTCAATGGCGTTTGCGAACTGATCGTTGCGGTCGCCGGCGACCATATGGCGGGCGCCGCTGACATCGACGTAGGTCGCGTGCGGCACGAGCTTGAGGAAATCCTTGGCGTGCTTCTCCTGCACCAGCTCCGAGGAGGCGCCACGGACCAGGAGCGCGGGGATCGTGATCTTCTTTGCAGCGGCAACCAGCGCCCGCTCGACCTCCTCGGACCCGACACCGATCCGGCGATTGCCTTCGAGGAACCGCGGGTCCCAGTGCCAGCGCCAGCGGCCGTCGGGATGCAGCCGGAGGTTCTTCTTCAGCCCCTCGTGCGATCGCGTCCGCGGCCGGTGCGGCAGGTAGGCGGCGACCGCGTCGGCGGCCTCGCCGATCGAGCCAAACCCCTCGCGGAGCTGGGCGCGCATGAAGCCCTGAATCTTGCGCACGCCCTCGACATCGACCCGAGGCGTGATGTCCACCAGCACGAGGGCCGAGAAGTGCTGCTTCTTTCCGGGCTGGCTGTTGGCGATCAGCGCAGCCATCCCGCCGAGCGAGGCGCCGACCACCGCTGGCCGCACGCCGTGGCGCTCCGCCAGGGTGTCCGCCAATACGCGCGCGTCGGCGGCGAAGTCGTCATACTGATACCCGCCGTCCTTCACCCATTCGGAATCGCCGTGCCCTCGCTGATCGACAGCATAGGCGACGCGGCCCATTCGCGCGATCAGGTCACCGGTCTTCTTCCAGGCGTGACGGGTCTGGCCGCCGCCGTGCAGCAGCAGCACCGGCGGCCCCTCCTCGCCATAGACGTCGCCGACAAGCGTGTTGCCGGATGCGCCCAGAAACATCGCGGCCGCGGGCGCGACCAGGCGGCTCACGGGTTCTCCTGAAGGAATTGCAGCACGCCCGCCTTGAACGCCTTGTCGCCGACCGCGAGCATGTGGTCGCGGTCGGGGATCGGCAGCGCGCGCGCGTTCGGCATGACCTCCGCCAAGGCCTGGGGCGAGCCGGCGATCACATCCTTGGTGCCGACCGCGATCAGCGTCGGAGTCCGGATCGACGCTGCCTGCTCGCGGGTAAGCACCTGCCGCGAGCCGCGGATGCAGGCGGCCAGCGCCCGGCGGTCGGATCCGGTCTTGTCCGCAAAGGCGCGGAACACATACCCCTGCGGATCGGAGACATCCGCCAGCGCCACCGCCTCCAGCGCCTCGGCAATGCTCTCGGGCAGCCCCACGCCGTCGATCAGGTGCATGCCGAGCCCGCCCAGCACCAAGCGGCGCACGCGGCCCGGATGTTCGAGCGCAAGGAAGGCGGCGATGCGGGCCCCCATCGAATAGCCCATGACATCCGCGCGCTCGATCTTCAGATGATCCAGCAGCGCGCGCACGTCCGACGCCATTTTCGAGGTGTGGTAGCCGGCCGGCTCGTAAAGCTTTGCGGATTGGCCGTGGCCGCGGTCGTCGAGCGCGACCACGCGGCGGCCTGCCGCTTTAAGTGTCGCGAACCAGCCGGGCTGCACCCAGTTCACCTCCTTGGACGAGGCAAAGCCGTGGATGAGCACAATGGGCTCGCCGTCGCCTTCGTCGAGGTAGGCGAGATCCAGGGAGCCGTGATGAAAGACCGACATGCGGGGAAAATAGAAACCAGATGCCGCGCGGGTTCAAGCTCGCGATTGCGCCATCATGGCGTATTGCGCTTCGAGCTTGCGCTCCTTCTTGCGGGCGAGGTGGCACAACGTCGCACGCTCGACCGCGGATTTGGTCGACGACACAAATCCGATGAGCGTCAGGATCGCGCCGAGCACCCAGGCCGCAAGGTTGAACGAGGCGATCGACAAAAGGATCGCGCCGCGGCCCAGCGTCTTGAGGATCGCCCGCGTCTTTGAGCCCTTCTTCTCGGCGAGCGTCGCGATCCGCGCCATGTCGCGCGGGCCCTCGGCGAGCTTGAGCCCGTCGAGGGCGGCCTGCGTACCGGCTTTGGCCTGCACCCGGCCGACGTCGCTGACGAACTTCACCAGTCCGCCGGCCTTGTCGACCTTGACCGCCTCACGCGCCACCCGCACCGCGAGCGCCGGTTCGGCGACGGCCGCGCCCGCGCGCTTGAGCGCCGTCCAGTCGACCACCTCGCGGAGCGAACGGCCGATCCACTCGGCCATCTGTGCGCCGATCCGCCCGGTCTTGCGTGCGGTCTTCACCGCCGACAGGCCGATCCGCGCTGGCGTCGCGGCTCCAACCGATGCGTAGGTGCCGGCGGTGATGGCGACCCCGACAACGGAGAGACCGAGGATCAGTTGATCGTAGTTTTCGCCGTTGACGTAGCGGCTGCCCTCACGCACCGCATCGCGGATGTCGCCGAACACGAACAGATCGCCGAGCGTTGTGCCGGCGAGCCCCGCCATGTCTCTCGGCTCGCCGGTGATCAGCCCGCTCGCGAAGCTTCCGGCGGCGGCGCTGGCGGAATTGGCCTGCTCAACCGCGGCAGTGACGCGCTGCTGGAGCTCCGGCGGTATCGTTGCACCGCGATCCGCGGCGAGATCGGCGAAGCTCTTGGCGAGATCGGCGTCGTTGGAGTCGAGCGCCGACTGGATCTCGGTAACGGCGACGGCGCCGTCGAACGCGCGGGCCAGCGCGCGGTCGGTGATCGCCACCGGATCGTCGGCGGCGGACAGGAGCTGCTCCGCCTCGATCCCGAACGGCACGCAGAACGCCGACGCCAGCGCGAACAGGCCGGCGGCAAGCCATGCCAATCGGGGGTGCGACCGAATCATTCCGTCTCCTGCCCGAATCTGCGCCCCTTTCGGGCGGCGGGGCAACGCTTTCGACTCGATGGCGTTCCGGATCCGTGGGATTTGAACAATTGCGAAAACGGATGACTATGAAATAGGCGGACGGGCCGCTATGGTGCGGCGCGACAAACATCCGGAATTTGAAGCGAAATCATGGCTGAGCACATCGTCCCGCACTTCCACAACGACCCGGGCGTCGCGGTCATTGTGATCGGCGCGCGCGAGTTCATGTGCGTCGGCGCCAAGCCTCCGTTCGACCATCCGCATGTCTTTCTCGACATGGGCGGCGACAAGGAGATCATCTGTCCCTATTGCTCAACGCTCTACCGGCACGATCCGGCGCTCGACCCGCACGCGGCGCGGCCCGAGGCCTGCGCGCTGACCGAACCGGTCTGATCGTCCGGGCGCGCGCACAGTGGCGTCGTCGCGCAACGTCATCATCGCCGGAGCCGGCATCGGGGGCTTGAGCGCGGCGCTGATGCTGGCGCAATCGGGCTTCCGCGTCACCCTGCTGGAGCAGGCCGAGCGGCTTTCGGAAACTGGCGCCGGCATCCAGCTTTCGCCCAATGCCACCCGCATCCTGATCGCGCTCGGTCTCGGCGAGCGGCTGCGCGCCGACGTGTTCGTACCGGAGGCGGTCGCCATTAAGACCGCGAGCGGCGGCAGGCTCGCGCGCATCCCGCTTGGCGAGGCGGCCGAGCGCCGCTACGGCGCGCCCTACTGGGCGATCCACCGCGGCGACCTGCAGACGGCGCTTCTGGACGCGGTGCAGGCCAATCCCGATATCGTGCTGCGGCTTGGCACCAAGGTCGAAAACTTCGTCGAGCACGCCAAAGGCTTGAGCGTGGCTTGCCGGCGCGGCGCCTTTGCCGCCGACGAGCACGGCATCGCGCTCATTGGCGCCGACGGGCTCTGGTCGGCGCTGCGCTCCCGGCTCAAGCACCCGGCCCCGCAGTTTCGCCAGCGCACCGCCTGGCGGGCGCTCGTTCCGGTCGAGTCGGTCGAGGAGGAATTCCGCGCGCCCGAGGTGCAGCTCTGGCTCGGCCGTAACGCCCATGTCGTCCACTATCCGGTGAAGAGCGGAACGCTCATCAACATCGTCGCCATCGTCAACGACAACTGGGCGCAGCCCGGCTGGGCCGCGGAGGGCGAGCGCGAGGAGCTGCTCGCGCATTTTTCGCCCTGGAGCTGGTGCCTTCCGGTGCGCGAGTTCCTCAGCGTTCCCGACCGCTGGCTCAAGTGGGCGCTGTACGACATGCCGCCCCTCAACGTGTGGGGCGACGGTCCGGTGACGCTGCTGGGGGACGCTGCCCATCCGATGCTGCCGTTCCTCGCCCAGGGCGCGGCGATGGCGATCGAGGATGCGGCCGTGCTGGCCGACAATCTCGCGCGCACGCCCGACGATCCCGCCGCCGCCATACGGCGCTACGAGCGCGCCCGGCGAAAGCGAACGGCGCAGGTGCAGCAGGCGGCCCGCGGCAATGGGCGGATCTATCATCTCCCCGCGGCCGAGGCCGTGCTGCGCAATCTGTTCCTGCGGGTCGCCGGCGGAAAGCTGCTGCTGCGCCGCTACAATTGGCTCTATGATTGGCGCACGGCGCCGCCCGGCACCACCGTTCGGCCGGGCGCGCTGCCCCGCCTGCAGGCCGGCGAGGACTGAGCACGGAAGAACGCGCATGTTTCCGACCACCATCGCCGGCTCCCTTCCGAAACCCTCATGGCTCGCGGAGCCCGACAAGCTGTGGCCGCAGTGGCGGCTCAATGGCGCCGATCTCGCGGCGGGCAAGCTTGACGCCACGCTGCTCGCGGTGAAGCTGCAGGAAGACTCAGGCATCGACGTCGTCACCGACGGCGAGCAGGCGCGCCAGCATTTCGTGCACGGCTTTCTCGAATTCGTCGACGGCATCGACTTCGCGAGGAAGGTCGAGATGGGCATCCGCAACGACCGCTACAAAGCGATGGTGCCGACCGTCACCGGTGCGCTCAAGCTCAAAGGCCGCGTGCATGGACCCGAGGCACGTCACGCCCGCGCCCACACCAGGCGCAAGCTCAAGATCACGATGCCCGGGCCGATGACCATCATCGACACCATCGCCGATCAGCACTACGGCGACCGCGTCAAGATGGCGTTCGCCTTCGCTGACCTGCTCAATGCCGAGGCGCGCGCGCTCGAAGCCGAGGGCGTCGACGTGATCCAGTTCGACGAGCCGGCGTTCAACGTCTACATGAAAGAGGTCGGGGCGTGGGGCGTCGAGGCGCTGCATCGCGCGATCGACGGGCTCAAGTGCACGACCGCCGTGCACATCTGCTACGGCTACGGCATCAAGGCCAATATCGACTGGAAGACGGCGCTGGGGATCGAGTGGCGGCAGTACGAGGAGATTTTCCCGGCGCTGGCGGCGAGCAGGATCACCGAAGTCTCGGTCGAGTGCATCCACTCCAAGGTGCCGCTGAACCTTTTGTCGCTGCTCAACGGCAAGGACGTTCAGATCGGCGTCATCGACGTGGCAAGCGACGCGATCGAAACGCCGGAAGACGTGGCAGCGACCATCGAAGCCACCCTCAAATACGTCCCCAGGGAACGCCTCATCGCCGGCACCAACTGCGGCATGGCGCCGATGCGGCGCGACATCGCCACAGCCAAGCTCGACGCGCTCGGCCGCGGCGCCGCGCTGGCACGCAAGAGATTTGGCTGATCAAAAGACCGCGCGGCCGCTCGAGAACTTGCTGTTGACGGCGCATTGCTTGTCGGCGCTCGCCTTTTTCAGTTCGTTGAGTTCGCCGCGCGTCTGCAGATATTCCGTGCGGTAGGCGACCGAGTTGATGAATTCTCCGCCGGTCCCTTGCGACGCCCGGGCCATCAACTGCTCCAGCTCGACCTGCCGCTTGCGAAAGGTCGTGACGCGCCCATCGACGTCCTCGCAGGAGTAGATCTGGAATTTTCCAGGCACTATGAAAGCGCTGGCTGCGGACTCCTCGCTGATCGTCCCGCAGGCCCCAAGGCCCGCCGCCAAAAGCACGGCGGCGGCGCCACCGATCGTGCGCCGGACGACATCCTGTTTCGATCGATCGCGCAGCTTCGAATTCCTCGTTCGGCGGCCATCCCGCCATGGCGGGCGGCCGGCGGCACCGGGACGCCATATCGCACAAAAGTAAAAAATCCAGGCCGAAATCCGGCATTTTCGGAAACCGCCGGCTTTTCGCGCTCCGCACGGATGCAGCGCCAGCGCGGCCACCAGGAACCCTCGCCTGGCGCGGGCGCGCCTTAGTGCGCCATCAGCACCGGCAGTTCGGCGTTGGCCAGGATATGGCTCGTGGCGCCACCGAAGATCATCTGCCGGAACCGGCTCTGGGTGTAGGCACCTTTGACCAGAAGGTCGCAGCCTTCCGCCTTCGCGGCGCGCAGGATCGCCTCGCCGGTGTTGCGGCCCTCCAGCCCCACCGTCAAGGGCTTCGCGGCGATGCCGTTGTGCTGCAGGTGCGTGAGCAGCTGCTCGGCGGTCGGCCCCGGCACCGCCTGCCCGCCCGAGACCGTGAGCACCGTCACGCGCTCCGCGGCCAGCAGCAGCGGCATGGCGAACGCCGTCGCGCGCGACTGCTCGGTGCTGCAGTTCCAGTGGATCATGACGTTGGTGGCGATATCCTTGAGCGGCTTGGGCGGCGACAGCAGGATCGGCCGGCCGCTCTCGAACAGACCGGACTCGATCGCCCGGTTGTGCAGGCCGATGGTGTTGGCGTCGGGGCGGCTCAGCACGGTGATGTCGAAGACCCGGCCATAGCTGCCGACGAAGCTCTCGCCCTCCGGGGCCTCATCCAGCCAGCCGAACGAAGGCGCCTTGCCCGGCCCGCTCGATTTCGGAACGCCGCGCTCCTGCATGAACGATTCGAAAAGGCGGTGCGCCTGCACCGCCTCCTCTTGGCTTTCCTGCCGGTACGATTCCAGCGGAATGGAGCCTGCCGGGTCGACCGCGACGAATTCGCTGATGCCGAACCGCAGCGGGAAACCTTCGATGTAGCTGCCGCGCTTCTTGGCAAGCAGCAATGCCGTTTCCAGCACCGCGCTCATCCCCTCGTGCGGTTCCATCGGAACCAGAATCGTCTTCATGCTCATGGCCCGCTCCCATGGTTGTCGGTTGGCGGTTCTTGGCTGGCGGCATCCCCTTCCGCCAGCGACCACGCAACTAACGAATCATTAGAGCATGATCCGGAAAAGCTTGTCCCGCGCTTGATGCGGGATGGGCACCGGTTTTCTGCCTTCGCGAAGCCCGTTTCGGCGGGCGAAGGAAGGTCCGCAGGTCATGCTCAAACCTGGTGCCGACGCCCGGACTCGAACCGGGACGGGGATTTCGCCCCTACGGATTTTAAGTCCGATGCGTCTACCAATTCCGCCACGTCGGCCCGCCATGCTTCTAGCATCGCGCGCCGACAGGCCCAAAGCAGGGATCAGCCTTTGCCGG
>SHVN01000070.1 GCA_009694215.1 Xanthobacteraceae bacterium
CTGGCTCTCGGTCATGGCGCGACCGCGGCGGTCGAGGCGCTGCTGTCGGATGCCGCCGTCAAGGTGCGCGAACGCGTTGTGCTGGAGGGCCAGCCGGCCGCGCGCCTGATGGACCGCGAGCAGCGCGCCACCCACGGGCTCGCCTGGCTTGCGACCTATGTCGAAGCCGTGCGCCAGCTCACCGCCTACGCCGAGCGCATGCAGGACAGCGGGCTGCTGACCGAGATCGAGGAACTGATCGTCCGCATCGGGCTCGGCGAATACCTCGCCCAGATCCAGGGCGGCATCCCGATCAGCCAGGGCGAGATCGTGCGCCCGGCCGACCTCGGCCTGTCCGCCGCGGCGGTGGCCGCGCGCATGACATCGGAGGTAGAGGCGCTGATCGCGACCGGCAACACCGCGCAGAATCGCGCCCGCCTGGTCGAGTTGATCTGCTCCAGTCACGGCGCGACGGTCGGCGCCTGCGGCCTCGACGACACGCTGGAATCCATTCGTGAGGAGATGCGCAAGTTCGCCGACAGCGAGGTGATCGAGCACGCGCAGGGCTGGCACCGCACCAACAGCTACATCCCGATCGAGATCATTTCGCAGATGGCGGAGCTCGGGGTGTTTGGGCTCACCATCCCCGAAGAATTCGGCGGCATGGGGCTCGGCAAGGAATCGATGTGCGTGGTCTCCGAGGAGCTGTCGCGCGGCTATATCGGCGTGGGCTCGCTCGGCACCCGGTCGGAGATCGCCGCCGAACTGATCCTCGGCGGCGGCACTGAGGAGCAGAAGCGGCACTGGCTGCCGAAGCTCGCCTCCGGCGAGGTGCTGCCGACCGCGGTGTTCACCGAGCCCAACACCGGCTCCGATCTAGCCTCGCTGAAGACGCGCGCGGCGCGCTCCGGCGACGTCTACAAGGTCCACGGCAACAAGACCTGGATTACGCATCCGGTGCGCGCCGATCTGATGACGCTCCTGGTTCGCACCAATCCCGCCGAGAAGGGCTACCGCGGCCTTTCCATGCTGCTCGCCGAGAAGCCGCGCGGCGACGACAAGATACCTTTCCCGGTCGCCGGCATGACCGGCACCGAGATCGAGGTGCTCGGCTATCGCGGCATGAAGGAATACGAGATCGCGTTCGACGGCTTCGAGGTGAAGACGTCGAGCCTGCTCGGCGGCGTCGAGGGCCTGGGCTTCAAGCAGCTCATGGCGACGTTCGAATCCGCACGCATCCAGACCGCGGCGCGCGCCATCGGCGTTGCGCAGGCGGCCATGGAGCAGGCGCTGACCTATGCGCAGAACCGCGTGCAGTTCGGCGAAGCGATCGTCAAGTTTCCTCGTGTGGCCGACAAGATCGCAATTATGGCCGTCGAAATCATGATCGCGCGCCAGCTCACCTATTACGCGGCGCGGCAGAAGGATTCCGGGCGGCGCTGCGATCTCGAGGCCGGCATGGCGAAGCTGCTCGCGGCGCGCATCGCCTGGTCCAATGCCGACAACGCCGTGCAGATCCACGGCGGCAACGGCTTTGCGATGGAGTTCCCGATATCGCGCATCCTGTGCGACGCGCGCATCCTGTCGATCTTCGAAGGCGCCGCCGAAATCCAGGCGCAGGTCATCGCGCGGCGGCTTCTCGACGGCTCAAACTGACCTCTCCATCCCTTGTGCTGAATTGCTCAGTGGTCGACGCCACGCAAAGCCGCAACCAATCGACCGTTTGGAGTGTTGATCCTGGTCAAAGCGGGCCCGAACCAATGGGCCGATCATTTGCTATCTTTGGAGAAATTTCATGAAAATCGATAGCGGCGCGTGGGTCGTGGTCTGCGACGGCGCCAAGGCGTTGGTCCTGCAGAACGCCGGCAACCGGAAAACGCCGAGCTTGAAGACCAAGGAGGTCTACGAGCAGGACGACCCGAAAACCAGCGACATCGGCACCAATAAGCCGGGCCGGTCGTTCAACTCGATGAGCAACGGGCGTAGCGCCATGGAGCAGACCGACTGGCGCGATCAGTCGGAGCAGCGGTTCCTGGCGAAGCTTGCGGTGCGGCTCGACAAGGCGATCCTCGGTGGTGAAATGCCTTCATTGATCGTGGTGGCGCCGCCGCGCGCCATCGGCGTGCTGCGCAAGGAATTTTCGAAGCATGTGCGGCAGGCCATTACGGGCGAAGTCGAGAAGGACTACGTCAAGATGCCGATCGATGAGATCATGCGCCATCTCGCCGACTGATTACAGGCGATACCCGATATCGCGCAACGAGGCCTTGATCGCATCCGGCAGCGGCGTGTGCGGTATCTCGCCGATGGCGGCCTTGAGCTTGTCGCCGGAAATGCGGTGTGGCACTCGCCAGAGATATTCCAGTTCCGAGAGCTCGCGACCCATCTTCAGGAACTGTCCGAGGGTCTTGAGAAACCACCAGCTCATCGTCCGCATCGTGAAAGTGCTTTTCGTGACGGCCTCGATTGTCGCGATGAATTCGCGTCCCGTCACCGCATGGCCTGGAAATCCGAATGTCTCGCAGGGACCGAAGCTTTCGCGCCGTTCCGCGAGCCGTACCAGCGTCGCCGCGTAATCGGGCAGGTAGGCCCAGGCATGCTCGACGTTGAGCGGGCCGGGATAGGTGAGGCGCCTGCGCTCCATGTCCTTGGCGATTACCAGGTCGAACCAGGAGCCCGTTCCGCCGCCGAAGAAATCTCCGGCGCGCAGCACGATGGCGCGCATGCCGCGATCGCACGCCTCCTGGATGCGCTGCTCGATCTCCACGCGCATGGCGCCCTTGCGCGTGGTCGGCTGCATCGGCGTGCTTTCGTCGATCCCGGGCGGCATGCCGCGGCCGTGGTTCCAGACGCTGCCCGGGAACAGCAAGGTCGCGCCGCTGCCCTCGGCCGCCGCGATCGCCGCATAGGCGAGCGACAGCGCGTTCTTTCTCCATTCGGTGATCACGGGGTTGAGCGCGTTGAGCACCACGCCGCAGCCTTGCGCCGCTGCGACCGCCTCGTCGCGTGTCACCGCCTCGACGGCTTCGACTTTGCGCGGCACCGCGCCGGCGCGGCCGGGGCGGACCAGACCTTTGACCTGCCATCCCGCGTCGCGAAAGGTTTCTGCGGCGACAAAGCCGAGTCGCCCGGCGGCACCGAGGACGAGAACGCGGCCTTTCATCGTGTTGCTTTCGTGGATGGCATGAGGGGCACTTCTTCCGGTCGCGATCGGTCCCTATATAGGATCGGAGCCGAAAAGGATGCGAACAAAAATGTCACAAGCTCAGCGGACAGTTCCAGGCGCTGGATACGGGCGATGGCTCACGCTGGCGATCTGGCTGGCGGTCGTCGCGGCGGTGGCGCTCGTCGGCTCATCGGTCACGCTGCCGAAAATTCCGACCTGGTACGCGGGCCTCGTCAAGCCGTCGTTCACGCCGCCGAACGCGGTGTTCGGGCCGGTCTGGACCGTTCTTTATGTGATGATGGCGGTGGCGGTCTGGCGCGTCGGCGCGGCCTCCGATCCGGCGCGGACGCGGGCCGTCGCATTGTTCGCAGTGCAGCTTGCGCTCAACGCGATCTGGTCGCCGGTGTTCTTCGGGATGGAGGCGCCCCGGTTCGGCCTCGCCATCATCGGTGCGCTTCTTGTTTCGTTGGCGGCCACGGCCGTTGCGTTCTGGCGAATCGATCGGACGGCGGGCGCGCTGCTCGCGCCCTATCTCGCCTGGCTCTGCTATGCGATTGCGCTCAACGCCGCCATCGTGGTGTTGAACTGACGGCCGCCTTGGCCACGGCCCGTTCCAGGTGCTAGGAGAGCCTCATGTCCGGTTTCATGTCGCACTATCTGGTTCCCATCGCGATCGGCGCGGTCGCCGTCGTGCTGCTGCTCGGCCTGATCAACATGATGCGCGGCGGCTCGCCCAACACCTCGCAGAAGTTGATGCGGCTGCGCGTGCTTCTGCAATTCGTCGCCATTGTCGTCATCATGGCGACGATCTGGATCATGAGAGGCTGACGCCCAACCCATTTCGCGGCGTCCAAGACTCGCTAAAATGGGCTGCTGGATTCGAACGCGGCTTGGTCCGCGTGCGCGAGAGGACGCCATGGTTGCACTGAACCGCATCTACACCCGCACCGGCGACGACGGCACGACGGCGCTCGGCTCCGGCGATCGCCGCAAGAAGTACGACCTGCGCGTCGCGGCCTACGGCACGCTCGACGAGGTCAATGCCACGATCGGCCTCGTGCGCCTGCACACCGCCGGCGATGCCGCGATCGATCCGGCGCTCGGTCGCATCCAGAACGATCTGTTCGACGTCGAGGCCGATCTCTGCCTGTCGGAGAAGGGACCGGGCGGCGCGCGGCTGACCGTCACCGACGCGCAGGTGGCCTGGATCGAGAGCGAGATCGACCGGCTCAACGCCGATCTTAGCCCGTTGCGCTCCTTCATCCTGCCGGGCGGCACGCCCGCCGCCGCCGCCATGCACCTCGCGCGCACCGTCTGCCGGCGCGCCGAGCGCATCATGGTCGAGCTGAAGGACCAGCCCGGCGAGACCGTCACCGATGCCTCGCTGAAATACGTCAACCGGCTGTCGGATTTCCTGTTCGTCGCGGGCCGCTACGTCAACGGCAAGGGCGCGCATGACGTGCTTTGGGCGCCCGGCCAGAATCGATGACCCGCGGCGCCTTGGCCATAGGCGCCCAGGCAGCGTTGACCCTGAATAGGGCGGCTATTAGGGTGCACCGCACCAAATCCGGGCCCGGATTCCGGGGCAAAGAAGGCCCGAGGAGCTGACCAAGAACATGAAGATCGTGGTGCCCGTGAAGCGGGTAGTGGACAAGGACATTAAAATTCGCGTCAAGGCCGATGGCTCAGGTGTTGAGCTTGCCAACGTGAAGATGTCGATGAATCCCTTCGATGAGATCGCGGTTGAAGAGGCTATCCGCCTGAAAGAGGTGGGCAAGGCGACCGAGATCATCGCGGTTTCGATAGGGCCCCAGCAGGCGGCCGAGACGATCCGCACCGCGCTCGCCATGGGCGCCGACCGCGGCATCCTGGTGAAGGTCGATGGGCCGGTCGAGCCGCTCGCGGTCGCCAAGATTCTCAAGGCCATCGTCGACGCCGAGAAGCCCGGCCTCGTCATCATGGGCAAACAGGCGATCGACGACGACTGCAACCAGACCGGCCAGATGCTCGCGGCATTGACCGGCTGGCCGCAGGGCACCTTCGCCTCCAAGCTCACGATCGATGGCGAGAGCATCCAGGTGACGCGCGAGGTGGACGGCGGATTGCAGACGGTGAAGCTCAAGGGCCCTGCCATCATCACCACCGACCTGCGCCTGAACGAGCCGCGCTATGCGAGCCTACCGAACATCATGAAGGCGAAGAAGAAGCCGATCGAGGACAAGACCCCCGAGGCCTACGGCGTCGACGCCAAGCCTCGGCTCGAACTGGTGAAGACGGTGGAGCCGCCGCGCCGCAAGTCCGGCGTCAAGGTAGGCTCGCCCGCGGAGCTTGTCGGCAAGCTCAAGGACGCGGGGGTGATCGGATGACCACGCTTCTTCTCGCCGAGCACGACAACAAGTCGCTCAAGGACTCCACCAGCAAGGCGCTGACCGCCGCCAAGGCGCTCGGCGGCGATGTGCATATCCTCGTCGCGGGCAAGGATGCCAAGGCGGCGGCGGATGCCGCGGCCAGGCTCGACGGCGTGACCAAGGTGCTACTCGCCGACGGGCCGGCTTACGAGCACTCGCTCGCCGAGCCGCTCGCGGCGTTGATCGTTTCGCTGGCCGGCTCCTACGATGCGATCGTCGCGCCGGCCACCAGCAACGGCAAGAACGTGATGCCGCGCGTCGCGGCTTTGCTCGACGTCATGCAGATCTCGGAGATCAGCAAGGTCGTGACGCCGGACACGTTCGAACGGCCGGTCTATGCCGGCAACGCGATCCAGACCGTGAAGTCGAAGGACGCCAAGAAGGTTCTCACCGTCCGCACCTCGACCTTCCAGGCGACGGGCGAGGGCGGTTCGGCGCCGGTGGAGAACGCCACGGCCGTTGCCGACCCGGGCATCTCGTCCTTCGTCGGCGAGGAGTTGTCGAAGAGCGACCGGCCGGAACTGACCTCCGCCAAGATCATCATCTCCGGCGGCCGCGCCATGCAGAGCCGCGAGAACTTCACCAAATACATCGAGCCGGTGGCGGATCAGCTGGGCGCCGCCGTCGGCGCCTCGCGCGCCGCGGTCGATGCCGGCTACGCGCCGAACGACTGGCAGGTCGGCCAGACCGGCAAGGTGGTGGCGCCCGAGCTCTATATCGCGGTCGGCATTTCCGGCGCGATCCAGCATCTCGCCGGGATGAAGGACTCCAAGGTGATTGTTGCCATCAACAAGGACGAGGAAGCGCCGATCTTCCAGGTCGCCGACTACGGGCTGGTGGCCGATCTGTATCAGGCGCTGCCGGAACTTCAGGCCGAATTGGCCAAGATCAAGCGCTGATTATCGGCTACAATCGAGTTTCGGATCAAAATCATGGCGCAGAGCATTAGCAAGGTCGGGATCGTCGGCGCGGGCCAGATGGGCACCGGCATCGCCCACGTTTGCTCGCTCGCGGGCATTTCGGTGGTGGTCCATGACATCGCGGCGCCGCGCCTCAAGGATGCGCTCGCCACCATCAACGGCAACATGTCGCGGCAGGTCAGTCGCAAGCGCATCACCGAGGATGACAAGGAAGCGGCGCTCAAGCTCATCACCACGGTTAATTCCTACGGTGGCCTTTCCGACTGCGATCTCGTCATCGAAGCCGCGACCGAGAAGGAAGACGTCAAGCGCAAGATCTTCACCGATCTGTGCCCGTCGTTGAAGCCCGAGGCGCTGGTCGCCAGCAACACCTCGTCGATCTCGATCACGCGGCTCGCCTCCGCGACCGACCGGCCGGAAAAGTTCATTGGCATCCATTTCATGAATCCGGTGCCGCTGATGGAGCTGGTTGAGCTCATCCGCGGCATCGCCACCGCCGACGCCACCTTCGAGACGTCCAAGGAGTTCGTCACCAAGCTCGGCAAGACCATCGCGGTGTCGGAGGATTTTCCGGCCTTCATCGTCAACCGCATCCTGCTGCCGATGATCAACGAGGCGATCTACACGCTCTACGAGGGTGTGGGGAACGTCGAGGGGATCGACACCGCCATGAAGCTCGGCGCGCACCATCCGATGGGCCCGCTGGAGCTTGCCGATTTCATCGGGCTCGACACCTGCCTGTCGGTGATGCAGGTGCTGCACGAAGGGCTGGCGGACTCGAAATACCGGCCGTGCCCGCTCTTGGTGAAATATGTTGAAGCCGGCTGGCTCGGCAAGAAGGCCGGCCGCGGCTTCTACGACTACCGCGGCGCCAAGCCCGTCCCGACGCGCTGACCGGCTCGGCTACACCGGCGTCATCCAGCCGACGCCCGCGCCGCCCGGCTCGGTCAGGACGGCGATCTGCCCCACGTTTGGAACGTCGAACACCGGCTTCATCAGCTTGGCGCCGGCGGCCAGGGCCTTCTTCACCCGCGCGTCGACGTCGTCGACCGCGAGATACGACATCCAGCTTTCGGGCACGCCTTTGTATTCAGGCCGGTTGGTCGGGAATATGCCGCCGACCGGCTTGCCGCCGATCATGGCGAGCCAGTAGGTCGTGCCGTCCCCCATCGGCATGGCGTCGAAGGTCCAGCCGATGGTCTCGCCGTAGAATCGCTTGGCGCGCTCCACATCGGGCGTCAGCAGCTCGTTCCAGCAGAAATTCCCGTGTGACCGCTCCATTGCGTCCTCCAAATCAACCGAACAGCTTCTCGAGTTTGTCGATCGCACCGGTCCAGCCGTTCTGATGGCGGTCGCGCGCGTCCGCATCGAAGAACTGCTCGTGCAGCAGCGTCATGATCGTGCCGGCGCCGTCCGCCTTGAGGGTGACCGTCACCAGTGACTCGCGCTCCGGCGTGCTCTTCCAGGCCCATGTGAAGACTAGCTTTTCGTTCGGCACCAGTTAGCGATAGACGCCCATGAAATCGTGCCGGTCGCCGGGCACCTGCATGCCAATGTGGTAGCGCCCGCCGACGCGCAGATCGGTCTCGGCCTCGACGCGCTCGACACCCTGCGGTCCGAACCACCGCGCGATCATTTTCGGGTCGGTCCACGCGGCTTAGACCTTGGCCGGCGGGGCGTTGAAGCGGCGCTTGATGGTGAGGCTTGGCTTGGTGGCTGCAAGAGTACCTGAGTGGGTGGGCATGATTCATCTTCCTCCAAAAGTGCACTGAGCCGGGCGAGGCCCTCGGACCAGAACCGTTCGTAGCGATGCAGCCAATCCATGGCGGACTTCATCGTGGCCGCGGTGAGCCGGCAGTTCACCGTGCGGCCGCTCTTGCTGCGCGTGATCAGGCCTGCATCCGACAGCACGTCGAGATGCTTCATGATTGCCGGCAGCGAAACCGGAAACGGCCGCGCCAGCTCGCTGACCGTGAGGCTCTGCTTCTGCTCCAGTTGCGCGACCAGCGCCCGCCGCGTCGGATCGGCCAGCGCGGCAAAGACGCGGTCGAGGGCCTGCTCTCGATAGTTAACCATTAGGTTAAGTGTAGCCGCGGACGTCCGGGCTGTCAACCGGTCGGGACGCAATCAGTGCCGCAGCGCGCTTGCGATGAACCGCGCCGCCCGGCCGTCGATGGCGGCGACGCTGATGAAGATCGCAGCCATGCCGGCGATCTGGCGCGCATCCACAACCTCATGCAGCAGCGCGACGCCGAGCAGGATCGCGCTGACCGGGATGAGGAAGGTCACGATCAGCGCGTTGGTGGCGCCGGCCCGTGCGATCACGCGGAAATAGATCAGATAGGCGAGCGCCGAGGACAGCAGCGCCAGCGACACCATCGCCCAGATCGCGGCGCGCGACGCGGTGAGCGCCGACTCCGGCCGGTCGAACAGCAGCACGAGAGGCAGCAGCAGCACGGTGGACATGGTCAACTGACCGGTCGCCACGATGACCGGCGAGAAGCCCCGCACGCGCCGCGACAGCACCGCGCCGACGGCGAACGAACACGACGCAGCGAGGCAGGCGAGCTCAGCCAGCACATGGGTGCCGAGTTCGCCCATGAGATCGGGCCCGATCAGAACCACGACGCCGGCGAAGCCCGCGACCAAGCCGACCGCGCGGCCCATGGTGAACTTGTCGTCGTGCGTCATTGCATGCGCCATCAGGACGCCGAACAAAGGACTCGTGGCGTTGAGAATCGACGCAAGCCCGATCGACATGTGAATCTGCGCCCAGAACAGCAGCGTGAATGGCACGACGTTGTTGAAGAAGGCCATGACGGCGAGCAGCCGCCAGCTTGCCGCGTCGCGCGGAAATGGTGCGGCAATGGCACGGGCGAAGACCGCCAGCACGGCCGCGGCGATCCCGACGCGGCCCAGCGCGAGCGTCAGCGGCGGGATTTCCAGGACCGCGATCTTGGCGAAGTAGAACGAACCGCCCCACAGCACCGAGAGGATGAGCAGCAGCAGCCAGTCGGTGGCCGACATCGACAGGGCTGCTGGTCTGGCGGGCGAGGGCATCGGCGCGGGAATCCCAAAAGGCGCCGGACCCTGCACGATCCGGGACCGCCGGGCCACCCGTATCTTGCGCGTTAACCTGTCGTTAACGGTCAGGGTTCGTTTACGCGCGCGGCGTAGAATACCGCGAACGAAACCCGGCTCAGATTCTATGGCGATTACCCCCGTCAACGCTGCGTCCGCCACGGCCCCAACTGGCTGAGGGAAGCGCAGGAATCGCTCGCAGCCTCCGAGGCACCGGGCGGCATGATGGGAGCGCTGCAGGACGCGCGATACAGCTCGGGCAGCATCAAGACGTTCCTGGCGAAAAGCCAGAACACGATGTACAGCCTGGCGCAGATCGCGCAGAGCAACCAGACATCGGCCGGCGCGCTTGCGGCGCAGATGTCCTCCGCCGCCGCGCAGAAGCGATACGCGGAACAGGTCGCGCTGATGGCGAAGCTCAATCCGGTGCATTCCAATTTCAATCCGCCGAGAGAGCTCGACCCGTTCATCTATTTCGAGGACGGCTCTTCCATCGACACCGATCGAAACATCCTGACGATGTCGAACGGCAAACAGATCGACACCATCACCGGCCTGAAGTATCACGATCCCAAGTCGATCATCAGCATGGCCAACGGCGCCTACCTCGACACGCAAAACAACATCCTCACGATGGCCGACGGCACCAGGATCGACACCATCACCGGTCTGACGATCACGGTCTGAGGCGAGAGCAATAAAGTATGGATACCGCCTCGATCGCCGCGGCCTTCGTCGCCGCCCAGGCCGGCCAGTTGCAGACCGTGGTCGCGGCCAAGATGCTGCGCATGAACGCACAGGCGTCGGCGGACACCGTCAAGCTTCTGGAAGCGGCGCAGCAGAATTTCAGCCGTCTCGCCAATGTGGCGGGCGGCATCGGCGGTAATCTCGACATCACCGTGTGACGCAGGGTGCCGCTATTTCCCGAGCGCCGCGGTCACGAGTCTGAGGGCGTCGTCACTGGCCCATTCCGCGGGCCCTGCCAGGGCCGCAAGCTCGCAGCCGTTACGATCGACGATCAGGGTGGTTGGCATGCCGAAGGCCTTGCCGGCAGCCTTGAGGTCCTGGAACACCTTGGCGCTGTTGTCGGCGTAGTAGGCCAGCCGGTTGACGCCGGCATTCTTCAGCCAGTCTTTCGGCTTGTCGGTGTCGCGGGTGTCGATGTTGATCGATACGACCTCGAAATCCGAGCTCCCGAGCCTGCCCTGCAGGGCGTCCAGCGCCGGCATCTCCTTGCGGCAGGGCACGCACCAGGTGGCCCACAGGTTCACGAGCACCGTCCGGCCGCGCCAGTCGGCGAGCGATTTCACGGTCCCGCTGTCGTCCTTGAACGCAAGCAGCGGCAGGCTTTTCGGCGCGCCTACCACTGAAACAGCCGCCACTTCGCCGCGGACCAGCGGCGCCATCCGGCGGGCGGTTTCCACCGAAGCCTTGCAGGCCGGGTCGGCCCCCTCATTGCCTGCGAGGCGGCCAATCCCGTATACCCCCGCCAGTCCGACGGCGACGCCGGCCACGCCGCCCAGGAGTATCAAGGCGAGCCGTTTCCTGGCGGTACTGCGCGTGGCGTCATGCGAACTCATCATCGGTGAATCCTGGTGGCTAGGAAGAGCATCAAAAAGAGCGGCAAGAAACGCATCGTGAGCAACACGATGTGGGGCGGCCGCTTCGCGTCCGGCCCCGCCGCCATCATGGAGAAGATCAACACCTCGATCGACTTCGATTGGCACCTGTATCGCCAGGACATCGCCGCCAGCAAGGCCCATGCCGAGATGCTCGCCAAACAGGGCATCATCGCGGCGGACGATGCCCGCAAGATCGCTCACGGTCTAGACACGATCATGTCAGAGATCGGCTCGGGCAAGTTCAAGTTCAAGCGGGCGCTCGAAGACATCCATATGAACGTGGAGAGTCGGCTGTCGGAGCTGATCGGGCCGGCCGCGGGGCGGCTGCACACCGCGCGCTCTCGTAACGACCAGGTCGCGACCGATTTCCGGTTGTGGGTTCGCGCGCGGATCGACGACATCAACGGCCTGCTCGGCGACTACCAGCTTGCGCTGGCCGAGAAGGCGCTGGCCCACGCCGGCACGGTGATGCCTGGCTTCACCCACCTTCAAACCGCGCAGCCCGTCACCTTCGGTCATCATCTGCTCGCCTATGTCGAGATGGCGGCGCGCGACCGCGGCCGCTTCGCCGATGCGCAGTCACGGCTCAATGACATGCCGCTGGGAGCGGCGGCGCTGGCCGGCACCTCGTTCCCGATCGATCGCGACATGACCGCGGCGGCGCTGGACTTCGACCGGCCGATGGCGAACTCGCTCGACGCCGTGTCTGACCGCGACTTCGTGATGGAGACTCTGTCGGCCGCCGCGATCGCGTCGGTGCATTTGTCGCGCTTCGCCGAAGAAATCGTGATCTGGACCTCGCCGCTGGTCGGCCTGATCAAGCTCAGCGACCGGTTCACCACCGGCTCGTCGATCATGCCGCAGAAGCGCAACCCGGACGCCGCCGAACTCGTTCGCGCCAAGACCGGCCGCGTGGTCGGCGCGCTCAACGCGATCCTGATGGTGATGAAGGGCCTGCCGCTCGCCTATCAGAAGGACATGCAGGAGGACAAGGAAGGCACCATCGACGCGCTCGATGCGCTCGCGCTTTCGATCGACGCGATGACCGGCATGGTGCGCGACATGCAGCCGGACGCCGCGCGCATGAAGGCCGCGGCCGGCGAAGGCTATGCCACCGCCACCGACCTTGCCGACTGGCTCGTTCGCACGCTGAAGATGCCGTTCCGTGACGCCCATCACATCACCGGCCGTATTGTTGCGAAGGCGGCCGGGACCGGCCTGCCGCTGCACAAGCTGCCGCTCGCGGAGATGAAAAAGATCGAGCCGAGGATCACGCAGGCCGTGTTCGGCGTGCTCTCGGTGGATCGCTCGGTCGGCAGCCGCACCAGTTACGGCGGCACCGCGCCGAAGAACGTCCGCGCGCAGGCGAAGAAATGGCTCCGGACGCTGGAGCGCGAGCGAACGTGAAGGCCTCGATGGTTAACGCGGTCGGCGTCAGCCTCGCAAATGACACACAATCTGCTATGGTTCGCGAAACTTCGGAGTCCGTCTTGCCCCGGCCGCAGCGCTCTTTGATTTCCGTTGCCTTGATCGGCGTGTTCGCCCTGGCGCTGTCCGTGTCGGGCTGCGGTCGCCAGGGTGCCCTTGATCCGCCGCCCGGAGGCTATGTGCTTGAGCGGAATGTCACCAGGACGGCGGTTACGTCCAGGGGCGAGGTGCGGCCCGCGGCGAAGCAGCCGGAGTTCGACGAGTACGGCCGGCCGGTCGCTCCGGACGGGTCGAGGAAAAAACTTCCCGGCGATTGGCTGATCGACTGAGCGCGCCATGCACCACTTCGCTTATCGCGACGGCGTGCTGCACGCCGAGGCGGTGAATCTCGCAGGCCTCGCGCAGACGGTCGGCACTCCGTTCTATTGCTATTCCACCGCCACGCTGGAGCGGCACTACCGCGTGTTCGCCGGCGCCTTCGCCGACGTTCCGTCGCTTATTTGCTATGCGGTGAAGGCCAATTCCAACCAGGCGGTGATCGCGACACTGGCCAAGCTCGGCGCCGGCGCCGACGTCGTTTCCGGCGGCGAGCTCAAGCGCGCGCTTGCGGCCGGCGTGCCGCCGGACAAGATCATGTTCTCCGGCATCGGTAAGACCGCAGCCGAGCTTGCGTTCGCGCTCGACAAGAACATCCTGTGCGTCAACGTCGAGTCCGAGCCCGAGCTTGATCTGCTCTCCGCCATTGCTGCCGGCAAGGGCCGCACCGTCAACATCTCAGTGCGCGTCAATCCCGACGTCGACGCCAAGACCCACGCCAAGATCGCGACCGGCCGCTCCGAGAACAAGTTCGGCATCCCGATCAGCCGCGCGCGCGAGGTCTATGCGCAAGCTGCGAAGCTGCCGGGATTGCGCGTCGCCGGCGTCGACATGCACATCGGCAGCCAGATCACCGAGCTATCGCCGTTCGGCGATGCCTTCGCGCTGCTGTCGGATTTCGTGCATGAGTTGCGCGCCGACGGGCACACCATCTCCCACGTCGATCTTGGCGGCGGTCTGGGCATTCCCTACCGTGACGACAACAAGCCGCCGCCCGATCCGTCCGCTTATGCCGAGGTGGTCAAGCGCGCGACACGCGGCCTCGACTGCAAGCTGATCTTCGAGCCGGGCCGGCTGATCGTCGGCAACGCCGGGATTCTCGTGACCCGCGTTTTGTATCTCAAGCGCGGCGAGGCCAAGACCTTCGTGATCGTCGATGCGGCGATGAACGACCTGATCCGCCCAACCCTGTACGAAGCCCATCACGAACTCCAGCCGGTGACCGAACCTTCTCCCGGCGCCCGCCGGACGCTGGCGGATGTGGTCGGCCCGGTGTGCGAATCGGGCGATTTCCTGGCATTGGACAGGGATATGGCGGAACCCAGGCCCGGCGATCTGCTCGCGGTCATGACCGCGGGGGCCTATGGCGCGGTCCAGGCCGGCACCTACAACACCCGCCCGCTGATCCCCGAAGTCCTTGTTCGGGATAGCGAATGGGCGCTGGTGCGGCCCCGCCTTGAAGCCGACCAATTGATCGGTCTCGATCGCCTGCCGCCATGGTTATGAACCGACGGTCTGGCTTGCGAATTGCTTGGGTTCTGGCGGATCAAGTCGCATGCTAAGGTGTTGGTTCTGACAGATTATTCCGCTCCGGAGCCGCTTTGAGCGAAACGCCCGCCGAAAATCCCGACGCACTGCGCCGCGCTCGCGCGGGTGAAGCCATGCTCGTGCGGGCGCTGGGACGTGCCCGGCTCGCGATCTTCTGGGAACGGCTGTGGCCGGCGCTGGCGTCGATCGCGACCGCAGCGGGACTGTTCCTGGCGCTGTCCTGGCTCGGCCTCTGGGTGTCGTTGCCGCCGCTCGGCCGCGCCATAGGGCTGTTCGTCTTCTTCGTCCTGGCGGTGGCGGCGACCTTGCCGCTGTTCCAGGTCCGCTGGCCTGCCGCGATCGAGGGCCTGCGGCGGCTCGACCGGACGAGCCTCCTGCCGCACCGGCCCGCCACGGCCATCGCCGACCGCATGGCGCCGGAGGCCGGCGACCAGTTCGCGGTTGCGCTCTGGCGCGCGCATCTGGAGCGCGCGTTGCGGGCGGCCGAAGCGCTCAAGGCCGGGACGCCGGTGCCGCGGCTTGCCGCGCGCGACCCTTACGCGCTGCGCGGTCTCGTTCTCATTCTCGCCGTGGCTGCGTTCTTCGCCGCCGGCGGCGACCGACACAAGCGCATCGCCGCCGCGTTCGACTGGCAGGGCGTGGTATTGCCGGCCAACTACCGGATCGACGCCTGGGTCACGCCGCCGGCCTACACCGGCCGGCCGCCGCAGATCCTGCCGGGCCTGCGTCCCGGCGAGCAGTCGCAGGCACGGGTCAGCGGCCCGGTGACGGTGCCGGCGGGCTCGACGCTGGTGGTTCGCTCCACCGGCCAGTCCGGACTCGATGTCGCCGTCAAGGGCGGCATCGCCGAGGCCAAGGCCGAGGCCAAGCCCCAGGCGCTCAAGGGCACCGAAGAGCGCCACTTCACCATCACCGGAGCCGGGACCGCGACCGTCAAGGGCGGCGGCGACGACGTGGTCTGGAGCTTCAACGCGATCCCGGATCGTCCGCCAACCATCGCGCTCGCCAAGGAGCCCGAACCTCAGCTTCGCGGCTCGCTCCTGCTCAACTACAAGGTTGAGGACGACTACGGCGTGGTGGACGCGCAGGCGACGTTCGACCGGAAGTCCGCCACGGCTCAGAGCGACGCCAGGCCGCCGCGCCCGCTGTTCGACGCGCCGAATTTCACCCTGGTGCTGCCGCAGGCGCGCACCCGCGCGGGCGCCGGCGCCACCACCAAGGATCTGTCCGAGCACCCCTGGGCCGGCGTCGATGTGACGATGACGCTCGTCGCCCGCGACGAGGGCAACAACGAGGGCCGCTCGGCCGGCCACGAGATGCGGCTGCCGGAGCGGCCGTTCAGCAAGCCCTTGCCGCGCGCGCTGATCGAGCAGCGCCGCAACCTCGCGCTCGATGCTAACGCCAAGGCCGGCGTGCTGGGCGCGCTCGATGCGCTGACGATCGCGCCCGAGCGGTTCATCCCGGAGACCAACGTCTATCTGGGCCTGCGCTCGATCTACTGGCAGCTTTCGCGCTCCGAGAGCGATGACGGTCTGCGCGACGTGGTCGCGCGGCTGTGGTCGATGGCGGTCTTCCTCGAGGACGGCAACGTCTCGGAGACCGAGAAGGCGCTACGCGCGGCGCAGGATGCGCTCCGCGACGCGCTGGAGCGCGGCGCCTCCGACGAAGAGCTCAAGAAGCTGATGGACGATCTGCGCGCGGCGCTCGACAAGTTCATGCAGGCACTCGCCGAGGAGTTACGCAAGAATCCGCAGATGGCGCGTCCGCTCGATCCGAATTCGATGCGCCAGCTTCGCTCGCAGGATCTGCGCGCGATGCTCGACCGCATGGAGCGGCTGGCGCGCTCGGGCGCGAAGGACGCCGCCAAGCAGATGCTCGACCAGCTCCGGGCGATGCTCGACAACCTGCAGATGGCGCGGCCGAACGGCGATCAGGGCGACGGCGACGACATGCAGTCGGCGCTCGACGAGCTGGGTGACATGATCCGCCAGCAGCAGCAGTTGCGCGACCGCACCTTCCGCCAGGGCCAGGACCAGCGCCGCCAGCAACGTGGCCAGCGCGGCCAGCCGGGGCAGCAAGGTCAGCAGGGCGACCGCAACCAGATGGGCGAGCTGCGCCAGGACCAGCAGGCGCTGCGCGAGCAGCTCAAGAAGCTGCTGGAAGAGCTGAAACAGAAAGGCTTCTCGCAGCCGGGCCAGGGCCAGCAAGGCGGCGAGGGCGATCCGCTCGGCCGCGCTGGCGAGGCGATGGGCGACGCGCAGGGCCAGCTTGGCGAGGGCGATGCCGACAGCGCGGTCGATTCGCAGGGGCGCGCGCTCGAATCGCTGCGCAAGGGCGCGCAGGGCATGGCGCAGTCGATGCAGCAGCAGATGGGGCAGGGCCCTGGTCCCGGCAATCCCGGCCGCACCGGTCAGGCCCGCGCCAACCAGGACACCGATCCGCTCGGTCGTCCGCTGCGCGGCCGCGACTACGGCGACGACACCACGGTCAAGGTGCCGGGCGAGATCGATGTGCAGCGCGCGCGCCGCATTCTCGAAGAGCTGCGCAAGCGCTTCGGCGAGAACTTCCGCCCGCAGCTTGAACTCGAATACATCGAGCGGCTGCTGAAGGGCTACTAGGCCGTTCGCTTCTCACAATCGTCGTGTTATTTCAGGCCTGCAGCGCCTTGCGGCTACTTTGGCGCTCGATCATCCTGTCCAATCGCTGCGCCTGAATGCTCATGGCATGGAACATGTTCATCCGCTCGCTGTCTTGCTGCGCGAGCGGCAGCTCCGAAGCGAGGATGCGATCGATTTTCTGCTCGATCGTTGCAAGCTCGTCGTCGTTGCCGGCAAGCCTGATGTCCCTGGGCAGCGCGTAGAGCCGCCCCAGCGGGCTGTTGGCCGGGGACTCCGCGGGCCTGGTGATGTACCGCCACGTGCCGGCGAACAGCGACACGGCCGATCCGAGCAGCATAGATCCGTAGAAGATCATGTCGCCGTATTTGTCGAAGATCGACTTCTGCTCGCCGTTGAAATAGGTGAGTGCCCCCGGATGGATCGGGATCGGGGCATTTTTCTCGGTGTTGGGCGCTGAAAGCTTCGCCATCAGCGGAAATTCGGAAAGCAGATCCTTGCGCGATTCGATGACCGCCTGAGCGAGCGCCGCAACGACATCATCTCCAAGCGTGGCATTTCCGATCAGATAGATCGGAACGCGCAGCGTCGGCAGATCGTCGTCAGGCATCGGCGGCGAGTGTGTTTCGGCACCGAACAGGGACCCCACTCAAAATGTTCCTATCGTGTTGATTTCCAAACCGAAAGGACCGTAAAGGCGGGGCCCCTATCGGCGCCGATCGGGACCCCGCCAATTTTCTAGAAAAGAGTTGCCATTCAAGGGCCTGCGGCCATCGAGGCGAGGGTCAAAGTTGGATGCCGATTCACACCTCTGCCTATATGCCCTCGCCTGAGCCATCAGGTAATTCGGCTCCTATCATAGGTAGGCCAAGAACACGCTGATCGTGATTTTGATT
>SHVN01000071.1 GCA_009694215.1 Xanthobacteraceae bacterium
GGCCCGAGCAATGCATGATCTGGGAGGCCTCGGAGCCTTATCTCTATCTGCGGACCACCACGGACGGGCGGATCGTCTGCGGCGGCGAGGACGAGGATTTTTCCGACGAAGAGAAGCGCGACGCGCTGCTCGGCCGCAAGACCGGGATTCTCGCCCGCAAGCTCGGCCGTCTGATCCGCGGCGCCGACACGCGGACAGAGTTTGCCTGGACCGGATCGTTCGGATCGAGCGCGACCGGCCTGCCCCGGATCGGCCTGATCCCGGGCATTCCGAACTGCTGGGCCGCGCTGGGCTACGGCGGCAACGGCACCACCTATGCGCGGATCGCAACCGACGTCATCTGCGGGGCGCTGACCGGCCAGCCCGACGCCGATGCCGATCTCTACGATTTCTGATAGTCCCTATCCTCTCAACAGGGCGCATGAGGGACCGATGAAGCCAAGCCTGCAACCCGGCGTATCATTGACGCGCAAAATCGCCATCGACCGCGACCGCACCATCGGCTTCATGGGCGAGGATGCCCGCGTCTATGCCACGCCGCTGATGATCCGCGACATGGAAATGACCTGCCGCGACCTGATCATGGAGCATGTCGAGACGGGCGAGGACTCGGTCGGCATCGAGGTTTCGGTCAAGCATCTCGCCGCGAGCCTGGTGGGGATGACGGTGGAAATCACAGTGCGCGTTGCCACTGTCGAAGGACGCAAGGTCGTGTTCGACGTGTCGGCCAAGGACGAGCTCGATGTCATCGGCGCGGGGATGCACGCGCGCTTCGTCGTTGATACCGCCAAGACCGTCGAGCGGCTCAAGGCCAAGGCGGCACGGCGGGACGCATTGAAAAATAACTAAGGCTTCCGGCTCGCCGCATTCCAGTATTTTTCCAGATTCGCGATCAGCGCCGGACTGAAGTGGCAATACGCTTGTTCACGAGCATAGACCGAAAAGTACTGGCGAAACATCTCGAGCGGCTCCTGGGCAATGCGGAAGGCGCGGCGGTTCGACGCCGCGCTGACCACGCCGGAATTGGTCAGGCCGTCGACGACGCGCTCGATCGCCGCGTCCATGCCGCCGGCCGGGACGATCTCGTCGCAGATGAGCCGCCCCTCGGGGCTGTCGCATTCCAGCCGCCGCTCGTACTGGATCGCCTGCCGGGCCAGGCGGTCGCCAACCGCGCGCGGCAGCCGCATATTGGCGGCGCCGGGGATGATGCCCTCCTTGCGTGCCGGCAGTGTCATGAACGCGCTCTGCTCGGCCAGCACGTAGTCGACCGCCAAGAGAATCTGGCAGTGGCCCCCGATGGCAAAGGATTCCACGGCGGCGATCCAGGGCTTTTCGAAAGAGTTTCCGCCGAATTCGTCCGGCGGCGGGCCCAAGGGGTCAGCGAGGCCGCGATAGAGCTTGTTGACGTAGCCAAGGTCGCGTTGCTGGTACCAGAGATAGGGAATTCGTCCGTGATAGAGATGCGTCAGGTTGATGCCTGAGCCGAACACGCGCCGATCCTTGTATTTCGGATGCTCGACCACACCGCCGCGCAGCACCGCAATTTCCACGCCACCATCCATCAACGCGAGATCGACGCAAGTCTCCATACCGTCGAGCGTCGTCTGATCCTCGGCATTGAGAAAGCGCGGGTTCTTATAGGTGATGATGGCCGCCTTGCCGCGCCGCTCGATCGAGGCCCCAGGGAATTCAAGCGCGCCATCCCTATGGAACTTGACCAACAGATGGTACGATTCCTGCCGCGGCAACAACATCGCGTGGCATAGATGCGTACCGGACCGCTGGCTCCGCAGCATGGCCGACAGGAAAAGCCCTTGGTCGATCTCAAGCCCTTCCTTGTCGCGCTGAAGTAGCCCGTCCTCGGCTGCGATCTGTTTCGGTGTCGGCACAAGTCCGGCGAAGTTCTTCGCCGCGTCGACCACGAGTTGCTCGATTCGCACGAAGCGCGTGCGCTTGCCGGTCAGCTTGTTGTAGACCGCGTCAGCGTGCTCCTGCAGGAATCGCACACGGGACTCGCGCGCAGCCATATGGATTGTGAGAGCGGCAACGCGTTCGCGCATTTGCCGCTGAGCGGGAGGCGGCAACTGCTCGAGCAATCGCGACGATTTCTGCCAAAACGCAGAAAATGCCCTGCAATCGTTGGCAAAACTCGTGATTTTGCGCGGCTCCGCCTTCAGCCAGCCGTTCCTATCCTGGGCAGACAGTCCTGCGGCTTCAAGCAGCTCCGGATACCATCTGGTCTCGCGGCCGGCCATCCAATGCACTCCTCCCCGCTCGGGTTTACCGAACCCGCGCCGCTGCTACTATAGCGTCGCCATGAGCCAAGCCGAAACCTTCCTCTACGACGGCCCGGCCGAGACGATGCCGCGCGCGGAACTTGCCGCGCTGCAACTAGCGCGGCTCAAGCAGACAGTAGAACGCGCCTACGCCAGGGTACCGCATGTCCGCGCTAAATTCGGCGCCGCTGGCGTCACGCCAGACCATCTGAAATCGCTCGACGACATCCGGCGCTTTCCGTTCGCCACCAAGGCCGACATGCGCGAGACCTATCCGTTCGGCCTGTTCGCGGTGCCGCGCGAGCAGGTGGTGCGGCTGCACGCCTCCTCCGGCACCACCGGCAAGGCCACCGTGGTCGGCTACACGCAAGCCGACATCGACCTCTGGACCGACCTGATGGCGCGCTGCATCGCCTGCGCCGGCGCCCGGCCGGGCGATATCGTGCAAAACGCTTTCGGATATGGCCTGTTCACCGGCGGGCTCGGCGTGCACTACGGCGCCGAGCGGCTCGGCTGCACCGTCGTTCCGGTCTCCGGCGGCATGACCGAACGGCAAGTCACGCTGCTGCAGGATTTCGGCGCCCGCGTGCTGTGCGCGACGCCCTCCTACGCGCTCAACATCGCGGAGGTCGCCGAGGGCATGGGCGTCGACATGCGCAAGCTGCCGCTGGGCATCGGTATTTTCGGCGCAGAACCCTGGAGCGACGCACTCCGGCGCGACCTCGATGCAAGGCTCGGGATCGCTGCGGCCGACCTCTATGGCCTCTCCGAAATCATCGGCCCGGGCGTCGCCTGCGAATGCAGCGAGGCGCGCGACGGCCTGCATGGCTGGGAGGACCATTTCCTGTTCGAGGTGATCGATCCCAAGACTCTTGAACAGGTCGCGCCCGGCGAGCCCGGCGAACTGGTCATCACCACGCTGACCAAGGAAGCGCTGCCCATGGTCCGCTACCGCTCGCGCGACATCACGCGGCTCAACCACGAGCCCTGCGCCTGCGGCCGCAGCCACGTCCGCATCATGCGCGTCACCGGCCGCGACGACGACATGATGATCATCCGCGGGGTCAATGTGTATCCGTCGCAGGTGGAGGCGGTTCTGGTCGGGATCGAGGGCGTGGCGCCGCACTACCAGATCGTGCTGACGCGCGAGGGCCCGCTCGACGCCATGACCGTGGAGGTCGAGACGGCGCCGGGCGGCGAATCCCACCGCCTCCAGACCGCGAAAGTCATCGCCTCGCATATCAAGGCGCGCCTCGGGGTGAGCTGCGAGGTCGCCGTCAAGGCTCCCGGCGAAGTGCCCCGCTCGCAAGGCAAGGCGGTGCGCGTCAAGGACCTCCGAACGAAGACGTGACGCCCCGGCGTCAGATTGGAACTCCCGATCTGCGGCCGCGTAGCCCGCCGCCTCCAAATTGTAGCGAAGCAACAGCGTAAGCGGTTCTTCGTCCTCGACGATCAGGATACGGACAGACATGAGAGGCCAATCTCCTAACGCAATGCGCAGCACCAAACTGCATTGATACCGTCATCAAAATACGATGCGTGGTTGTAGATGGCCTCCTCCACAGCCGCGTGCCGAAGGCTTGCCAAGGATTGGGAGAACCTCAATCGCAAGGCGCGGGCGTTCTTGCGCCTCGCGTCAATCCGCCTCATGCTCCGGAAACTTTGTAATCCCGCTTGATGTTCCCGGACAGACTCTTAGGAAATCAAGTTCTGATACTCACAGCCGTGATAAACTTGAACTTGATAGCGATGGGCAGCTCGCGAAGTACAAGAGGATTGTCATGACAAAGAAAAACAAGATGATTCTGTCCGCCGCGCTCATGCATGGTCTTGGGCATCAACCTGGCGCATGGCGTGTCCGCCGAGGCCCATCGACGGACTACGTCTCGCCTGACATGTACGCGGCCATCGCTCGTAAGGCGGAGGAAGGAAAGCTTCATGTTCTTTTCTTGGCTGAGCAGATCACGAACCTCGAGGCTGGGGCACAACGCCCTTGCGGAGCGATGGATACTGCCGCCGTACTCTCCTACATGGCTGCCGTTACGAGCCGGATTGGACTCGTCGGAACTGCTTCGACGACCTACAACCAGCCGTACGATATCGCCCGGCGCTTTGCCACGGCGGATCATCTTTCGAAGGGCCGGGTGGGTTGGAATGCAGTGACAACAGCCCACGCGGTAGCCGCCCAGATGTTCGGTGCCGACTACCACCTGGAAGCCGCAGAGCGCTACAGCCGTGCGGACGAATTTCTCAATATCGTGATCAAGCTATGGGAAAGCTGGGAGCCGGATGCGCTCGTTGACGACAAGAAAAACAATAAGTTTGCGGATCCCGACAAGATTCACGCGATTAACCATTCTGGCGAGCACTTCTCGGTTCGCGGGCCGCTGCCTTTCATACGCTCCCGCCAGGGCCGGCCACTGATCTTCCACGCTGGTTCGTCGCCCGCGGGCCGAGACCAGGCTGCGAAGTTTGCGGACGTGGTCTTCACGGCCCAGCACACCACCGAGGGAGCGAAGGAATTCCGGATGGATGTGCGGCGGCGCGCGGAAGGGCACGGGCGGCATCCCGATTCGATAAAAATACTTCCAGGAATGAATGTCATCCTGGGAGAGACCCTCGAAGAAGCAAAGCGCAAGAAGTTCGCCCTCGATAACGCGCTGACGCTTGATCAGCTGTTGGCGGCGATGTCGAGGCGCACCGGTATCAGCGTTGGTATTCTGCGTGACCATTTGGATCGGCCCTTCCCAATTGCTGAGCTTCCTTCGGATGAAGAACTCAAGAATGGGGTTGGCTGGCGCCAAAGCATCATCGACCTCGTGGTCTCCGAAAACCTTACGGTACGTGAGGTTCTCACGCGCGCGCCAAGCGCTCATCATCACATCGTCGGCACTGCTGCCGCCGTCGCGGATGCGATGGAGGAAAGGCTGGAGGCGAATGCCGCCGACGGCTTTACGATGATGGTCGACATCCTTCCGGAAGGGGTGGACGATATTGTCAATCTGCTGGTGCCGGAGTTGCAGCGGCGGGGGCTATTCCACACTGAGTACAGCCATCGTTACCTCCGGGACATGCTAGGCCTCGAGAGCGGCGCGTCGCAGGCAAAGCTTGAGTATGAAAGTGCCTGAATTGAGCTGGGCTCGGTAGTTGCTTGGAAGTCGCCTTTTGTGAAGGGTTTCGGATGCCGGCCGATGACAGGCAGAGCCGCGAACACCAAGGCCGGCGTCCGAAAGCCTCCAAGGAAGGAAACCACGGGAATTGGGACGCGTTAGTGCCGCGGACTCTATGAGAAATTGAGCCCGGCGGAAGAGGTGTGAGATGGCAACCGACGCCCATGAGTGCATTGAACGACTCCTATCCATCGCTCCGAACCGACTTCTGCAGATATGAACAATCGATATGCCGACGCGCCTGTCGCGGGGCGCGCCGATTTTATTTGCGCCTCAATGAGGTTTGACGTTGGCGAATTTGACGACCTTGCGCCACTTCTCGGTCTCGTCAGCGATCAGTTTTCTAAAGTCGGCCGGCGAGCCCGGCAACTCGGTTCCGCCAAGGCCAACGAGCTTCTCCTTTATCTTCGGGTCGGCCAGGAATGCGTTGATCTCCTTGTTAAGCAACTCGACGACAGGCGCCGGGGTAGCCTTGGGTACGCCGATTCCATACCATTGGGACGCCTCATAGCCTGGCACGGTCTCGCCAACCGTCGGTATGTCGGGCAGCGTTTCCAGGCGTTTGGAGCTGGTGACAGCGAGCCCGCGCAATTGCCCGGTCTTGATGTACTGGACCGACGACGGCGCGGAGCCAAACATCACCTGAACCTGACCGCCCAGCAGATCGGTGATCGCCGGACCGGTGCCGCGGTAGGGTACATGGATCATGTCGATATCGGCCATCATCTTGAGCAACTCGCCAGCCAGATGAGTTGTCGTCGCAGTGCCGCCCGATGCCATGCTTAACCTGCCTGCGTTCTGCTTCGCGTAGGTAATGAATTCAGGAACAGTTTTGACCTGAACTGAAGGATGCAAAAGGATAACGCTTGGTACGCTGATCAGCCCGGCCACCGCGCTGATGTCTGTGACGAAATAAAAATTGAGCTTGTCGAACATTGATGCATTGATGGCATTCGCGGCGCTGATCAGCAGAAGCGTGTAGCCGTCGGGCGGCGAGTTCACCACAGCCTCAGTCCCGATGTTGCTCCCGGCACCAGGCCTATTTTCAACGATGAATTGCTGGCCGAGACGTGCTGACAGCCACTGAGCAATCAAACGTGCGACAATGTCATTGCCGCCCGATGGGGCGAAGCCGACGATCAACCGCACAGGCCGCGACGGATATGATTGCGCTCTTGCGATACGCGAGGCGGCCGGCAACGCGGCCGCGCTGGCAGCCAGCCGCAGAAATTGTCTACGGGGAAGTTTCATGGTGGCCACTCAATATTCTTGCGACACGACATCAAATTCATCCGGTGAAGGACCCGAATTTACCAACGAGGTGATCGGATAGAGCCGCAAATTGCTGCGGCGCAAAGTGACGTTAATGGCACTTAGAGTCTGTCCGGGAACATCAAGCGGGATTACAAAGTTTTCGGAGCATGAGGCGGATTGACGCGAGACGCAAGAACGCCCGCGCCTTGCGCTTGAGGTTCTCCCAATCCTTGGCAAGCCTTCGGCACCGGTTGAGCCAAGATGGCCGGGACAAGCCCGGGCACGACGACGGTTGATACAGTGCAAGTGGTAACGGCTCTACGGCGTGCGCTCCGAATACCGGTTCGCCGGCACCGGCAAGCCGAGATGTTCGCGCAACGTAAATCCCGAATATTCCGTACGAAAGATGCCGCGCCGTTGCAGCTCAGGCACGACCTGATCGATGAACTCATCAAAGGCGGCCGGGAAGTAAGGCGGCACCAGGACGAAGCCGTCGCAAGCGCGGTCAGCAAACCATTCCTCCATGACGTCGGCGACCGTGGCGGCGTCCCCGCATGCAAAGAGATAGCCGCGGGCCACGGCGACCTGATTGTAGATGTCCCGCAGCGTGAGATTGTCTTTGCGGGCCTTGGCAAAGGCGACCTTAGCGTGGGTTTGAATGTCGTTGGACAGCGGCAGATCCGGCACCGGACCGTCCAGATCATATCCTGACAGGTCGTGCCCAAACCGGCTCGACATCATCTTCAAGGCGACCTCAGGGACCGCGAGGCGCATCAGCTCCGAAAGCTTCTTTCGCGCGTCCTCCTCATTGCGGCCGACGATCGGCATGAAGCCCGGAAGAATTTTGCAGTGATCCGGATTGCGGCCCGCTTCGGCGACCTTGGCCTTCATCGTGGCGTAGAATTCCTTAGCATGCTCCTTGTCCAGTTGAGACGCAAAAATCATTTCCGCGAACCGTGACGCGAAATTCTTGCCGTCGTCGGAAGCGCCGGCCTGCACCAACACCGGCTGGCCTTGCGGCGTGCGTGTAACATTGAGCGGCCCGCGCACCGAATAGAACTCGCCGACGTGGTCGAGCGAATGCACTTTTGTCTTGTCGAAATATTCGCCGGTTTCCACGTTGGTGGTGATGGCGCCTTCCTCCCAACTGTCCCAGAGACCCTGTACGACCTCGACAAATTCCGTGGCCGACTCATACCGGGTGGCATGATCCATCGGGGCGGCCATACCGAAGTTCCCGGCCGCTTCTTTCAGCCCGGTGGTCACGACATTCCACCCAGCGCGACCGCCACTCAACTTGTCGAGCGACGCAAAGGCCCGGGCGATGTTGAACGGCGCCGAATAGGTGGTTGAGGCTGTGGCCACGAGGCCTACTCTCGACGTCTGTGTGGCCAACGCGGCGTGCAGGGTGAGCGGTTCGAACCGCAGCATCTGGCCCGGGTGCTGTTCCGGCACGAAAGCAAGACTGTCGCCGACGAACAGGAAGTCGAGCTTGCCGCGTTCGCACGAGTCCGCGATCGTCTTGAAAATCGCGAACTCCTCGCTACTTTTGGCCGCGCCCGGAAACCGCCAGCCGGACACGTGGTTGCCCGTGCCGACGGCGTAGACGCCGAGATTCATTTGCCTTCCGGAGTTCATGTGTTCGCTCTTGTTACTGCGGAATTGTGATGCCGGTGGCCTTGATCAGCTCGGCCCAACGCTTCGTGTCGGACCGCATGGTTTCGAGCATCGCCGCGGGCGTGCCGCCATCGACTTCGAGACCGACCGATTTCATGCGGTCCTTGAAGATCTGGCTGTTCACCGCTTTCTTGGTCTCGGCGGACAGGCGTTCCACGATTGCCGTCGGCGTTTTCGCTGGCGCCAGAAGACCGAACCAGCTCGCCATTGTATAGCCCGGCACTCCGGCTTCGGCGACGGTCGGCACGTCGGGCAGCAGTGCGATCCGCTCTGCCGACGCCACCCCCAGCAGCTTGAGCTTGCCGCCCTCAGACATCGATTTCGCCGAAGGCGGACCCGTGAACATCAGATCGACATTACCCGCGACCACGTCGGTGATCGCCGGAGCGGTGCCGCGATAGGACACGCGATTGATCTCGGTCTTGGTCATGAATTTGAACTGCTCCATGCCCATGTGCATGGCGCTGCCGATGCCGATCTCGGCGTAGTTGAGCTTGTTGGGGTTCGCCTTGGCATAGGCGACCAGTTCCTTGACGCTGTTGGCGGAAATCTTGGGATTGGCGACCAACACCATGTTGAGCCGTGCGATGATGCTGATCGGCGCGAAGTCCTTGAAAGGATCGTAGGTCAGCGTGTGATAGAGGCTCGGATTGATGACGAGATTGCTGTCGACCGCGAGCATCAGCGTGTAGCCATCCGATGGCGAGCGCGCGACATTGCCGCCAGCTAGGCTGCCATTGGCGCCCGGCATGTTCTCGACAATGAACGGCTGTCCCATCTGCTCGGCAAGCCGATCGGCCAAGGCCCGCGCAATGAGGTCGACCGCGCCACCGGCGGGCTGCGGCAAAACCAGTTTTACGGGTCGCGACGGATAGCGATCCTGCGCGCCACTGGGAGCAGCCAGCGCAGCGCAGGCCGTAACTGCCATAACGATCGTCCATTTCATGGATTCCCTCCCTGCCCTTGTCAGTATGCGACAAACGCCGTTTCGATGTTACCCGGTTGTTTCCAAGCCACTTGCGTTGGAATTAGACGACCGAAGCGCATGCTCCAACAGAGAGCTTCGCCAACCCCCAATCTATCGCATTACGAAGGAAATTTTGATCCGTTGAATATCTGACTTCTAAGCATCAGTAACAGACCTGCGTCCTGGCCTGATGATGCGGTTTCGCAAGATTCCGATGCGCTCGATTTCAAGCTCGACGACATCATTCGGATTGAGAAACCGGCCAAGTTCAAGGCCGCAGCCGGTCGGCACGGTGCCGGATGCCACGACATCGCCTGGATAAAGGGTCTCCTCACGGGAGATAAAGGCCAGGATATCGTTGAACTTGTGATGCATGTTCTGTTACGCCGAAACGATGATGGCGGCACTTCAAAAGCGAATTTCGGATGGACGTGGCGTGACGACACGTGTGCTGACCATCGGTGATGCGGCAAGCTACTGACGAGCGCGGTCTCGGCTGGCCCAAGTTAACACTTGGGCCGGCCTTACGCGTTGGCTGTCGTAACCACCACCGCTAGCCAGATGATCGTTTCCATCGAAGACACTCCCGCTTCTATACCTTCACCATATCCAAAAACGTGGCAGACCGGCGCGCTGCTTTCCCGCACGGTGATAGCAGGCGGCGCACCTGACGCCGAGGAGCGCGCCGGTTGACCAGACGTCGCGGGTCATCAAGCCCACAATTGCTTTGTCGCAAGTCTCGCGCCTTCGGCGAGTGCGCCGAGCTTGGCCCAAGCTATCTGCGGATGGACGCGACCACCGAGGCCGCAATCGGTACTTGCGATGACGTTTTCGCGGCCGACCACCTTGGCGAAACGCACGATGCGATCCGCTACCAACTCCGGATGCTCCAGCACGTTGGTGGCGTGGCTAACCACGCCGGGGATGACGACCTTGCCATCCGGGAGCTTCGTCTCCTGCCACACTTTCCACTCGTGTTCGTGGCGTACATTGCCCGCTTCGACCGAATAGCCCTGCGCATTCACCTTAAGCAGCAGATCAACTACGTCCTTGAGTTCGACGTCGCCTTTGTGCGGGCCGTGCCAGCTCCCCCAGCAGATGTGGAAGCGAACGCGATCTTCAGGGATACCTTGCAGCGCGTGGTTCAACGCCTCGACCTGGAAGGTTGCCCATTTCCGATAGCCTGCGATGTCGTCGTTCATCGAGAACCACCAGTCGTATATGTCGACTAGCGCCGGATCGTCGATCTGTAGGATGAAGCCAGCGTCTACGATGGCTCTGTATTCATCGCGGATCGCCTCGGCCAGTGCCCAGGTGTAGTCCTCAGAGCTTTTATAGTAGGCGTTCGGTAGAATCTGCAGCGTTGCCGGCGACACTGCGGTCATGAATGCGTCCTCGGCGCGGGTGGCGCGAACCGCTGCGGCCAGGTTCTCGGTGTCGCGCTTGATGGCGGTGTGGCCCACGTATTTCACAGGGGCGGTGCAAGTGAGGCCGTAGAGCTGCGCGGTGCTTGAACCGCTCTGCCGGGCTGCGCTCGCGGCGGCGCTCGCCTCGGCGGCGTAGAATTCGGCGAACTCCTTGCGTTCCTTGCTGCCGTAGGTCCAGGCACCGCGGCCCTTCTTGGCCTGCTCCTCGCGCAGTTCGAAGCCTTCGAGGCGAGAATAGATGTAGGACCACCACGCGCCGAAATCCATCGTACTTCGCATCGCCTTGCCGTACTCTCCGTCGTTCACGACATCAATGCCGGACTCGGTTTGCTTGCGGACGATATCGCCTACCGCTGTGCGCAGCCGTGGCTGTAGCTTCTCGTCGGATGCGTTGGCCGCATAAAGCGCCATCAGATCGTCCGGTCGCGTCAGGCTGCCGACGTGAGTGGTAAGAATCCGCTGAGTGCTGCGCTTCATCGTGGTTGTCCTCGTACTTGTCGCAATTTCCAGAGCTCATGATTCGCGAGCTTCGCTCCCTGGGAGGCAATTTATGCGCATGATGCACAAGCTTGTGCAGATCAACAACAGCCGCGCCCCGCGCAGCTAAAGCGTGTGGGCGCAAGCCTCCAGCGAAGCATATTCGCCTCGACACACGACCCGTCAGCCTCTACACTCGTTCCTGCATCATGAGCAGGCTCACACCCTCGCCAACCTGCCAACCGGGCAAGGTGGTCTCCCGCAAGGGGATGCGGCCAGGGTCGGCAACAAACCGGGACGCGCGAGCGCTGAAGCCCTCCTCGGCACAACCGATGGAGGGTTTTTCTATGGCTAAGATCGATCTCGACCTGAACTTCCGGCCACAAAGCTACTTCTGGACACTCAACAAACGCAGTCACGTCGTCTCCGCGATCAAAGGTGCGGAGCGCAGGGCGCAGGCCAGTCCTTGAGCCCCTGTTCGGCGACATCGCTATTCCTCAACAAACTATCCAAAGGTCGCGCCGCCGTTCACAATCACAATCTCGCCGGTCATATGCCGGGCTCCTGAACTGACGAGGAAACAGGCTACGCCGGCAATATCATCCGGGGTCCCAATGCGGCCCAAAGGCGAGCGCGCCACCTGTGCTGCGCGGTGATCTTCAGAATAGGCGGCAATCATCGGGGTATCGGTCACGCCGGGTGATATGCCGTTCACGCAAATTCCGCTCGGTCCTAGCGACCGCGCCATTGACCGCACCAGTCCGACGATCGCGGCCTTCGATGCGACATAGGCAGGGCCCCCAATCCCGGCCTGGCCGCCAACGCCGCCGGTGATCACGTTGGTCGACGAGGTGAGAACGATCATTCCGCTGCGCCTGGCGGCCATCCGGGCCGCGACCGCCTGTGTGATCAAGAAAGAGCCGGTCACGTTAACTGCCAGGACTCGATTGAACTCCTCCGCCTCAAGGTCGCTCCAGTAGCGGCTCGAATGGATCCCGGCGCAATGGATTAGCCCGTCAATCTGTCCGAACCGATCGACGCACATCTCAACGGCAGCGCGACAATCGTCCCGGATGGCAATGTCTCCGTGCAGTTGAGCCACCGATTGCTGCTGATCAGCAAACGCGCGCTTCAAGCTTTCTGCGTCACGATCAAAGCACATCACTTGCGTGCCATCCTGGAGCAGCCGCTCCACGCAGGCCTTGCCGATCCCGCTCGCGGCACCCGTCACCAGGACTGCGAATTCCTTCATGCGAACACTTCTCCGCTGACTGCACTATCTTGTCAGTTGCTTTTGACTTTTCATAATCATAGAAATCCAGCCGACACGAACTCAATCACACATGCCGAACGTAAAATCAGCTGTGCGTGCTCTCCAGGTGATGGAGCAGTTTGGCGAAGCGCGGCAGCCCTTGCGCCTCAACGACGTCGCGAAAAGCCTTCACTATCCAGTTTCTAGCACGGCGGCGCTGCTGAAAAGCCTCGCAGACTGTGGATACCTCAGCTTCGATCGCCACACGCGCCAATATCATGCGACCGGCAAACTGCCGGATCTTGGATCGCGGCTCACCTCGATAGCCATCGAGGAGAGCGCGCTGACCAAGACCATGCATGCGTTGCAGCGATCGACGGGAGAGATGATTGTTGTCGCAACTTCCAACGATATCTACGTTGAATACGTTAAGGCCATGCGGTCGACGCATGAGATCCAGCTATATACGCCGCCGGGCCGCCTTATGCTAAGCTGGGCAATTCTTGATCGGCGCCATCGCATAGTCAGCCGACTGACTGCGGATGCACTGCTGTGACACGGCGCATCGAGGACGGAGAAGTTCATGGGCGAGCAAGCACATGCTGCGGTCCTAATCGGACCCCGCCAGTTTGAATTTCGGGACTTCCTGATCCCTGAAATCACGGAAGATGACGGCCTGTTGCGAGTCGAGGCAGCCGGGCTGTGCGGCACCGACTACGAACAGTTCGGCGGCCACCTCAAGAACACGCCGTGGGATATCAGACCAATTATCCCCGGCCATGAAATCCAGGGTTGGATCGAAAAGATTGGCGCGAACGCCTCTCGTCGCTGGCGCGTGAAGGAAGGCGATCGCGTGATCGTCGAAGCATCTATACCATGCGGCAAATGCTACCAGTGCCAGAACGGACGCGCGGTTCTGTGTAGCGCGGGCATGGGCTACGGCTTGCGGATCAGCAGCGAGCGGCCGCCGCATCTGTGGGGCGGCTACGCAACACACATGTATCTGCACCCACAAGCCAACGTTCACCGCGCACCGGATAGCATGCGGCGAGATGTGTTGAGTTTGTGTAATCCCATGTCGAATGCGGTGCGCTGGGGATACGAGCGAGGCGGCATCGGCATGGGCGATGCCGTCTTGATTTGCGGGCCAGGCCAGCGCGGGCTGCTCGCTGTTGTCGTCGCAAAGGCCGCTGGTGCGAAGCTGATTATCGTCACCGGCACGTCTCAGGACCGATTTCGCTTGGAGCAGGCCAAGCTCCTCGGAGCGCACGCGACGATCGTGGTCGACGAAGAAGATCCGATCGCTCGGGCGAAAGATTTAACAGGCAATTTCGGCGTCGATGTCGTGCTCGACGTGTCTGCGGGCTCTATCGAACCGCTTGTCCAAGCCGTTGAGATTGTGCGTCCCGGCGGGCGAATCATACTCGCTGGTCTCAAGAACCGCCGAACCCTCGAAGGCTTGGTGGCCGATAAGCTGATCCTGAAAGAGATCACCCTGGAGGGCGTGCTTTCATCAAGCTGGAGCGCGTTCGATCAAGCAATCCCGCTGCTGGGCCGCTATGAGAAAGAGTTGGCTCAACTGTGTACGCATGCCTATAGCATCGATAATTCTGAGAAGGCGCTACGGGTGTTGGGCCGCGAAATTATTGACGGTCACGAGGCGATTCATATTCACATCGATTGCGTGAGTTGAATCAATGGTTGCGATCGAAAGCACGTCGCTGAGATGGCTTGGATCTTGAAAAGGAAGGCTCTAATGCGCAGGCTTTTGGGGGCGGTGTTTGCGGCGTTGCTGGTTACGATGCAAGGTGGGTTTGCGTCACTTGCCCAAGCACAGGGTGCCACTAAGAGTTGGCCGCAACGCGCGGTGCGCTTCATCCTGCCGTTCGGCGCAGGATCGAGCACTGACATCATCGCAAGGATCTTGGGTGACCGGTTGCAAGCAAAGTGGGGCAAGCCAGTCGTTGTCGAGAACCGCCCCGGCGGAGATGGAATCCTGTCCATCACTTCTTTTATTTCGTCCGCCGACGATCATGTGTTTTTCTTCGGCCCGACCAGCGTATATCTGGTGCATCCCTATACTCACGATAAGTTGCCATACGACGCGACCCGAGACATGGGGCCAATCGTAAGACTGTCGAAGACAGTTCTAGTTCAAGCGGTACCCGCCTCTCTTTCGGCAAACAATTTGAAGGAATTTGTCGAGCTGGCCCGAGCCAATCCCGGAAAGATGAACTTTGGAATGACACCAGGGTTCCAAGAGTTCGTCTTCGAAGGATTTCTGCGCGAGCAACTACTCAGCGTTTCCAAAATACCCTATCGTGATATCGTCCAGGCCTCGACGGACTTGGCGGAGAACCGCATTCAGATTTTAGGCGTAGCATATCAAGTGGTCTTGCCGCAGTTGCAGGCGGGAAAAGTGAAATTGCTGGCAATCTCCGACCGTGTCCGCAGCGATCTCTCGCCAGAAACACCCTCGGTCGTGGAACAAGGCTTCCCCACACTCGAGTCCGTATCGATGGTTGGTGTATATGGTCAATCTTCCATGCCACTCGCATTGCGCAAGCAGATCGCCGCCGACTTTCTGTCGCTCGTCGCCGATCCAGCGATCGTTAGTCGAATGAAAGCCGCTGGGCAGGGCATGGATCCGGGTGGGCCCGAAGAGTTTGCCGCATCGATCGCCGAGCAACACGCTCAAGTGGCGGGCATTGCGAAGCAGCTTGGCATCCCGCGAAGATGACCGAGTCCCATATGCAGCTCGGTCGAGCGATCAGCCGGAAAATGTTGTCGGGTAAACAAACGATCGGACGTCAGCCACGCAGATGAAAACCGGTAGAAGCTCGCATATCCGATAGAATCCCGGCGCATCGACTGTCTCAAAGCAGCGATGATCAGCTTTCAACGTTCTGTGACGCACAGGTTGAACACTTGAAAACAAGGAATCTGCAATGCTCGAATCGCTGAACGGACGAGCTGTCATTGTCACTGGAGCAGGGCGCGGGCTTGGACGCGCCATGACGCTCGGCCTACTCGCAGCCGGCGCGGGCGTCACTGCAGTCGATGTCGATGCGCAAGCGCTTGAAGACATGAGTCGAGCCGCGCATAGCAATGGCGCAGGTGACCGCCTGCTTGTCGTCACAGCCGACATCACACGTGATGATATTGCGCTGCAGATTGTACGACAGACACTCCATCGGTTCGGCCAACTCGATGTTCTTGTCAACAACGCTGGCACTACAAGCCGACTGCTGCGCGACGACTCGGGGCCAAAACCGCCGAAATTCTGGGAAGTGCTGCCGGCTGATTTCCGCCGCGTCATCGATGTCAACGTCGTAGCGCCCTTCCTGCTGATGCGCGCCGCTCTGGAGCCCATGCTTGCGCGGCATTGGGGACGCATCGTAAATGTGACGACTAGCCTGGATACGATGTGGCGCGGCAACATCCAGCCGTATGGCGGATCGAAGGCCGCGAACGAAGCACATCTACTCGCCATGTCGCTGGAACTGGAGGGGACCGGCGTGACCGCGAACGTGCTGATTCCGGGCGGGCCGGCCGATACGCGCATGATAGTGACTGCGCCTCACGTCGAACGATCGGCACTGATTTCACCCGACGTGATGGTACCACCGCTAATATGGCTTGCCTCGCCCGAATCCGACGGCATCACCGGCCAGCGCTTCATTGCCGCACACTGGGACCGCACGATCCCGAAAATCGAGGCGGCAAAGAAGGCAGGCGCGCCAGCCGCCTGGCAACAGCTTGGCAAGCAATCCATCCACCCGGACAACACGCCGCGATATTCACCGGCTAGGGAACCTATGTCCAAGGGACGCTGAACATAACCGTGGGCTAGGCACGCACTTTGGCGAGAAAAATCTGCGGGTCTTTCTGGCGAATGCATATTTTGCGCGCAGTTGCCGCGTCTTACTTACGCAATCGCTTGATCTGCATATCGGCGAGGAACGGCACCAACGGATGCGCTCCCATAGATGTGATGGCCCTCATATCTAGAGAAATTAGCGCAACACGCTGCGCGGGATTTAGCTTGAATTGATTGGCGTAGGACTCGGGATTCGAGACATATTGAGTTCGCTTTGTCTCGTCGTGAGCCAGGCCGTGCAAGGCCGATATCAGCTCCACCAGCTCCGGTTTTGTCTCTGGATAATGAGGGTGCGGCGTCGTCGCAGTCGCGTTGGAGGTCCAGCCAAGTGACGCGTAGTTGTGATGCCAACTAGGGTTCAACGAAACTACGTCCGGCTTTCTTTCACCGAGAGCTCCCGCCGCGCAGGCCCAGCAGCGCAATTCGATGTTGCCCGTTTCATCCAGTTCCGTCTCGTCGTATCCGATCAATGACTTGAGGTTTCCAGCAGCGAGCTTTTCGAGGACCTTCTTGTCCCAAGCGAGTTCGGGGTTTGAATATCGATCGGTGCCAGGAAAGTGCGACATGCCGCCGCTAGATAGGATGACCGTCTTGAGTCTCAGGGCCGTAACACTCCGCGCCACCGCCTGGCCGAACGAGTAGCATCGCTCCATCGTCGGCTGCGGCGGGAGGTACGCATTGACGTAAATCGGCAATACGGGTTCCGACAATCCGATGTGAGTGAGCGGGATTCCGATTGCATAGTCGATCTTCGCAGTGGACGAGAACGCTGGGTCGAAGTTCTGCCTATAGAGCTCGCGAACGAGCGCAAAGCCGATCTCGCTGGGAACATTCCAGTGAAATTTCCGTCCTGCGAATTCGCCGCTGGCCTCACCGCCTACATGAATCGTGAAAGGCGGCGCGGCATTGTGGAAGAATTGCTCCGCGTGATCATTCGAGAAAATGATCCAAAGGTCAGGTTTGAGGGCCTTAAGCTTATCCCCAATCTCCTTTGCGACTTTTTGAACCTCGCCGATAACCGCTTTGTCTTCGGAATCCGGCTGAGTAAAAAACTGGGGCGCATGAGGCAGCATTGCACCACCGACGACAGTCGACATCATCATGGATATTCCCCTTGTCACTCGGTCTATGTCGCTCAGCCAGCTATTCGTTTTTCCGGAAAGCTCTTGCGAGGGAGATGTCGTCCCGGTTGTCTGAACAGAATCTCCGCGTCGATAAGTAGAACGTCTGCCGGGGCATTGTCACGGCGATCGGAGTGTAGCAGCGTCCCTGGTGGACTGGTAGC
>SHVN01000072.1 GCA_009694215.1 Xanthobacteraceae bacterium
CTCGAGAACAGCCACTACGGCTACGGCTTCGACGCCCAGACCGGCGAATACGTGGACCTGATGAAGAAGGGCATTATCGACCCGACCAAGGTCGTGCGCGCCGCGCTGCAGAACGCAGCGTCGATCGCGGGCCTGCTCATCACTACCGAGGCCATGGTCGCCGAGATGCCGAAGAAGTCCGGAGCCGGCGGCGGCATGCCGCAGATGCCGGGCGGCGGCGGGATGGACTTCTAGTCCAGCCACCAACGTAAAATGCGAAGGCCCGGGAGAAATCCCGGGCCTTTGTTTATATTGGCAAGGACTCTCGACCGTCATTCCGGGGCGCGCATCTTCGCGCGATCCCGGAATCCATAACCCCTGTGATGCTGTATCATCGAGACCGGGATTATGGATTCCGGCACTCGCTTGCGCTCGGCCGGAATGACCGCCGAAAGTCATGTGTGGGAATCAAATGGAAACGACCACAAATGATTTGGTGCGCGTTCATCCGGCGTCACCAGTTCATCGTGGCCGCTTTTGGTGAGGGAACTTGATACTCTCCGTCACCACTTGCGCGATTGTATGCCATAGCCATGTGACAAGACGATGACTCTCAAAAACCATATCCGCATTGGGATCGGCGGCTGGACCTTCGAGCCGTGGCGTGGCGCGTTCTATCCAAAGGGTCTGCCGCACGCCAAGGAACTGGCCTACGCCAGCGAGCGCCTGACTTCGATCGAGGTCAACGGCACGTTCTCTCGTTGACCGTTGAAATTCCTTTTGAAAGTGACTTTTACGTTCCAAATTCTCCAATGATTTCGTCCTACTAACGCGATTCCAGATTCTTTCTGGAGTCTTTTTCGTTTGTACCGCTCACCTCGATAGCCCTTCACCATCGGCTACGAGAAGGCTAGGCCCGACGCCGTGATCGCCGAGCTCAAGCGCGCCAAGGTCAAGCTCCTGGTCGACACGCGGGCGGTGGCAGCCTCCCGGCGGCCGGGCTTTTCGAAGCGCCAGCTTGCCGCCTCATTGGACGAGGAAGGCATCGCCTATCTTCATCTGCAGAAGCTTGGCACACCGGCCGAGGGCCGCGAGGCGGCGCGTGCGGGCAAGCTCGACACGCTCTGGCGCATCTATGCGAGGCACCTCACGACGCCGGAGGCGGTCGAGGCGATGGACGAGCTCGTGTCGATCGTGAAGTCGGGCCAGGCGGTGTGCCTGCTCTGCTACGAACGCGACAAGGACTGCTGCCACCGCACCCGGATCGCCGAGATCGCGCACGAGCGCACTGGCGCAGGCGTCGTCGATCTGGCGCCGCAGCTGTTCTGAAGCTACTCGGCTGGCTGCACGGCTCTGGAATCGTGCTCGACGCCGTTGACCAGTAGCGCCACTGCCGCGGTCCCGATCACGAAGCCGAATGCGATGACGGCGATCGTCCCAAGCACCAGATCGAAGCCGCCGCGGCTGTGCAGGAGCGCGATCAAGGTGATGCCCGCGCCTGAGATCAGATAGGTGATGAAGTAGCGCACCGCATAGACGCGGCCCCGCCATTTGTCGGCGGTGTAGCGGGCGATGACGAAATCGTTGACCGTCACCTGGGCGTAGATGAACGCCATAGAGAAGGCGAGCGCGCCAAGCAGCGCGTAGCCGGTGGCATAGACCGCCCAGACCACGCCGATGAACTGCATCAGCCCGGTAAATGCGAACACCAGATGCGCCGGATATTTCTCCAGCACGCGCCCAACGGTGAACTGTGCGACGGCCCCGCACAGGAATACCCCGGTCGCGATGCCGCCGACCTGCACCAGCGAGATGCCGCTGATGCGCTCATCAATCAACTTGGGCAAGGCGATGGTCATGGTATTGAACACAAGTCCGGCGGTGGTCCCGATCAGGATGAACAGACCGAACACCGCAATCATCATCCACATCGCCAGCCGCACGTCCGGCGCGGCGCTGCGGCCCGCCGCATGCTTGCGGTCGTCCGGCACCATCACCAGATAGGCGATCCCGGTCGCGACACAGACCGCGGCAGGCACAAGGAACGCCCCGCGCCAGCCGATCCAGGCGGTCAGCGCCGCCGTGATGCCGGCGGCCAACGCCACGCCGATGTTGCCGCAGACGCCGTTGAAGGCGAGCGTCCGGCCGCGATTGGTCGCGGCCGCCACCACGATCGCGGTGCCGACCGGATGATAGATCGAGGCGAACACGCCGAGCGCAAACAGCGCAAACGCAAGCGCGATGAAGTTCGGCGCGATGGCGGCCGCGGCACAGCTCAAGCCGCAACCGATGTAGAACACGATCATCATGTAGCGGCGGCTCCAACGATCGGCGAGCCAGCCCGCCGGCAGCGAGAAGATGCCGAAGGCGAAAAACGACGCGGTGCCGAGCGCGAGCAACTCGCCGTAAGGGCGGCCATAAACCACTTCGAGGCCGATCACCACGGTCGGGAAGATCAGCATCACGTAGTGATCGACGGCATGGGCAAAGTTGTTGAACCCGATGGTCAGCCGCCGGCGGGATTCGTCATCCAGGGTTCGTACGGAAGCGATTGCCATTGGGATACCTTGGGAATCTCGGCCGGATGCGGACATCAGCATATATCGCGTCACGGCCCGCTCTCCTATGCCGATTTCGAAGACCTGCCCGTGGGCAAGGCCTTCGTTGGCGGTCGAAAATACAGGCACGGTCTGCATATTTGGGCAAATTCCAGCCCGGTCCAACGCTCGACTTCGCAACCCTTGCGCAAATAATCTTTTCCAGTGGCCGGGTCCCGATTGCGCCGGTCACGAGGCTTGGGGGGGCCTCGATGCGTACGGGTGGGCGTATCGCCGCGTTGTGGATTCTCGCCGCGGCGTTCGGCTCGGCGGCGAGCGGCGCTTTGGCCGAGCCAGAACCGATCAATAAAATCAGCAGTGCCGATCAACAGCAGGCGCGGCTACTTCTCTTCTCCACCACCGATGTCTGGCGCCAGGGCGGCTTCGCGCACGGCGGCCTCTTGTGGGTGCCGTCGGGCCTCGATCGGGATGGGCCGGTGCTCAAACTCATGTTCGGCGGCGGCATCTATCACTATATCTCGGGCGCGCTCGGCAACACCAATGTCCGCGGCGAACAGCTTGCGGCCGCGATCCTTCCCGGCTGGCGGTTCGTCCGCGACAATGTCGCCGTGACCGTGTTCCTGGGCTACGACTTCCAGCAGCACCGGCTGACGCCCGACTGCAAAATCGCGCGCAACTTTGACCCCACCCCAAAAATCTTCCAGCGCATTGATCTCGTTGCGAAAGATTGGAATTGAAGGGGTCATCTTTCGCGTCCAACCGTGACCCCACCCAGGAAGTAGATTCGCACAAGCAATCAATTGGACCAGCCCCCGTTGGGTGGTCCGGGTTGAATGTTAGTGCATGACCAGCCGTGGCGCATTGAGGGACGCCGGATGCCCAGCGAACGCGCTCGGACGAGCGTGCGATCCGATACGGGATGTTCGCGCTGCTGCTATCGGTCGCGTCCGTGTCTCTCTTCACGGTGCTCATGGCCTAGTGCCGCGGCGCCAGCGCCAGTTCCATGTTGCCCGGCACGGGCTTGAGCGTGCCAGCCTCGATCTTCCGGACGATGTCGACGATACGCGCATTGGCGGGGGCCGTGCGGCCACGGCGTTCGCTCGCCTCCACGACCAGCCCATTGATCATGTCGACCTCGCTGGCGCGGCCTTTCAGAAAATCCTGCAGCACGGTGTTGCGCCCCCGCCCCGGCCCGATGTCGCTGGCGAGCTTGTCGAACAGCCTTTCGATCGGCCGGTTGGAGCCCGCAAGGTCCGCCTGCGTCAGCCCCATGATCGGCTCGACCGGATAGCCGAGCTCCTGGCCGACGCGCATCGCTTCCTCGCCGATCTCCACGATCAGCTCGCGCATTCCCGGCAGCTTGACCGCATCGGCCAGCGTCAGGCCGACCATGGCAAACGGCCCGAGACACATCGCGTTGACGATGAGCTTCGTCCACTTCGCGGCGAGAATGTCGGGCTTGATCTCGACATGGCCGACGGGGCTGAGCAGCGCCTGCATCTCGGCGAGCCGGCGATCCGGCGCTGGATCGAGATTGCCAAGCCCGATCCAGGTCTTCTTCGGCGGCGTATTGCGTTTAACCAGACCCGGCGTGAACATCTCCGACGACAGTTCGACGACGCAGCCGATGGTTCGTTCAGCTCCCACCACATCGAGAATCGTGCCGGCGGTCATGGCATTCTGCATGCCGATCAGCATGCCGTCGGGCGCCAGATGCGGCTTGATCATCTCGCACGACCAGCGCGTATCGTAGGCTTTCATGGCGAGCAGCACGACATCGAACGTCTCGTTCAGGGTGCAGAGATCGCACAGGTGATGCGCGCGCACCGCCACGTGCAGCTCGGTCTCCGGCATCGCGATCCGCAAGCCCTTGGCCTGCATCGCCTCGACATGGGCCGGCCACTGATCGATCAGGGTCACGTCGAGGCCTGCCTCGACCAGGCTCGCGGCGATGCAGCTGCCGTTGGCGCCGGTGCCGAACACTGCGATCTTCTGAGCCATACCTAAACGTCCGCCTGGAGCGGCAGGCGCACCGATTGGCCGGATGCCACCGCGCGCTCGATGGCGATGGTCGTTTCCAGGTTGATCCTGGCCTGCTCGGGCGTGGTGTGCACGGTCGGCGCCCCGGTCGCGAGATGGTCAAGCCAGGCGCGCGTCTCGTTGCCGAGCGGACCCCAGAAATCGCCCACCGCCCAGTCGCCCGCGGTGTTGCTTCCGAGGAAGGCCATCTTCACCTTATGCTCCGGCACATAGGCGTGCGGCACGCCCCGTTCCGAATACAGTAGGTGATCCATGTGGTCGTCGTCGATGATCATGGTCCCTTCGGTGCCCAAAAGCTCGACGCGATCGGACTGGCCGAGCGTCGGATAGCCGCTGGGCAGCGCGTAGCTCACGCCAAGATTGATGACCGCGCCGTCGGCGAAGGTCACGATCGCCCAGGTGACGTCGTGGATATTGTACCCCGCGTCCCTGAAGATGCCGTACTGGCCGCGCGCCACCACCTCGACCGGACGGTTGCCTTCGAGGAACCAGCACATGAGATCGACGTAATAGGTGAGCACGTCCATCACCGGCGTCGCGTGCGGATCGCGCTTGAGGATGGCGAAGGCCTGAGCGCGCGAATTGTAGACCCGCGCGGTGCCGCCCACGACCTTGCCGAGGCGGTCGTGCCGCATCTGCTCCTTGGCGCGCAGGAAGCATTCCTTGTAGCGGCGGCTGTAGCCGACGCGCAGATCGCCCTTGGTCTCGTACAGCGTCGTCAGAATCCTGTCGGCCTCCGGGAGCGAGAATCCGATTGGCTTCTCGACCAGCACCGGCTTGCCGAGACGCAACGCCTGCAGGATCGGCTCGGTGTGCTCCTGCTCCGGCGTCGACACGATCACCGCGGTGACATCCGGGTGGGCGATGGCCTCGGCGTTACTGCCGGTGTGGAAGTGGGCCCCCGCCTGCTCCGCCAGCACCCGCGCGCGCGCCGGATCGCGGTCCGCGATCGCCAGGAAGCCCACGGACGGATGCTTGGCGGCAAGCCGCGCCCGCAGCGTTCCGATGCGGCCCGCGCCGATGACGGCGATGCCGATGTTGTTTTGCTTCATACCGCGTGCCTCGGCGACAGGTCGCGCCGACGGCGCGGCACGTGGGCATCATAGGCAGGGGGCAACCGGACCGGCAAGTTGGGCAGCCATCGATCCCGCGCCGCAACAACGAAGCCGCGCGCGGTGTCTCACGGCGCTGGTAAGTCCGCATGCGGCTTGTAGGATAGGACCAACAATCGAACGGTCCCCCGCACCGGGAGAGTCCGTCGCCATCGGGAGGGAAACATGATCGATCGCCGCCGGCTCATCAGGCTTTCCGCAGCCGCAGCGCTTGCACCCAGCATTGCCAGCCCGGCGATCGCCCAGACCACATGGCCGAACAAACCGGTCCGCATCCTCATTCCGTTCACGCCCGGCGGAGGCGCCGACACGATCGCGCGCCTCGTCGCCCTGAAGATGACCGAGGTTCTGGGCCAGCAATTCCTCGTCGAGAGCAAGCCCGGCGCCGGCGGCAACATCGCAGCCGATTTCACCGCCCGTTCCGCGCCGGACGGCTACACCATGTTCCTCGCCGGCGATCATCACGCCACCAACATCTACCTCAATCCGAATCTCACCTATCATCCGGTCAACGACTTCCTGCCCGTCTCCCTGGTCGTGCAGTATCCGGTGGCGATGGCCATTCCCAACAACTCGCCGTTCAAGACGCTCGCGGAATTCATCGCCCGCGCCAAGGCGGACCCGGGCAAGCTCACGTTCGGCTCGCCCGGCCACGGCGCCGTGCCGCATCTTTCCGCCGAGCTGTTCGTGCGCGCCGCCAATATCCAGATGACCCATGTGCCCTACCGTGGAGCCGCGCCGGGCATCCAGGATCTGATCCCGGGGCGGATCGATTCCTTCTTCAACAACATCGCGCCGATGGTGCCGCTGTCGAGCCAGGGCCAGATGCGTCTCCTGGCCGTCACCACGGCCAAGCGGTCGCCGATGGTCCCCGACCTGCCGACGATGGGTGAGACCCTGCCTGGCTACGACGTGACCGGCTGGTATGCGCTGTTCGTGCCGGCCAAGACGCCGAAGGAGATCATCCAGAGGATGTACACCGGCGTGAAGGCGGCGGTCGACGATCCGACCATCAAGAAGCGGCTGGAGGATCAAGCGATGATCGTCGTCGGCTCGACGTCGGACGAACTTGGACGCTTCCACAAGGCGGAGCTGGACAAGTGGGGGCCGCTAATCAAGACGGCCGGCCTCAAGGCGGAGTAGCGCTGCGCTAGTCGCAGCGCGCCACCATTCCGCCGTCGACGATGATCTCGGTTCCGGTGACGAACCGCGCCTCGTCTGACGCGAGAAACAACGCGGCATGGGCTGTGTCGCGGCCGTCGCCCATGAAGCCCGCAGGGATGCGCTCGACCCGCGTCTTGAGAAGCTTCTCGAAGTCGCCGCCCGCGCGCTGCCCCGCAAGCCGCGCCTCAACCATCGGCGTGTGCAATTGCCCCGGCACCACGGTGTTCACACGGATGCCCTTGTTGGCATATTGCACGGCGACTACGCGCGAGAGCTGCATCACGCCGGCCTTGGACGCGGCGTAGCCCACCTGCGGCGAGCCGGTCCAGCGCAGCCCCGAGGTCGATGCGAGATTGACGATCGCGCCACCGCCCTGGCGCTCCATCACCGGCAGCACGTGCTTGCAGGCGAGGAACACGCTTTTGAGGTTGTAGTTCATCTGGCCGTCCCAGGCCTCTTCCGACAGCTCCACCGGACCGCCGGCGGCCGAGCCGCCGACGTTGTTGACCAGGACGTCGATGCGGCCGAAGGCGGCGAGGCAGGCGTCGATCATCGCCTTGACCGCCGCGCTTTGGGTGACGTCGCACTCGTGGGTCCTGATCGTACCGCCGAATTCGGCGACACGGTCGAGCGTCTCCTTCATCGACCCGCCATTCTTGTCGACGGCGAGGACCTTGGCGCCCTCGCGCGCGAACAGCACGGCGGTAGCCCTGCCATTGCCCCAGCCGGGGCCGATGCAGCCGGCGCCGGTGACCAGCGCGACCTTGTCCTGCAATCGTCCAGGCATCGAAGCGGCTATTGCGAACCCTTCAGGCCTAGCTTCTCAACAAGCGAGCCCCACTTCACCCGCTCGGCTTTCATGTAGTCGTTCATGCCGGCGACCGACGGCGTGTCGATGGGGATGAGGCCGATGTTGGAGGCCTTCTCCTTCATGTCGGGCTCCGACATGATCTTCTTCATCTCGGCGTGCAGCCGGTCGACGATGTCCTTCGGAGTCTTCGCCGGCGCGAGCAGGATGTGCCAGGATACCGCTTCGAAATCCGGCGCGCTGGCGGCTTCCGAGAATGGCGGGACGTCCAGCAACAACGGCAGCCGCTGCGAGGCCGACACCGCGAGAGCGCGGAGGCGCCCTTCCTTGATCAGCGGGATGGAGGCGCCCGCTTCTACGAAGCCCACATCGACGTGGCCCGCGGCGAGATCGGTGACCGACTGCCCGGTCTGGCGGTAGGGCACATGGACCGCGTCGAAATCGAACCGTTGCTTGGCGAACTCCATCGACAGATGCTGCAGTGCGCCCGCGCCGACCGTTGCATAGTTGAGCAGCGGCTTGGCCTGCTTGGCGTGCTTGATGAACTCAGGCACGGTCTTGAACGGCAGATGGGGATTGGCCACCAGGATGAACGGCGATTTCACGTAGAGCGAAATCGGCACGAAGTCGTTCTCAGGGCTGTAGTTGATCTGCTTGTAGAGCGCCTGGTTGATCGCCATCGCGGCGCTTGTGAGCACCACCAGGGTGTGGCCGTCCGGCGGCGAGGTCGCCACCTGCGCCGCCGCCAGCATGGTCGCGGCGCCGGGCTTGTTCTCGACCACCACGGGCTTGCCGAGTGCCGCCGACAGCTTCTCGGCATAAACCCGTACCAGCACGTCCATGCCGGTGCCGGCGCCGATCGACACCACGATGGTGATGTTTTTCGAAGGGTAGCTCTGCGCCTGAGCAGGCGCGTTCGATCCCAGCACCGCAAGCATGAGCGCAAGCAAAGCGCACGCAAACCGAGCCATTGTCGTTCCTCCCGATGATACCGCGCCTTCAAGGGCGCTTTTGCGAATAATTCCGATTGTCGATTGCAGCTTAGGTGGGCAGCAATACGCGAACAAGACACTTTGCCTTGGCGCCGTTGTCGCATTATCTGATGGCCCAGCGACACCAGTTCGCCCCGCATTCGAGAGCTTCCAGAGTGCCGATGCAAAAGGACAAGGAACGGGTCGCGCTCGGGTCGCTTGCGGCCTCCGGCGGCTTGACGATCGCCAAGGGCGTGGTCGGCTTTCTCACCGGCTCGCTTGCGATCCTCTCCGAGGCGGCGCATTCGCTAATCGATCTCGGCGCCACGATCATGACCTATTTCGCCGTTCGCATCTCCGGCAGGCCCGCCGACGAGGAGCACCACTACGGCCACGGCAAGGTCGAAAGCGTGACGGCGCTGGCCGAGACGGCCATGCTGTTCGTGCTGTCAGGCGTGGTGATCTGGGAGGCGGGCTCACGGCTGCTCAGCAACCAGGGGCATATCGTCGAGGCGTCGCTCCTGGCCTTTGCCGTCATCGTCGTTTCAGTCGTGGTCGATTTCTTCCGCGCCCGCCTGCTCTACCGCGTGGCTCGCGAAACCGCGAGCGAAGCGCTGGAGGCCGACGCGCTGCACTTCGGCTCCGACATGTGGTCTTCGCTCGCGGTGCTGGTGGGCCTGGGCGGTGTGGCGTTCGGATTTCAGTGGGCGGACTCCGCTGCTGCCGTCGTGGTCGCGGTCTTTGTCTGCATTGCCGGCTGGCGGCTCGGCCGGCGCACCATCGACACGCTGACCGACACCGCGCCGCCGGGCGCCGCCGAAACCGTCCGCCGCATTGCCAGCCGGGTTGGCGGCGTGGTCGGTGTGGACGGCGTGCGGGTGCGGCCGGTCGGCGACAAGCTGTTCGTCGAGGTGGCTGTGGCGGTGAGCCGGACCCTGCCGCTCGACCGGGTCGGCGCCTTGAAGGAACAGGTCGCGAAGGCGATCCGCGTGGAGATGCCGCGCGCCGAGGTCGGCGTCGACGCGGCCCCCCGCGCGCTCGACGACGAGACCGTGCAGGAGCGCGTCATGGTCATCTCGCGCAACCAGGCGCTCGCCGTGCACCATGTCACCGTGCATGACATCCGGGGCCAGCATTCCGTCTCGCTCGATCTCGAGGTTGACCGCAATCTCGCGCTCGGCAAAGCCCACGACATCGCCGACAAGCTGGAGGCGGCGCTGCGGGAAGAACTCGGGCCCGGCGTCGAGGTCGAGACCCACATCGAGCCTCTGCAGCCGCCGGAGGCCGCCGGCCGCGAGGCGCCGCCGGAACGGGTGCGGGCGGTCGAGATGGCGCTTGGCGAGATCGGGGCCGAGGTCGGCATGATCCGCAACGTGCACAATGTGCGGGTCCGCGAAACCGACGAAGGCGAGATCGTCAACTTCCACTGCCGCTTCGACCCCGCACTCGCGGTGCAGGTGGTGCACGAGAAGGTCGACGAGGTCGAGCGCGCGCTGCGCCGCCGCTCACCTTCGATCAAGCGGGTGATCGGTCACGCCGAGCCGCGCAGAAACTGACGCTCGGAATCGAAAGGGCACGCGTGAACCGCTGCCGGTGCACGCGCGCCCAATGACCTTCGAAGGCGGCGGTGGCTAGATTCCCGATTCCTTGAACACGGCCGACAGCGTGGCTGTCTCGGCAGCGACGATCCTGTCCATCGCGTCCGGGGTGTCGGTCACGCCGATCAGGAACTGGCTTTTGAGCTTTGCCTGCATCTCGGGGGTCTTCATCGCATCGGCCCAATCCTTTGAGATCTTCTCGAGGATCGGCTTCGGCACGCCGCGCGGCGCCATCAGGCCGAACCAGGAGTCATACACAAACGGCAGTCCCGCTTCGGTGAACGTGGGCACATCCGGCATTTCCGGGATGCGCTGGGCGGTCGCTGCTGCGATCGCCCGGACCTTGCCGGCCGCGGACTGGTCGCGCGCAAGGTTGACCGGCGCGAAGTACATCTGCGCATCGCCGCGGATCACCGCGGTGACTGCGTCGGGCGCGCTGCGGAACGGCACGTGCACGATATTGATGCCTGCCTGCTTGCGGAACAGGGCGCCCGCGATGAACGTGGTGCTGGCAAGTCCCGGCGACGAGAAGTTCAGCTTGCCCGGCTCCTTCTTGGCGAGATCGATGACCTCCTTGAGCGTCTTGGCCGCCAGATCGGGTGGCGTGATCAGGAACAGCGGCGCGGAGCCCAGCCGCGTGATGCCGGCGAAATCCTTGACCGGGTCGAACGGCGCGTCCTTGGTCACCAGACCTGCGACGGTGTGGCCGTTGGAGGTCACCATCAGCGTGGTGCCGTCCGGTGTGGACTTGGCGACGGCGGCGCTTCCGGCAAGCCCCGGGCGGTTCTCAACGACGGCCTGCTGGCCCCACTTCTTGCCCATCTCGTCGGCGAATATGCGCGCCAGGATGTCGGTAACGGAGCCTGCGCCGAACGGCACGACGATGGTCACGCGCTGGGTCGGGTAGGCCTGCGCAGACACCGGTGCGGTGGAAACAACGCAGGCCGCCGTCATGGCCGCCGCGCCGAACACAAAACTCAGTATCCGCTTCATGCCTTCCTCCTGCTTTCGATCACTTTGCCAGCGCGGCAGCTTTTGCCGACGCTTTCGCCTTTTTGTTTTCCACCAGTTCGTCGAGACTCCTACCAAAATCCTTGAGCATCACCGCAGCGGCATTACGCCCCGGCCCACCCGAAATCGAGCCGCCGGGATGGGTCGTCGAGCCGGTCTGGTACAGGCCCTGGATCGGCATGCGATGCTGCGCCCAGCCGGGCGCCGGCCGCAAGGCCGCCGCCTGCGCCGCGTTCTGCGCGCCGCCGTGACAGGAGCCGTGCCAGTTGTGCGGGTTCCGCCGCTCCAGATCGAGCGGACTTTCCACCACGCTCGCCAAAATCTTGTCGTCGGTCAGATTCGGCGAGAATTTCCGCAGCCAGTTGAGGTTGGCGTCCGCAACCTGGTGCTTGATGTCGTCCCAGTGCTGCGGCCCCTCTTTCAAATCGTAGGGCTGCATGCCGATGATCTTGATGGTGTGATGGCCGGGCGGCGCCTGGGTCGGATCGCCGATCGTGGGCGAGACCGCGAGCAGCACCGGCTCCTCGACATTCGCCACGCCGCGGGCGAAGTCATAGCCCATGCGAAGCGCCCGCGTCGGCTCCGACAGCATGGCGCAGGCGATCGGCGTGATATCGCCGCCGTCGCCTTTGAAGGTCATCGGCACGCTGGTGGCGTAGTGCTGCACGAACAGGGTCGGTCCGCCCTGCCAGGTCTCGACGCCATCGACGAAGTCTTCGGCCCAGGCCTCGCGCGGCGCCATATCGATCAGATGCTTGATATGGATGGTCGAGAGCACCGCCTTGCCGGCGCGGTAAGACGAGCCGTCGGCGCATTCGACGCCGACGCATTTTCCGTTCTCGACGATCAGGCCCTGCACCATCTTGTTGGTCAGCGCCACGCCGCCGTGCTCCTCGATCAGCCGCACCAGGATTTCGGTCAACATGCCCGAGCCGCCCTTGGGGATGCACCAGCTCCAGCGCTGCCGGCCCCAGGCGAGCGAGTAGGCGTTCCGCCCGGTCATCGGCCATTCCGGCGGCGTCACGGTCTGGAACGCCATCCACAGCATGAAGCAGCGCGAATGATCGTCCTCGAAGTTGTCGCGGATGATCTCCCAGGCCGACCGCGCCTGGCGGCGCAGCCATTTCTTGCCGTCGGGGTGCTCGTTGAGCCGGTCGTTGATCGGCTTGCCGAAGCCGATCGGCGTGTAGGAGGCGGCGTCGAACAACGGCTTGATCGCGTCGTATTCGTTGTACATGCGCCGGTAGGCGTCCGCATCCTTCTTCGAGAATTTGGCGAACTGCTCCACCGTGCGATCGATGTCGTGGTACTGCGTGAGCCAACTGCCGTCGAGGAACGGCGCGTGGCAGACGATCTCGGGGTGAATGTATTCAAGCCCGTAACCGGCGAGCCCGAGCTCGTCGTTCCGCATCATCGGGCTGTCCTGCAGGATCACATGCGCGGTGCCGCAGGAATCGTGGCGGAAGCCCGGCAGCGTCAGTTCCTCGGTGACGACATTGCCGCCCAGCACCGAACGGCCTTCCAGCACGAGGCAGCGATAGCCAGCCTTGGCGAGATAGGCCGCCGCCACCAGGCTGTTATGCCCGGCCCCCGCGACAACCACATCGAAACGATCCGTCATTGCACCTCACCCTAAACCTCTCCCCGCTTCGCGGGGAGAGGAAATAAAGAGCGGTCAGACGCGCTTGTCCGGCACATTCGCGGCCTTGTAGGCGCGCTCCTGCGCCTGTCGGCCGAGCCGGGCGACGCGGCCCATGTCGACGCCGACGAGCTGGCCGTTGCGTTTCATCACCTTGCCGGCGATCAGCACGGTGTCGACGTTCTGCGGACCCATGCTGGTGACCACCGCGCCGACCGCGTTGTTCATCGGCATGACATTGAGCCGGTCGGTGCGCAGCATGATGATGTCCGCCTCCTTGCCCGGCGTCAGCGTACCGACCTTCTTCTCAAGCCCATTGGCGCGGGCGCCTTCGACCGTTGCGAACTCCAGCACCTCGCGCGCGGTCAGGAACTTTCCGGCATCCTTCTCGCCCGCGAGCCGTCGCGCCCAGACCTCGTTCTTCTGCAGCGAGAACACCGTGCGCATCTGGGTGAAGAAGTCGTTCGGTACCGACGTCTCGACGTCCACGCTCAGGCTGGGCCGGATGCCGTTGTCGATCGCCTTCTGGGTCGGCGGATTGCCGTGGCCCATCAGAGTCTCGACATAACCCGCGATCGAGACCGTGCCGCCCGAATCCTTGATCAGCTTCCATTCGGTGTTGTTGAGCGTGCAACAATGGATGTAGGTGGTGTCGGCCTTCAGCGGCTCGATGGCGTGGATTTTCTCCAGCAATGCGCCGCGGCCGAACTCGCCGACGCCGACATGGATGGTGATGCGGGCGCCGACGTCGCGCGCGGCCTTCCAGATCGACACTATCTCATCAGGCGTTCCTCCCGGCGAGGCGAGGAACAGCGTCGTCAACTGATCGTCGCTGTTGAAATACTGCTTGCGCAGCCGCGCGATGTCGCCGGGGTATTTGTGCTTCGGCGCTTCTTTCCAGTTTCCGGATACGGTCTGCGGGGTGCCGTAGGCGAACACCGCCCGCACGCCGGATTCCTGCAGACCCTTGATGGCGGCGTCGGAGTGCTCCGGCGAGTTGTGGATGTGCGACCAATCCAGCACGGTCGTGACGCCGGCATCGATGCAGCCGAGCGCGCTGAGAAGATCGGCGGCATAGACATCGTCCGGCACGAAGTTGGCGCCGAATTTCCGCTGCACGACCTGGATGTAGTCCATCAGCGAGCCGTCCGGCAGCACGTTGCGCAGGAAGCCCTGCCACATGTGCCGGTGGGTATCGACGAAGCCCGGCATCACGATGCACTTGGATGCATCGATCACCTGCGCGTTCGGCGCGCTGATGCCGGGTTTCACCGCCGAAATCTTCTTGCCTTCGATCAGCACGTCGGCCTGCTCGAAGTCGCCGATCACCCGGTCGAGCGAGAGAACACAGCCGCCCTTGAGCAGGATCGGACGGCCGGATTGGGCGCGGGGCGCTGCCTGCGCCTCGCCGATCACACCCGCAGCGAGCGCGGGCGCCGCTGCGACGCCGGCCGCCGTGGTGCAGAGGAACTGCCGGCGCGACAGGCCGCCAGCCGGCAGGCAGCACGGGCAGCCGGAACGAAATGCATGTGTCATGTAAACCTCCCCGGTTGAGCGTTTTTATTGCAGCCATGCTATGCCTCCGGCAGTCCGCGATCCAGCAACGTGACTCTGCCCACCGATCGGGGCATTGATCGCATCCCACTTCCGATGGGCCAAAATTCGCCCACAAGACGATTCACATTGACCGAGACATGATGCGCACCGAAGAACCCCGTCCTGTCCGCCTCTCCGAATACCGGCCGCCCGATTGGCTGATCGAGACCGTCGATCTCGACGTGAAGCTCGATCCGACACGCGCGCCGGTGCGCGCCACGCTGAAGCTAAAACCCAATCCGGCCGCCGGCGCCCCTGCCCCGCTGGTGCTCGACGGCGATGGCCTCACGCTCGTTTCGCTCAAGATCGACGGCGCCCTGGTCGCCAAGGGGGGCTATCTGGCGACCCCGGACGGCCTCACCATCGCGCAGCCGCCGCATCGCCCGTTCACGCTGGAGATCGAGACGCTGGTCGACCCGCAAGCCAACACGCAGCTTTCCGGGCTCTACCGTTCGAGCGGCAACTACTGCACCCAATGCGAGGCCGAAGGCTTCCGCCGCATCACCTACTATCCGGACCGGCCGGACGTGATGGCGGTGTTCACTACGCGCATCGAGGCCGACAAGACCGAGGCGCCGGTGCTGCTCGCCAATGGCAATCTGCGGGAGTCGGGCGACCTTCCTAACGGCCGGCATTTCGCGATCTGGCACGACCCGTGGCCGAAGCCCGCCTATCTGTTCGCGCTGGTCGGGGGGAAACTCGGACACATCGAGGATAGCTTCGTCACTGCGTCGGGCCGCAAGGTCGCGCTCCGCATCTACGTCGAGCCTAGCAAGGAGGACCGCGCCGGCTACGCCATGGACTCGCTCAAGCGTTCCATGCGCTGGGACGAGGTCGCGTTCGGCCGCGAATACGATCTCGACGTGTTCATGATCGTCGCGGTGTCCGACTTCAATATGGGCGCGATGGAGAACAAGGGCCTCAACGTCTTCAACGACAAGTACGTGCTGGCCTCCTCGGCGACCGCGACCGACAACGACTTCGTCTCAATCGAAGCCATCATTGCGCACGAGTATTTCCACAACTGGACCGGCAACCGCATCACCTGCCGCGACTGGTTCCAGCTTTGCCTGAAGGAAGGCTTGACGGTCTATCGCGACCAGGAGTTCACCTCCGATCAACGTTCGCGCGTAGTGACGCGGATCGGCGACGTGCGGGGCCTGCGCGCGCATCAGTTCGTCGAGGACGCGGGGCCGCTGGCGCATCCGGTGCGGCCCGAGCTCTATCGCGAGATCAACAACTTCTACACCACCACCGTCTACGAGAAGGGCGCCGAGGTGGTGCGGATGATCCACACCCTGCTGGGGTCGGACCTGTTCCGCAAAGGCATGGACCTCTACTTCGAGCGGCACGACGGCGAGGCCGCGACGGTTGAGCAGTTTGTGCAGTGCTTCGCCGACATCGGCAAACGCGATCTCACACAGTTCAAACGCTGGTATGCGCAGGCCGGCACGCCACAGGTCGTCGCATCCGGGTGCTACGATGCCGCGGCGAAAACCTACAAGCTCGATCTTGCGCAGACGATCCCGCCGACACCCGGCCAGCCCACCAAGGAGCCAATGGTCATTCCGCTGGTCACGGGCCTCGTCGGCCGCGACGGCCGCGACCTGCCGATGACGCTCGCCGATGGGCAGAAGGTCGAGCGCGGCGTGCTGGTGCTGGACAAGTCCGCGCAAACATTCGTGTTCACCGGCGTCAACGAGCGGCCGGCGCTCTCGACCAATCGCAACTTCTCGGCGCCGGTCAGGCTCACCGCCAATCTGACGCCGGACGACCTGCGGCTGATGGCGGCGCGCGACAGCGACCCGTTCAACCGCTGGCAGGCGGTGCAGACGCTGGCGAGCGCGCTCTTGGTCGGCAACGTGGCGCGGCTCCGCGCCGGCCAGGATCCCGAGGTGGACGAGGGCCTGCTCGATGCACTGGCGGCGATCCTCGCCGACACCAGTCTCGAGCCTGCGTTCGTGGCCGAGGCGTTGAGTCTCCCGAGCGAGGCCGACATCGCCCGCGAGATCGGCCGCGACGTCGATCCCGACGCGATCTTCCGGGCCCGCGCGGGGCTCCGCGCGCTGATCGGGCTGCATCTCAACGCGGCGCTGACGTCCACCTACGAGAACCTTGCCCACAGCGGTCCCTACAGCCCCGATGCCGTGAGCGCCGGCCGCCGTACGCTCAAGAACATCTGCCTCGACCTGCTCGCGGCAACGCAAGAGCCGCACGCCATCCGCCTCGCCGCGACGCAGTACCAGGCCGCCGACAACATGACCGACCGCATGGCCGCGCTGTCGACGCTCTCGCTGCACGACGTTCTCGAGCGCAAGGCCGCGTTCGACGACTTCTACCAGCGCTACCGCGTCGACCCGCTGATCATCGACAAGTGGTTCGTCCTGCAGGCGATGACGCCTGACCCCTCGACCCTCGACCGCGTGCGCGCGCTCACCGTGCATCCGGCCTTCTCGACGAGCAACCCCAACCGCGTGCGCTCGCTGATCGGCTCCTTCGCCCAGGGCAACCAGACCCAGTTCAACCGGGCCGACGGCGCGGGCTATGAATTCGTGGCGGATCGCATCCTGGCGCTCGACCCGAACAATCCGCAGGTCGCCTCGCGGATGACCACCGCGTTCAAAAGCTGGAGCGCGCTGGAGCCAGGCCGCCGCGCCCTCGCACAGGCCGCGCTGCAGCGGATCGCGGCGGCGCCGAAGCTGTCGCGTGACGTCGACGATATCGTGCAGCGGGCGCTCGCCGACTCCTAGAGCGTTTTCCACTTGATCTGGGTCACGCTTTGTATCCGGCATGTCGAAAGTAGTTGGCGCATTCGTCGGGCGCAATTGTCTTAATGAGTTTGCCGATGAGTTTCCAGAGCGCCCTCGACAGTGCGTGCGGCACCTTTGCGGAGCGCGGCCTTGAGCTTGGCGAAGGCCATCTCGATCGGGTTCAAGTCTGGCGAGTAGGCCGGCAGATAGCGCACGGATGCGCCCGCAGCTTTGATGGCTGCCGCGACGCCATCGACCTTG